>JAXHTU010000163.1:0-3613 GCA_034189955.1 Pseudomonadota bacterium | reverse complement strand
CTCGCCCGAGGTGATGAACTGGTCGATCACCACCTCGGGCGAGCGCAAATGGCTGCGCATGTGCGGCCTGACCATGCTGCTGCCGCACGGCTACGAGGGGCAGGGGCCGGAACACTCCTCGGCCCGTCTCGAACGCTTCCTGCAGCAGTGCGCCGAGGACAACATCCAGGTCGCCAACTGCACCACGCCGGCCAACTATTTCCACATCCTGCGTCGCCAGATGCACCGGCCGTTCCGCAAGCCGCTGATCATCATGACGCCCAAGAGCCTGCTGCGGCACAAGAAGGCGGTCTCGACCATCGCCGACATGGCCGAGGGCAGCTCCTTCCACCGCATCCTGCACGACGACGCCCAGACGCGGCCCGAGGTCGCCGGGGTGACGCTCAAGCCCGACGCCGACATCCGCCGGGTCGTGCTGTGCTCGGGCAAGGTCTATTACGACCTGCTGGAGCGCCGCGAGCGCGACCAGACCGACGACGTCTATCTGATGCGGATGGAGCAGTTCTATCCGTGGCCGATGAAGTCGCTGATGACCGAACTGGCCCGCTTCCCCAACGCCGAACTGGTCTGGTGCCAGGAAGAGCCCAAGAACATGGGCGGCTGGACCTTCGTCGATCCGTGGATCGAGCTGACGCTGGAGAAGATGGACGTGAAGGCCAAACGGGCCCGCTACGTCGGTCGTCCGGCCTCGGCCTCGACCGCCGCGGGGCTGATGAGCCGGCACCTGAAAGAACTCGACGCCTTCCTGACCGACGCCTTCGCCTGATAAGCCATCCCGTCCCGGATAGCCGCTGCGCGGTTTCCGGGATGACAAAAGCCAGAAGTTAGAGAGCCCCCCATGGCCGACATCCTGACCCCCGCCCTCGGCGAATCCGTCACCGAAGCCACGATCGGCAAGTGGACGAAGAAGGCCGGCGACGCCGTGAAGAAGGACGAGGTCCTGGTCGAGTTGGAGACCGACAAGGTCTCGCTGGAAGTCGTGTCGCCGTCGGACGGCGTCCTGTCCGAGATCAAGGCGCCGGACGGCGAGACCGTGACCCCCGGCGCGGTGCTGGGCGTGGTCACCGAGGGTGCGAGCGCCGCGCCGTCCGCCGAAGCCCCCAAGGCCGAGGCCAAGGCGGCGCCCGCGCCGAAGGCTGAAGCCGCTCCGGCCCCGGCCCCGGCGGCGCCCGCCGCCGCCCCCGCCGCTTCGGGCGGCTCCGTCGCCATCATGACCCCGACCATGGGCGAGAGCGTCGCCGAAGGCACGATGGGGACCTGGCTGAAGAAGTCCGGCGACACGGTCGCCAAGGACGAACTGCTGGTCGAGATCGAGACCGACAAGGTCGCGGTCGAGGTCTCCGCCCCCGCCGCCGGCGTCCTGACCATCGAGGCCGAGTCCGGCTCGACCGTCACGCCCGGTCAGCAGATCGGCAGCCTCGCCGCCTCGGGCGAGGGCGCCCCCGCCGCCGCCCCAGCCTCAGGCGGTTCTGCCAACGCCGGCTCGGCCCAGATCACCTCGGGCGACGCGCCGCACCTGTCCCCGGCCGTGCAGCGCGTGGTGACCGAGAACAATCTCGACCCGAAGGCGCTGGCCGCCACCGGGCCGAAGGGCAACATCACCAAGGCCGATGCGGTCGCCGCCATCGGCGCCGCCCCTGCTGCGCCCCCGGCCGCCAAGCCGGCGGCGCCCGCCGCCCCGCGCGCCGACCAGCCGCGCGAGGAGCGGGTCAAGATGACCCGGCTGCGCCAGACCATCGCCCGCCGGCTGAAGGAATCGCAGAACACCGCGGCCCAGCTGACCACCTTCAACGAGGTGGACATGACCAACGTCATGGCCCTGCGCAGCCAGTACAAGGAGGTCTTCGAGAAGCGCCACGGGGTGAAGCTCGGCTTCATGAGCTTCTTCACCAAGGCCATCGTCGCGGCCCTGAAGGAAATCCCCGCCGTCAACGCCGAGATCGACGGCACCGACATCATCTACAAGAACCACTATGACATCGGCGTCGCCGTCGGCACCGAGAAGGGGCTGGTCGTTCCTGTCCTGCGCGACGCCGATACGCTGACGCTGGCGGGCATCGAGAAGGGGATCGCGGCGCTGGGCAAGGCGGCCCGGGACGGCGACCTGACGCTGGACCAGCTGCAGGGCGGCACCTTCACCATCACCAACGGCGGCACCTATGGCTCGCTGATGTCGACGCCGATCCTGAACGCGCCGCAGTCGGGCATTCTGGGCATGCACAACATCGTCCAGCGGCCGATGGCGGTCGACGGCCAGGTGGTGATCCGGCCGATGATGTATCTCGCGCTGAGCTACGACCACCGCATCGTCGACGGCAAGGAGGCGGTGACCTTCCTCGTGCGGGTCAAGGAGTTGCTGGAGGATCCGGCGCGGGCGCTGCTGGACCTGTAGGCCCGCCGTGCGCGAGTTCGAGGTCGCCCGGTTTTCGACGCTTCCGGAGGCCGAACTCGCCACCGCCCTGCTGAAGCGGCACGGCATCTTCGCCCGGCTGCCCGACCGCGACATGGCGACCATGATGCCGCATCTGCATATCGCGATCGGCGGCGTCCGGGTCGTCGCGCCTGAAGACCGGATCACCGAGGCGCGCGACATCGTGAACCGCGCGCGCGAGGGGGCCTTTGCCGCCGAGGTCGATCAGGACGAGAGCGGCTGGACCCTGGAAGCGAACCCCGGGAAGGTCGGCGACCTCGACGAGGACGAGATCTCCGGCGTTCTCGGTCCGGCCAGGAAGATCGGAGCCGCCGTCGTCGCCATCATGGCGATGTTCTACCTTCTGGCCGGCTGTCCCGCCTGAGCCGGAGTCAGAGTTCGCCCAGAACATCCCCTGTATCCGCTCCGAGCGCCGGCGGCGGACGGTCGTAGGCGACCGGCGTCAGCGACATCCGGATCGGCGAGGCGACGGTGCGGACGGGGGCGGACAGGTCGGGCCGGGCCTGCGTCACCTCCAGCCCGCGGTGTTTGGCCTGCGGCTCCTCGAACACCTGATCCACGGTGTTGACCGGGCCGCACGGCACCCCTTCCGTCTCCAGCGCCGCCATCAGCGACGCCATCGTATGCCCGGCCGTCAGGGCCGAGAGCTCGGCGGTCATGACGGCGCGATGCTCGATGCGCAGGGCGTTGGTCAGGAATCGCGGGTCGGCGCCGAGGCCGGACGCGCCCAGCGCGGCCGCCAGGGCGCGAAACTGGCCGTCATTGCCGACGGCGATCACCAGCATACCGTCCGTACACGGAAAGGGCTGGTAGGGGGCCAGATTGGGGTGGGCGTTGCCCATCCGCGTCGGGGCCTTGCCGGAGACAAAATAGTTGGTCGCCTGATTGGCCAGCATGGCCGCCTGGACGTCGAACAGGGCGATGTCGATCTGCTGACCCTGACCCGTGGCGCGGGCGTGCAGCAGGGCGGCCAGAATGGCGTTGGAGGCGTAGAGGCCGGTGAACAGGTCGACCACGGCGACCCCGACCTTCATCGGCTCGGCGCCCGGCGCGCCGTCGGGCTGGCCGGTCACCGACATCAGCCCGCCCATGGCCTGGATCATATAGTCGTAGCCGGCGCGGTGGGCGTCGGGCCCGTCCTGGCCGAAGCCGGTGATGGAGCAATAGACCAGCTTCGGATTG
>JAXHTU010000162.1:0-3671 GCA_034189955.1 Pseudomonadota bacterium | reverse complement strand
ACCGTGCGGATCGGATTGACCGTGCCCTCGATGTTCAGCGCCTTGCGCAGGCGGCCGACGTGGACGTCGACGGTGCGGGCCTCGACATAGACGTCGCTGCCCCAGACCGCGTCCAGCAGCTGTTCGCGGCTGAACACCCGGCCCGGGTGCTGCATCAGATGGTCCAGCAGGCGGAATTCGGTCGGGCCGAGGTGGATCTCGGTGCCGGCCCGGCGGACGCGGTGGGCGACGCGGTCGATGACGATGTCGCCGTGGGTCAGGCGGTCGTCGGCCAGACCCGGACGGATGCGGCGCAGCACCGCGCGGATGCGGGCGTTCAGCTCGACCATCGAGAACGGCTTGGTCATATAGTCGTCGGCGCCGGTGTCGAGGCCGCGCACGCGATCGGTCTCCTCGCCGCGCGCGGTCAGCATGATGACCGGCAGGTTGCGGGTTTCCGGCTTGCCGCGGATGCGGCGGCAGACCTCGATGCCCGACAGCTTGGGCAGCATCCAGTCCAGCAGCACCAGGTCCGGCAGCCGCTCCTCGATCTGCAGCATGCCCTCCTCGCCGTCGGCGGCGATGACGACGCGATAGCCTTCCTTTTCGAGATTGTACTGAACGAGGGTCGCCAGGGCGTCCTCGTCTTCCATCACCAGAACATAGGGCTGCACAACGGTTCTCCAGGAACTCAGGCGGTGGTCGGCGGTTCGGGGATGTCTTCCGCGACGTCGGGATTCCAGCGCGGACGTTCGCCCGTGAACTCCTGGCCGGTGACCTCGTAATAGATGGTCTCGGCGATGTTGGTGGCGTGGTCGCCGATGCGCTCGAGGTTCTTGGCCATGAACAACAGGTGGGTGCAGGCCCCGATCATGCGCGGATCGCCCATCATGTAGGTGAGCAGTTCGCGGAACAGGCTGTTGTAGTGTTCGTCGACCTCGTCGTCGGTGTGCCAGACGGCGACGGCGCGATCGATCTCGCTGGCGGCATAGGCGTCCAGCACGTCGCGCAGCCGCATGGAGACCAGCTTGCCCATCCGCTCGATCGAGCGGGTCAGGGGCTGCATCGGCTCGCCCTCGGCGAGGATCAGGCCGCGCTTGGCGATGTTCTTGCCCAGATCGCCGGTGCGCTCCAGGTCGGTGGCCAGCTTCATCGCCGACAGGGTGCGGCGCAGGTCGGAGGCGACCGGCTGGCGCAGGGCGATCAGGCGGATGGCCTTCTTCTCGATCTCGCGGTGCAGGGCGTCCAGCTTGTGGTCGCGCTCGATCACGGCGCGGCCGAGGGCGACGTCGCGGCGGGCGACGGATTCGATGGCGTCGGCGACCTGGGCCTCGGCCAGGCCGCCCATGCGGGCGACCTCGGCGGTCAGCTGGTCCAGTTCGTCGCCGTAGGCCTTGACGGTGTGCTGGGTCATGGGCGGGTCCCTAGCCGAAACGACCGGTGATGTAGTCGAGGGTGCGCCGTTCGCGCGGGTTGGTGAAGATGTCTTCGGTGTCGCCCATCTCGACCAGCCGCCCCATGTGGAAGAAGGCGGTGCGCTGGCTGACCCGCGCGGCCTGGGCCATGGAGTGGGTGACGATGACGATGCAGTAGCGCTCGCGCAGCTCGTCGATCAGCTCCTCGATCTTGGCCGTGGCGATCGGGTCCAGGGCCGAGCAGGGCTCGTCCATCAGGATCACCTCGGGCTCGACCGCGATGGCGCGGGCGATGACCAGACGCTGTTGCTGGCCGCCGGACAGGCCCGTGCCGGGCGAGTGCAGGCGGTCGGCGACCTCTTCCCACAGGCCGGCGCGCCTCAGCGAGGCCTCGACGATCTCCTCCAGCTCGGCCTTGCCCTGGGCGAGGCCGTGGATGCGCGGGCCGTAGGCGACGTTCTCGAAGATGGTCTTGGGGAAGGGGTTGGGCTTCTGGAACACCATGCCGACGCGGGCGCGCAGCAGGACGGGGTCGACCGAGCGGGCGTTGACGTCGGAACCGTCGATATCGATCCGGCCCGTCACCCGGGCGCTGGCGATGGTGTCGTTCATGCGGTTCATGGTCCGCAGGAAGGTCGACTTGCCGCAGCCGGACGGACCGATCAGGGCGGTGACGGTCTTGTCGGCGATGTCCATCGAGACGTCGAACAGCGCCTGTTTGTCGCCGTAGAAGACCGAGACGTTGCGCGCCGCGATCTTGATCGGCGCGTTCGGATCGGCGCTGTGCAGGACGGGGGGCGGGGTCATCGCCGGCTTGTCGCCGCCGGGACCGCCCGAGGCGCCTTCCGGCGCGCGAAACAGATTGAACTTCATCAGACTACCACCGGCGTTCGAAGCGGCGCCGCAGAACGACTGCGGCGGCGTTCATGACGACCATGAAGGTGAGGAGGACGAGAATGGCCGCGGCGGTGCGTTCGTGGAAGGCGCGCTCCGAGGCGTTTTCCCAGATGTAGACCAGCGAGGGCAGGGCGCCGGTCGGTTCGGTCAGGGCGTGGGGGATGCCCGGCACGAAGCTGACCATGCCGATCAGCAGCAGCGGGGCGGTCTCGCCCAGGGCGTGGGCCATGGAGATGATGGCCCCCGTCATGACCCCGGGCATGGCCAGGGGCAGGGTGTGCTGGAACACCGTCTGGGTCCTCGACGCGCCCATGGCCAGGGCGGCCTCGCGGATCGAGGGCGGCACCGCCTTCAGCGACGAGCGGGTGGCGATGATGATGGTCGGCAGGGCCATCAGGGCCAGCACCAGACCGCCGACCAGCGGGCTGGCGCGCGGCAGGTGCATCCAGTTGATGAACAGGGCCAGCCCCAGCAGGCCGTAGATGATCGACGGCACGGCGGCCAGGTTGTTGATGTTGACCTCGATCATGTCGGTGATCCGGCCCTTGGGCGCGAACTCCTCCAGATACAGGGCCGCGCCGACGCCCAGCGGAATGGCGATGGCGGCGGTGACCAGCAGCATCAGGGCCGAGCCGATCACGGCGCCGAGAACCCCGGCCAGCTCCGGTTCGGTCGAATCGCCCTTGGTGAACAGGCCGGTGTTGAAATGGCTCTCGATCCGGCCGTTGGCCTGCATCTGGTCCAGCCAGGCGATCTGCTGGTTGGACAGACGGCGCTGGGCGGCGGGGGTGTCGAGCGAGATCTCGCCCTTGAAATAGAGGTCGGCGTCATCGGCCAAAGGCGCGTCGATGGAGACCGTTTGGCCGATCAGCTCCGGCTGTTCCTGGATCAGCTCGGCGGCGACGAACTTGAGTTCCGACGAGAACAGGCCGCGCATGGCGGTCGCCTGGGTCCCTTCGGCGTCGTCGACGACGCCCAGCCGCGCCAGCGCCTGTTCGGCCGCCAGCAGCTCGAAATTGGTGCCCTGGGGATAGGCGGGGTCGATCCGGGCCGGGTCCATATAGACGGGCACGGTCATGGTATGGGCGTAGAAGGCCGTATGGCCCTGTTCGACCAGCCGGCCGAGCAGCAGCAGCAGGAAGCCGACCGCCACGCCGATGGCCAGCAGGCCGTACAGCTTGAACCGCCGCTCGCGGGCGTAGCGCCGCTTGAGACCGGCGCGCAGGCGGTCGATGCGGACGGAGCCCTCGGAGCCGGCGGATTTGTCCGGGGTGACGGTCGCGTCAGTCATACTGCTGCCGATAGGTCTGGACGATGCGCTGGGCGATGAAGTTGAGCGCCAGGGTCACGGTGAACAGGGTCAGGCCGAGGCCGAAGGCG
>JAXHTU010000161.1:0-3686 GCA_034189955.1 Pseudomonadota bacterium | reverse complement strand
CAGCGCCCTGGGACAGATAAAACGATTCGAGAAAAGCTTAGTCGCTTGATCTCTATCGCTTTAATTTTGATAACTAGACTATAGATTCGCGAATTGTAAGCACAGCGTCACGCGGGTCCCGTGACCTTGCGTTCCGGCCCTCTCGTCCAGTCAGCGCGGCTCCAGACCGCGTTCGGGGATCCACTCCGGCGCCTCGAAGTCGAGGGCGTCCTCGGGATCCTTCAACGCCAGCTCCGACACCGTCTGCCCCCGCACCGACACCCCGGCCTCGTGCACGCTCTCGGGGTCCCCGGAGACCAGCGGATGCCAGTTGGCCAGCCCGCGCCCCTCGTTGATGCGACGATAGGCGCACGACCCCGGCATCCAGCCCAGCGCCTCAATGTTCCACGGCGTCAGCTTGATGCAGTCCGGCACCTGTTCGCGCCGGTTGACGTAGTCGATACAGGTGCAGCGCGCCGAATCGAACAGCTTGCAATGCACCCGGGTGGGCACGACCTTGCCCGTATCCTCGTCCTCGAACCGCACCAGACAGCACAGTCCGCAGCCGTCGCACAGGCTCTCCCACTCCTCGCGGGTCATCTGCTCCAGACGCTTGGTCTGCCAGAAAGGCTTGGTCGCCGGGTCGGTACGCTCTACATCCACCCGCTCCCCATACTCCGCCTCTCGTCCGAAAGCACCCATGGCCGCCAAAGCCTCGGCAAGACCGCCCCTCGTCGCCCTCAAGGACGTCCGTCTGCAGGACGGCCAGCGCCCGCTGTTCGACGGCGTCGACATCTCTGTCGAGCCGCGAACCCGCGCCGCCCTCGTCGGCCGCAACGGCGCGGGCAAGTCCACCCTGATGAAGATGGTCATGGGTCTGATCGAGCCCGACGCCGGCGATCGCTCGGTCCAGGCCGGCGTCCGCTTCGCCTATGTGCCGCAAGAGCCGGACATCGCCGGCGACACCCTGCTCGACTACGCCATCTCCGGCGACGCCCAGCCGTGGACCGCCGAGTCCTGGCTGACCACCTTCGGTCTCGACCCGGCCAAGCCGGCCGTCAACCTGTCCGGCGGCGAGATCCGCCGCGCCGCCCTGGCCAAGGCCTTCGCCGAGGAGCCGGACCTGCTCCTGCTCGACGAACCGACCAACCACCTCGACATCCTCGCCATCGAACTGCTCGAGAACGAGCTGATCAGCGCCCGCTTCGCCGTCCTCGTGGTCAGCCACGACCGCGCCTTCCTCAACCGCGTCACCCAGTCCTGCCACTGGCTGGAAGGCCGCCGCGTCCGCACCCTGAACAAGGGCTTCGCCGCCTTCGACGAATGGTCGACCAAGGTCCAGGAGGAAGAGGCCCAGTCGCTGCAGCGCCTGACCAGGACCATCGAGCGCGAGACCGAGACCTTCTACCGCTCGATCACCGCGCGCCGCACCCGCAACGAGGGCCGCGCTCGTTCGCTGGACGCCCTGCGCGCCGACCGCAGTGAACGGCTCAAGGACGTCCCGCGCGAACTCAACCTCGGCGTCGACTCGGGCTCCACCTCCGGCAAGCTGGTGGCGGACCTTAAGGGCGTCTCGAAGAGCTTCGGCGACCGGCCGGTCATCAAGCCCTTCACCACCCGCGTCATCCGCGGCGACCGCCTGGCCATCGTCGGCCCCAACGGGGCCGGCAAGACCACCCTGGTCAAGATCCTGCTCGGCGAGCTCGCCCCCGACGAAGGCACGGTCAAGCTGGGCGCCAACCTCGACCCGGTCTACCTCGACCAGTCGCGCGAGGGCCTGCGCAGCGACATGACGCTGTGGGACGCCCTCACCCCCGGCGGCGGCGACTCCATCCTCGTGCGCGGCATCTCCAAACACGTCGTCGCCTACGCCAAGGACTTCCTGTTCCAGGAAGGCCAGCTGCGCCAGCCGATCTCGACCCTGTCGGGCGGCGAGCGCAACCGGTTGCTGCTGGCCATCGCCCTGGCCAAGCCAGCCAACATGCTGGTCCTCGACGAACCGACCAACGACCTGGACATGGACACCCTCGACAAGCTTGAGGAACTGCTCGAGGCTTATGACGGCACCCTGATCCTGGTCAGCCACGACCGCGACTTCGTCGACCGCCTCGCCACCTCGACCATCGCCATGAACGGCCGCGGCGACATCGTCGAGACGCCGGGCGGCTGGACCGACTTCATCCGCCAGAACCCCGGCTTCCTGCGCCCCGGCGCCAATCCGCGGCCGCAGGACAAGGAAGCCGCCAAACGGGCCGAGGCGACGCCCGCCCCCGCTTCTGTGGCGCCGGTGAAGCCGGCGAAGATGACCTTCAAGGACACCCACCGTCTCAAGGAGCTGGAGGGGCTGCTCGCGTCCCTGCCCGCCGACATCGCCCGCCACGAAGCGACCCTGTCCGACGCGGGGCTGTTCGCCCGCGACCGCAAGGCCTTCGACCGCGCCACCGCCAACGCCGAGCGCGCCCGGTCCCTCCTCGCCGCCGCCGAGGAGGAATGGCTGGAGCTGGAGGCGAAACGGGAAGCCCTGTCGACCTGACCCCTGCGCCGTGGTGATCGCATGTCCCTGACGGTTCATCAGCTTCAGCTCACCCCGGCGCAGATCGCGGCCGCCCGGCGGGTCAACGCCGGCATGGCCCACGCCCCGCGCCTGAAGCTCGGCGGCTGGCGACTGGCCGTCGGCATGCGGCTGAACAGCATGCTCAGCACCGCCGCCGGCCGGATCAGCTCCACGGCCCTGAAGCGGCGCGGCGTCTCTGTCTCGCTGGAGATCATCCCCGGCCCCGGCGGGCCGCTGCCGCTCCGCCTTCTGGCGCCCGCCGGTCCGCCACGCGCTCTCGTGGTGGACCTGCACGGCGGCGGCTGGGTCCTCGGCAGCGCCGCCCTGAACGACCGCCTGACCGGCCATCTGGCCGAGGCCGGACTGGCGGTGGCCTCGGTCGACTACCGTCTGCTCGACGAGGTTCGCGGGGTCTGGATGCCCGACGCCGTGGCCGACTGCGTCGCCGCCCTCCGCTGGGCGATGAACGAGGGCCGGGCCCGCTTCGCGGTGGATCGCGTCTTCCTCATCGGCGAGTCGGCCGGCGCCCATCTCGCCGCCCTCGCCTTGCAGCAACTCCGCGACGAGGGCGTCGCGCCCCTCCCCGCCCCGGTCTTCGTCCAGGGCGTGTTCGACCTCGCGGGAACCCCTTCGGTGCGCACGGCCGACGCCCGCACCCTTCTGTTCGACGGCCCGAACCTCGTGCGCGATCTCGGGCGGCTCACCCCGGACCGGGATGAGGTCGGCCGGCGCTCGCCCGACGTCTCCCCGCTCTACGGCGACCTGTCGGGCATGCCCGCGGCCCTGTTCGTCACGGGCGAAGCCGATCCCCTGCGCGACGACAGCCAGCTCATGGCCGAACGCTGGTCAGCCCATGCCGCGACCGTCCTGCTCGAGGTTCCCTTGGCGCCGCACGGCTTCCAGCATTTCGTCGCGGCCTCCGCCGCGCCCGCCCAGGCCTTCATCCGCCGTTGGATCGATCAGGAGACGCTCGCGGGGCCCGTTTCTGTGGAAAACGCAAATCTCTGATTCACTTTCGTGAATTCAGTCCGCCCACAGATATGCACAGGGTTGTCCACCGGGGCCGGGGCGGTTCCGCACAGCCGGCCGGATTCGGACGCTTGCCGTCTAGCGGATTCGGCGCGAACGTCAACAGGCCGAGGGACACGGCGGC
>JAXHTU010000160.1:0-3823 GCA_034189955.1 Pseudomonadota bacterium | reverse complement strand
CTATGCTGACGTCTTAGGACGACGGCACTGAGCTGACGCCCACCCGCGCCGGACGAAGTAGCCGGTCGTGCAACATGAAACCGTCCGCCTCGACCTGGATGATTTCGCCTGCCCTCGTGCCGGGAAGCGGCGCCTCGAACATGGCCTCGTGCTGCTGAGGGTCGAAGCGCTCGCCTACCTGAGGGGAAATAGGCTCGATCCCGTGCTTTCTGAACACGTTCAGAAGTTCACGCATTGTCAGCTCCACGCCCTCGATGACCGCCTTGTGCCTGACCATCCGCCCCGCGCGCGTCCTGCGCACGATTTCCCAGGCCTCGATCAGGCCGAAGCCCGAGGTGACCTCCTCGTCGCCGGTGACGATGTTCGTCGTGATCCGCGTGCCCGCCAGCCGCTCGAAGGCCTCGCGCAGACGGCGATAGCTGTCGCCGCCGGTCTCGCGTCCCGTGGCAAGGAGAAGATCGTGCGCCGTCAGCGTCAGCGTGCGCCCCACGGCGCGGCCGGCGTTCAGCGCCGCCATCAGCTGGCTGATGCAGAAGATCAGGATGTCGGCGTCGAAGATCGTGGCGCGGCCCTTCACGCTCGGCGTCACCGTCACTTCGACGTCGTTATGGCGATAGGACAGGATGCGGCGGTCGGGCCGGGTCGCGAGCGAGAACAGCGGATGCTCCATCGAGGCGAGGTCGTGTTTCGGCGCCACGCCGAGGAAGTCGCAGACGAAGAAATCGTCCATCCGGGGTGCGATCCCCCCTGCCCTGCTCATGCGTGCCCCTGTTCTCCCCGTTATCCTTTTCGCGTGGACCCGGAGATTCGTCGTTTCGTTGACGCCGAGGTTATCCACAGGGGGGCGTCCGCGCCAGTCCTGCGGCCCCGGACAACGGGGGATCGGAGTCGCCGGCTCGGCGGATCGGAGTCGGTCTTTCGGGGGTTCGGAATCGCCCAAGGCTCGGTAGGGGCGAAAAAACCATGCGATCCCCGGCCCTTGGCGAAAGCCGCTGGACCCGTAACTTCAATTAACCCAAGAATAACTTGGACGCCTGTGTCCGGTGCGCCGATCGAACCGCCGGAAAGGCCGAAATCCGCTGGAATTGCCTGAGAAAAGAGAAGAGGGGTCACAGGTCTCTTCTCATGTGACGCGTTTGTCGCTACACTGTCCAAAACACGTAACATGAGGCACCCGTCGATGAGCAGCGACGACCTGGCCCCCTATCACGGACTGTCCCCCGACGAGGCGGAAACCGCCCTTGGCGCGCCGCTGTCGACCGAGGGCTTCTCGCGCATCGCCGAGGCCTGCCGGCGGGGACGCGACGACCTCGCACAGCGCGGGCTGAACGAGCAGGGGCTGAAATCGCTCCGCCGCTTCTCGACCTGGGAGATCTCCAAGTACCTGATCCCCGTGGCACCCGCGCATTTCCGCCGCGTACTGCGCCAGAATCCCGACCTGCCCCAGGGCCTGACCGAGACCGAGGGCGGCGCCAAGTGGTTCACCCTCGACGAGGTGCTGCGGCTCCGCGCCTTCTTCGCCGCCGAAGGCTCGAAGGGCCGGGACTACATGCCCTACCGCCCGGCGGGCCTGCCCGCCAAGGTGCTGGCGGTCGCCAACTTCAAGGGCGGCGTCGGCAAGACCTCGACGGCGGCGCACCTCGCCATGTCGGCCGCCCTCGACGGCTACCGCGTCCTTGTCGTCGACCTCGACAGCCAGGGTTCGATGACCTCGATCTTCGGCGGGCGGGTCGCGGACGAGTGGACCACCGTCTTCCCGCTTCTGGCGCGCCACTACGGCGAACATGCGCAGGCCCAGAACCGGGCCCGGATCGACCGGGGCGAGGCCCCCCTGCCCCTCGACGACAGCGTGGCGCAGGCGATGACGCTCTCCGCGCCCGATCTCGTCCAGAAGACGCACTGGCCCAACATCGACCTTATCGGCGCGCAGCTCGACCTCTACTGGGCCGAGTTCCAGGTGCCGGTCTGGCGGATGGCCGCGCGGTCGTGGAAGCTCTGGGACGCGCTCTCGGACCGGCTTGCCGCCGACGGCACGCTCGACGCCTACGACCTCGTCATCCTCGATACGCCGCCCGCTCTCGGCTACCTCACGATCAACGCGCTCGCCGCCGCCGACATCCTCCTCGTGCCGACAGGCGCCAGTTTCCTCGAGTTCGAATCGACGGGCCGCTTCTTCGACATGCTCCACGCCACCTTCGCCAGCATCGAAGAAGGCGAGAACATCGCCGCCCGCGCGCTCGGCCGCCAGGGGCTGTCCTTCGAATGGGACGCAGTGCGCGCCGTCGTCACGCGCTACGACGCCGGCCAGCAGGGCGAGTTCGCGGCGCTGATGCAGGCTTACCTGGGAACGGTGCTTTCACCCTATCGTCAGGACTTCACGGCACTTGTCGGCCAGGCCGGCGAGCAGGTGGCGGGCATCTACGAGGCCGATTACCGCGATTTCAACCGCGAGACCTATGCCCGCGGCCGCATGGCCTTCGATGCGACCTGGGCCGGGGTGAAGCGGCTTCTGATCGGGGCCTGGCGGCGGGACGAGCTGGCGCAGGCGCAGGCTGCGGAATGAGCCGCGAAGCAACACCGGAAGGATAGGGGACAATGGCGAAGCGCAAACGGCTCGAGATGCCCGACGGGGCCTTTCCCGCCGATCTGGAGACGAAATCCATGGCGCCCCCGGTGACGCGCGCCCGGATGCCCATTGCCGAGGTCGCGGGCGAGGTGGCGAACCGCTCGGCGCTGGAAGAGGTCGTCCAGGCGATGACCGAGGCCGAGGCCGAGGGCAGGGTGGTCAAGAAGCTGCCCGTGGCGCAGATCCTCGTCCACCACCTGGCGCGCGACCGGCTGGTCCTCGACGCCGACGAGATGGAGGCGCTGATGGCCTCGATCGGCGAGCGCGGCCAGCAGACCCCGATCGAGGTGGTCCGTCTCGGCCCCGAAAGCTATGGGCTGATCTCGGGCCTCCGCCGCATCGAGGCGCTGCGCCGGCTTGGCCTGGCCCAGGTCCTCGCTTTCGTGCGCCGGCCCGAGTCGAGCCGCGAGGCCTATCGCGCGATGGTCGAGGAAAACGAGATCCGCGCCGGGCTGTCCTTCTACGAGCGCGCCAACATCGCGGTCGCCGCCGTCAACCAGCGCGTCTATCCCGACGTCCAGTCCGCGATCCGCGGGCTTTTCGCCAATGCGCCCAAGGCCAAGCGGTCGAAGATCGGCACCTTCGCGGTGCTGAAGGAGAAGATGGGCAAGACCTTCTTCTTCCCGACCGCGATCCCCGAGCACCTGGGCCTCGCCATCGTCAGGGCGGTGGAGGCCGATGCCTCGGCGGCGGCGCGGATCTCGGCCGCGCTCCAGGCCAACCGGCCCGCGGATCCGGCCGAGGAGCGGCGGATCATCGAGGCCGCGCTGAAAGGGCAGGGGGCACCGAAGACGAAGCCGGCCGAGCTGGCTCCGGGCTTGAGGCTTCAGGCGAAGGCGGGGCGCGCGGTGCTGTCCGGCAAGGCCGTGGACGAGGATTTCCTGGCGGATCTGAAGGCCTGGGCGGCCGAACGCCTGGGCTGATCCGGAGCCCGAAAGGGTTTCGCATGCGAAACCTTCCAGTGACGGCAGGCTTTGCCAAGGGTTTCGCATGCGAAACCTTCGCGGGGTGCGATTAACCCACTGTAAACCACAATCCGGCGATGATCCGGGCGCCATGACCTCGTCCCATCCCGGTCTCCTGACCTCTCTTGCCCGTCCCGCCGTGGCGCTCTGCCGCGAAGCGCCGGTCTGGGGCCATGTCCTGGCCACGGGCCGGGGCAGGGGGCAGGGCAGGGCGCCTGTCGCCGCCTTCTTG
>JAXHTU010000016.1:0-43056 GCA_034189955.1 Pseudomonadota bacterium | reverse complement strand
CGGGTCGGCTCAGCGTGACGAGTCCGATCGCGGGCGTGGTCACCAGCGTTCAGGTCGGTCCGGGCGGCTTCGCGGCCCAGGGCGGAGTCATCGCCGAGGTCACCAACCCTGCGCGGATGGAGATCGTCTTCAATGCTCCGCCGGCGCTTGCGGCCCAGGTCCGCGCCGGATCATCCATGCGCGTCCAGGGCCCGGCGGGCGAGTTCGACGCCGTCGTCACCGGCGTCGCCGCCGGCGCCGGGGGTGGGAGCGGGGCGACCGTCATTCGCGCCCGTCCGACAGGCTCCAGCCTGCCGCCCGCCGGATCGGCGGTGACCGGCAGCATCGTCACCGGAGGGACCGCCGGCGGCGTCACCGTGCCGTCCGAAGCCGTCCAGACCGTCGAAGGCGCAAGCGTCGTCTTCGTCCGAACCGCGACGGGATTCCGCGTCGCGCCGGTTCTGGTCGGCCGTCAGGCTGGCGCCCGGACGGAAATCCTCGGTGGTCTGACCGGGGCCGAACGCATCGTCGGGGCCAACGCCTTCCTCCTCAAAGCCGAACTCGCCAAGGGCGAGGCCGGGCACGGGCACTAGAGGCGCCAATCATGTTCAAAGCCATCATTAAAGCGTCGGTCAGGTTCCGCTGGTTCGTCGTCATCGCCGTCGGCCTCGTCGCGGCGCTGGGTCTGTTCGAACTGACCAGGCTGCCGATCGACGCGGTTCCCGACATCACCAACCGTCAGGTGCAGATCACCACCGTCGCCCCCGCCCTCGCGCCCGCGCAGATCGAGCGGCAGGTCACCTATCCGCTGGAGACGGCCCTGGCCGGCATCCCCGGCCTGACCAGCACCCGGTCGCTGTCGCGTAGCGGCTTCAGCCAGATCACCGCGATCTTCACCGACCAGACCGACATCTATTTCGCGCGTCAGCAGGTCGCCGAACGGCTCGCCGCCGCATCCAGGGCGCTTCCCGAAGGGGTGGAGCCGGGCCTGTCGCCCATCACCACCGGCCTCGGCGAGGTGCTGATGTGGACGGTCGACTACGTCCCCTTCGACAGCCGGACCCTGTCCGAGCCGGGCCGGCCCGGCTGGCAGGCCGGACGGGTCTATCTGACGCCGGAAGGCCAGCGGCTGACCACGCCGGAACAACAGGCGACCTATCTGCGCACGGTGCAGGACTGGATCATCGCACCCCAGATGCGCACCGCCCCCGGCCTCGCCGGGGTCGATACGGTCGGCGGCTACGTCAAGGAATACGCCGTCCGGCCCAACGCCGCGCAGCTCGCCGCCTACGGCCTGGGCCTCGGCGACCTGGTCGAGGCGGTCGAGCGGGCCAACACCCAGGCGGGCGCCGGCTACATCCAGCGGGCCGGCGAGGCTCTGGTCGTGCGCACCGACGCCCTGGCCCTGACCGTCGACGATCTGGCCCAGGCCCCGGTCGTCAATCGCGGCGGTCTGGTCGTCCGGGTCGCCGACCTCGCCACGGTCGAGATCGGTCAGGCTCCGCGCCTGGGCGGCGCCAGCCGCGACGGCCACGAGGCGGTGCTGGGCACGGCTTTGATGATCGCGGGCGGCAACAGCCGCACCGTCGCCCAGGCCGCCGCCGACAGGCTGGCGGTGGTGGACGACAGCTTGCCGCCCGGCGTCGTCGCGACGCCGGTTCTGAACCGCAGCGCACTGGTCAACTCGACCATTGCGACCGTCGCCCGGAACCTCGCCGAGGGCGCGCTGCTGGTCATCCTGGTTCTGTTCCTGCTGCTCGGAAACATCCGCGCGGCGACCATCACCGCCCTGATGATCCCGCTGTCCTTTCTGTTCGCCGTCATCGGCATGAACCGGTTCGGCATCAGCGGAAACCTGATGAGCCTTGGCGCGCTCGACTTCGGTTTGATGGTCGATGGCGCGGTGGTGGTGATCGAGAACACCTTGCTGATGCTTACCCGGCGTCGGGCCGCTGCGGGACGGATGCTGACCCGCGAAGAGCGACTGGACGTCGCCGTTCAATCCGCCCGACAGATGGCCAAGCCCGCCGCCTTCGGCCAGCTTATAATCCTGCTCGTGTTCGCCCCGCTGCTGATGCTGGAAGGGGTCGAGGGCAAGACGTTCCAGCCCATGGGCGCGACCGTCATGCTGGCACTGGTCGGGGCTTTCATCTTCTCCTTCACCTTCGTGCCCGCCATGACCGCCTTGCTGGTGCGTGATCCCAAGGCCGTTCACGTCGGTCCAGACGGCCAGGCCGTCGAACACGAGACCCGAATCCTCCGGTTCGCGCGCCGCTTCATCCAGCCCGCGATCAAGGCGGCTGTCGCGCGGCCCAGGGTCGTGCTGATCTCGGCGGCGGCGACCCTCGTCATCGGGGCCGTCTCCTTCATGTCCCTGGGCCGCGAGTTCATCCCGACGCTCGATGAAGGCGACATCGCCATGCAGGCGTTGCGCGTGCCGTCGGCGTCGCTGGAGCAGTCTCTGGCCATGCAGATGGCGCTGGAGCGCGCCATTTCGGCCCAGCCGGAAGTGGAGACGATGTTCTCGCGCACCGGCACGGCCGAGGCGGCGGTGGACCCGATGCCGCCGAACATTTCCGACAGTGTCATCGTGCTGAAGGATCGCAAGGATTGGCCCGATCCGAGCCTCGAAAAGGAGGCCCTGATCGAGCGGATCGAAGGTGTTGCGGCCCAGCAGATCGGCAACACTTTCGAGTTCAGCCAGCCGATCGAACTGCGGTTCAACGAGCTGATCTCCGGCGTTCGCACCGACCTCGCCGTCATGGTCCATGGCGACGACTTCGACACGCTCCAGCGCGTGGCCGATCAGGTCGCGAGCTCGCTCCGGGAGACCACCGGCTCGGCGGACGTGCGGGTCGAGCAGGCGTCCGGCCTGCCTACCCTCACCATCACCGTCGATCGCATCGCCGCCGCCAGCTACGGCCTGTCGGCGGCGGACGTCAGCGAGGCGGTTTCGATCGGCATCGGCGGCGCCGGGGCGGGGCGCGTCTTCGAGGGCGATCGGCGTTTCGACGTCGTCGTCCGTCTGCCCGACGACGCCCGCAACGATCCGGCGGCCCTGGCGGCGCTCCCCGTCGCCTCCGACGCCGGGGTGATCGTGCCGCTGTCCTCGGTGGCGCGTATCCAGACCGGCGAGGGCCCGAACCAGATCAGCCGCGAGAACGGCAGCCGCCGCATGGTGGTTCAGGCCAATGTTCGGGGCCGCGATCTGGGCGGGTTCGTCGCTGACGCCCGGAACCAGGTGGCGAAGATCGAACTTCCGGCCGGGGTCTATCTGGATTGGGGCGGCCAGTTCGAGAACCTGGAGCGGGCCGAGCAGCGCTTCGGCCTCGTCATTCCGGTCGTCTTCGTGCTGATCGGCGTGCTGCTCTTCCTGGCGCTGGGATCGTTTGCGGAGGCCGGTCTGGTCTTCGCCTGCGTCCCCCTGGCGCTGGTCGGCGGAGCGCTGGCGCTGCTGTTGCGCGGCATGCCCTTCTCGGTTTCCGCGGCGGTCGGCTTCATCGCCGTCTCCGGCGTGGCGACCCTGAACGGTCTCGTGCTGATGCAGGCGATCCGTGAACGATTGACGGCGGGGCTGACGCCTTCCGCCGCCGCCATCGAAGGCGCCTCCAGTCGTCTTCGAGCCGTTCTGACCACCGCCCTCGTCGCCATCGTCGGCTTCGTCCCGATGGCGCTGGCCCACGGGGCCGGGGCGGAGGTTCAAAAGCCCCTGGCGACGGTGGTGATCGGCGGCCTGTTGTCGGCGACCCTCCTGACGCTGCTGGTGCTGCCGACCTTCGCGGCGAGGGCGGTTCGGCATCGTGCTGCGGAGGGATTGGAAGGCTGAGCAAGATTACCTTGGCGTACGATCAGCGGCGGCGCGTCTGCCGGCACACCGCCGCCCAAGCCCACACTCCGGCGATCTCGAGAACCTCCGGATGACCTTCCGGGTCAGCCCAAAACCCGGTTACGTCGCAGCGGCCCATGCAATGGCGTCAGGACCGGCCGGAAGCATCATCGGGCAGTCGGGGTCGGTCGCGGCGCGATAGACCGCCTCGGCGACATCGCGGGCTGTTGTCAGCGGCTCGTCGGTGGTTGCCGTCAAGGCGGTCATCACCTCATGCGCGAAAGCGGCGTAGGGCTCGGGGAAACCGCCATTCCCCGTGACCTGGCTTCGAGCGCTATCGCCGAAGGCCGTCGAAGGCGCCCTGCCAGGCAGGACGACGCGGGCGCGGATGCCGAACCCGGCCAGCTCCAGATCAGCGGATTCGGTGAGGGCGTTGAGAGCGGCCTTGCTGGCGCGATAGACCGACAGCAGGGGCAGGGGCTTGTAGGTCGAACTCGACCCGACGTTGACAATGGCGCCCGAGCGCCGCGCGCGCATGCCCGGCAGCACCGCCTGCATCATCGCGATGGCTCCGAACAGGTTGGCGTCGAAAAGGCGGCGCACCGTCTCCATCGAGGTGCCTTCGATGGCGTTCAGCCAGCCGATGCCGGCGTTGTTGACCAGAACGTCGACAGGACCCGCGGCGGCGACCGCCGCGGCGATGCTGTCAGGATCGGTGACGTCCAGAGAGAGCACCCGGAGATGCGGCGAGGCGGGCAGGGTGCTGGCGGACGGGTCGCGCATGGTGGCGACGACGTTCCAGCCCTTGTCGAGAAATTCCAGCGCGGTCTCGCGGCCGAAGCCGGTCGAACAGCCGGTGATGAGGACGGTTTGCATGGGAAACTCCTTGCGGGGGACGAAGCGAGGCTTCAAAATATGAAGCATCCTTCAGTTTTGGAATTCGCATTTGAACCGGCCCGATCCCACGCTGCTGCAGCCCCGCAAATCGCCGCAACAGGCCCGCTCCGCCGCCACGATCGAAGCGATCCGGCAGGCGACCATTCAGGTTTTGCTGGCCGACGGCGTCGGGCGCCTGACGACCACGCGCGTCGCCGAGCGGGCGGGCGTCTCGGTCGGCACGATGTATCAGTACTACCCGCACAAGCAGGCGCTGCTGTTCGGGATCGTGGAGAAGCAGTTGCTTTTGATCGAGGAAGCGATGTGCGCCGCCTCCGAGCGCCTGATGGGAGCGGACCTGAAGACCCTCGCGGAGGGGCTGGCGGCGGCCTGGCTCGACGCCAAGATGGCGGACATCGTGTCGTCGCGGGCGATCTACGGGATCGCCTCCGAGTTCGATCTTTCAGCCCCGATGGGACAGGCGGCGAAGATGCTGATGGCGATGTTCGACGCCTTGCTGGCCAGTGCGCCGGACGCGCGATTTGCGGATCGGGCGTCGGTAGCCTTCATGCTGACCGCCTTGCTGGGCGGATCGGTGCGGATGGTGATGGAGGCCGATCCGTCCGAGGTCAGTCTGGAGCGGTTGCGGGTTGAGCTTCCGCGCGCCTGCCATGCCTATCTGGTGGCGGCTTGCATCTAGCGTCCACGATGGCCTTTCGGCCTGCTTGGCCGAAAGGCTTGCAGAGCGGGGCGGTCAGGTAGGCTCTTCCGAGCGATGATGCGCCGGCACGATCCCATGTCGGTTCATCTTGTCGTACAGGGTCTTGCGGGGAAGCTGGAGGGATGCGGTTACGCGGCGGATGTCGCCTTTGTGACGGCTCAGGGCCTCGCGGATCAGCTGGGCTTCGTAATTCTGAACCTGGCAGGCCAGGCCCAACCCAGATGATGGCTCCGGTTCCGCCGGGGACAGGCCGACCGCGACCTCGCTGGCGTAGTTGGCCAGTTCGCGCAGATTGCCGGGCCAGTCGTGCTCCAGCAGCCGGCGACGGATGGCGTCGTCGATCGGCGGAATGTCGCGGCCGAGACGGTCGGCGGCCCGGCCGAGGAAGCGGGCGAACAGCATCGGAATGTCCTCACGCCGCTCGCGCAAGGGCGGGATCCGCAGGCGCACGACGTTGAGGCGGTAATAGAGGTCCTCGCGCAGGTCGCCGCGGGCCACGGCCTCGACGGGGTCGTGCTTGGTCGCTGCGAGGATGCGCAGGTCGAGGGCGTGGGGCTCCATCGCCCCCAGCGGCAGCACCTCGCGCTCCTCCAGCACACGCAGCAACAACAGTTGGGCGGCGCGGGGCGCGAGATCGATCTCGTCGAGGAACAGGGCCCCCTGATGCGACTGTTCGATCTGGCCCTCGCGACGGTGCAGGGCGCCGGGAAAGGCGCCGGCGGCGTGGCCCATCAGCAGGGATTCGAGGCCGGTCTCGGGCAGGGCCGCGCAGGAGACGGCGACGAAGGGGCGTGGCCGCCGCGGGCCGGCGTTGTGGATGGCGCGCGCCACCGCCTCCTTGCCGGCGCCGGTCTCGCCCTCGATCAGCACATCGACGCGGGCGTCCGCCAGCCGCTGGATGGCGGCGCGCAGGGCCTCGACAGCGCGGCTGTCGCCGCTGAGCGGGATCGACCATTCGCCCCCGCTCGACAGGGCGGCGAGCCGGCGGTTGTCGAGGACCAGCGAACGCTTGTCCAGGGCGCGGCGCAGGCTCTCGATCAGCCGCTCGGGCGCGAAGGGCTTGGCGAGGAAGTCGTAGGCGCCGCGCTTCATCGCGTCGACCGCCTCGGCGATATCGCCGTGGCCGGTCATCATCACCACCGGCAGATCTGGATCGAGAGCGGTCAGGCGTTCGACCAGGGCGCGACCGTCCATGCCCGGCATGCGCAGGTCGGTCACCACCACCCCCTCGAAGGCGGGCCCCAGCGTCTTCAGCGCCGCCTCTGCGGAGGCGAAGGCCGAGACTTCAAGGCCGCCGAGGCCGAGGCGTTCGGTCAGGGCCTCGCGGAAGGCGTCGTCGTCCTCGACCAGGACGATCCGGTTCAGCGTCCTGAAGCTCATTTCGCCCTCACCAGCCGCACCACGAAGGCGGCCCCGCGGGTTGTCGGCTCGAGCGTCAGCTCGCCGCCGAAACCGGCGACGATGTCGCGGCTGATGACGAGGCCGAGGCCGACGCCGTCGCGCTTGTCCGTGGTGAAGGGGGTGAACAGCCGGTCTCGCACCTCGGGCGCGACTCCGGGGCCGTTGTCGGCGACGCGGATGGCCACGCGGCGGCCTTTCGTCGTCACGTCGAGCGAGATGGCCGGGTCGGGGGTGTCGCGCAGGGCCTCGATGGCGTTCTGCAGCAGGTTGAGCACGACCTGCTCCAGACGGTTGCGCTCGGCCATGACGGCGAGGTCGGGCGACGCCGGCGGGCGCACGAGGGCGACGCCGGTCTCGCGCATCCGCGGCCCGACCAGCAGCAGGGCGCCGTCGATGGCTGCGTCGACGCCGACCGCGACGGTCCCGGAGCGGGTTTTGCGCGAGAAGGCCCGCAGTTCGTCGGTGATGGCGCCGACCCGTTCGGTCAGACCGGCGATGTTGGCGAGGGACCGACGGGCGGCTGGACTGTCGGCGGCCTCGAGATGAAGCGCGGCGGTGTCGGCATAGGTGCGGATGGCGGCGATCGGCTGGTTGATCTCGTGCGCCACCCCGGCGGCGATCTGGCCGAGGGTGGCGAGCTTGTTGGCCTGGATCAGGTCGTCCTGCAGGGACTGGCGGCTCTTCTCCGCGCGCCGGCGTTCCTCGATCTCGTGGTTCAGGCGGCTGTTGGCGGCGCGCAGCTCGGCGGTGCGGGCGTCGATGCGGTGTTCCAGCTCGATTCGGGCCGACTCCGCCTCGACGGCGCGGATCGCCGCCCGCTGGCGCCGCCGCAGCAGAACGCCGGTCAGGCCGGCGAGCAGGGCGACGCTGAGCAGGGCCAGCATGCGCGCCGTGACGACGGCGCGATCGATGGCCTCGCCGGCGGGGGCGAGCAGGTGGACGGTCCAGCCAATGTCCGGCAGGGCGTCCGTGGCGCTGGCGTAGAGATCGGGCGGAATGTCCGCGGCGACGCGGACGAGGCCGGACGGCCGATTCTCGAACGGCAGGTCGGCGAGGAGGGCGGCGCCGGAAGTCTGTTCGGCCGCGAGCCGGCGACGTTCTTCGGGACGGAGCGGCTTGGTGGTGTGGAAGCGCCATTCGGGGACGGTGGTGATCAGCACCACGCCGTTGTCGTCGGCCACCCAAGTCGGCTCGCCGGACCTGCGCCAGTCGGCCTCGAGGGCGTCGAACTCGACCTTGGCGACGATCACGCCGAGCGGCCGGCCGGTCGCATCATTGACCCGGCGCGACAGATACAGGCCGGGGCGTCCGCTGACGGTGCCGAGGGCGAAGAAGGCGGCCTGGCCCGCGCGCAGGGCGTCGGAATGATAGGGCCGGAAGCGGTAGTCGGAACCGACGAAACTGGTCGGTTCGCGCCAGTTGCTGGCGGCCAGGGCGACGCCGCGGGCGTCCAGCACATAGATGGCCGCGGCCCGGACCTCGTGGGCGAGCCGTTCGAACTTGCGGTTCACCCGGTCGACGTCGCCCCGCTCCGGACTTTCCAGCAGGGTCAGCAGGTCCGGGTCCTGGGCGAGGACCAGGGGCAGGGAACGGTGGCGCTCCAGTTCGCTGCGCAGGACGGCGGTGTGCAGGGCGCCGGCGGTCGAGGCCTGGCGCAGGGCGGCGGCTTCGGCGTCGCGACGGGCCGCCTCGCCGGCGAGAAGCACCGCCAGAACCGCCAGCCCGAGCCAGACGACCGCGAACACCCGCCACTGACCTGCGTCGTCCGTGAGAATCCTGCGCATGACCAACCATGCGAGATTTCGCACAGATGTCCATGGCTCGTGTGTGGAAATCCGCACAGAAGAGCGGACGGTCTGCGCCGCCTGTAGCAAAACCCAAGCCAAATCAGTGCATAGTGCGGGGGTTCGCGGCCCCTTGTGAGGCGCGTCGTCCGGTTCCGATACTGGCCGCAGTCGCTGCGTCAGACAGTGAACCAAAGATCGGAGCCCGCGGGCTCATGGGAGGTCCTTTGCTTCAACCCGTTCACGCCGCAGGCGCGCCCGCCGCGCGTCGGCCGTTTTATCGCAGCCTGTATTTCATGGTCCTGCTCGCCATTCTGGCGGGCGGCGCCGTCGGACATTTCTGGCCCGAGTTCGGCGCCAGCCTGAAGCCGCTGGGCGACGCCTTCATCAAGCTGGTGAAGATGATCATCGCCCCGGTGATCTTCCTGACCATCGCCACCGGCATCGCCGGCATGCGCGACCTGGGCAAGGTCGGACGGGTCGCGGCCAAGGCGTTCGGCTATTTCTTCTTCTTCTCGACCCTGGCCCTGATCATCGGCCTGGTGATCGCCAATGTGGTCCAGCCGGGGCGCGGGCTGAACATCGATCCGGCGACGCTGAACGCCGGGGCTGTGGCGCAATACGCCTCGGCCGCGCATGAGACGACCATCGTCGGCTTCCTGACCAGCATCATTCCGACGACGCTCGTCAGCGCCTTCGCCGAGGGCAACATCCTGCAGGTCCTGTTCGTGGCCATCCTGTTCGGCATCGCCATGGCCATCGTCGGCGACGCCGCCGCGCCCGTGCACCGGGCGCTGGATTCGCTGAGCCAGATCATGTTCAAACTGGTCGCCATCCTGATGAAGGCGGCGCCGGTCGGGGCCTTCGGGGCCTTCGCCTTCACCATCGGGGCCTATGGCATCGGCGCGATCGCCAATCTGGCGGCCCTGATCGCCACCTTCTATCTGACCTCGCTGATCTTCGTCCTGGGCGTGCTGGGCGCGGTCTGCTGGGCCAACGGCTTCTCCATCTTCCGCCTGATCCGCTATCTGAAGGAAGAGCTGCTTCTGGTGCTCGGCACCTCCTCGTCCGAGGCGGCCCTGCCCAGCCTGATGCAGAAGCTGGAGCGCGCCGGCGCGCCCCGCTCAGTCGTCGGCCTGGTCGTGCCGACCGGCTATTCGTTCAATCTGGACGGCACCAACATCTACATGACCATGGCGGCCCTGTTCATCGCCCAGGCGATGAACATCGACCTCAGCCTGCAGGACCAGATCCTGCTGTTGCTGGTGGCCATGCTCAGCTCCAAGGGCGCCGCCGGCATCACCGGCGCGGGCTTCATCACCCTGGCCGCCACCCTGGCGGTCGTGCCCAGCGTGCCGATCGCCGGCATGGCGCTGATCCTCGGCATCGACCGCTTCATGAGCGAATGCCGGGCCCTGACCAATTTCGTCGGCAACGCCGTGGCCACCCTCGTGGTCGCCCGCTGGGAGGGCGAGCTGGATCGCGAGGCGCTGCACGCCGCCTTGGGGTCGCCGCCCGGCAAGCTCGCCGCGCCGCCGGACCCCGCCGCGGGGCCGGGGGACAAGGACGTCATAACGGCCGACTGAACGGCCGAAAACAAAGAGGGAGGAAAGAGACCATGAGGACCGTTCACCGCACCGCGCTTCTGGGGGGCGCCGGGGCCCTGGCCCTGTTGGCGTCCGCCGGCATGGCTTCGGCCCAGTCGACGCCGCCACAGACCCCGCCGGCCGATCCGGCGCAGGAGGCCGCCTCTGTCGAGGACATCGTCGTCGTCGGCTCGCAGATTCGCGGCGCGAGCACGACCGCCGCCCTGCCCGTGGTGGTGTTCGACCAGGAACAGATCGACGCCATCGGCGCCGCATCTGGCGACGACCTCATGCGCTCGATCCCGCAGATGGGCGATGTGCTGTTCGAGGCGTCCAATGGCCCGCAGACCAGCAACTCGGCCCGCGGCGACGTCAATTCGGTTAATCTGCGCTCGCTCGGCGTGGGCAACACCCTCGTGCTGCTGAACGGCCGGCGCCTGGTCCAGCACCCGACCAGCCAGGGCACGTCCGACACCGGCACCGTGCCGGTGCTGAGCTACAACTCCAACGCCATCCCGGTCTCGGGTCTGGAACGGCTGGAGGTGCTGCTGGACGGCGCCGCCGCCATCTACGGGGCCGACGCCGTGGCCGGCGTGGTCAACACCGTGCTGCAGGACGATTTCGACGGCCTGACCATGGAGGCCGAATACGGCGGCGCCGAGGGCACCAGCCTGCGCGAGTTCGAGGCCAACATCTTCGCCGGCAAGGATTTCGATCGCGGCAACGTCTCGCTGTTCGCCAACTACAGCGACCGCACGGCGTTGATGGCCGAGGACCAGGACTTCACCTTCAGCGACGACCTGCGGCCCTTCTTCGCCAGCCAGCCGGGCTATGAGACCTCGACCGTTCCGGACGGCCGGTCCTCGCATACCCCCTGGGCGCGACTGAGCACGCCCGGCAGCACCACGGCGCTTCGGCCGCGCTCGAACGGGGTGATCGTCGCCAGCTCGGCCGGGGCCTTCCACTACCAGCCGGAAAGCATCGGTTGCGTCGGCGTCGACTTCGACAACGGCGTCTGCCTGGTCCAAGGCAACGGCTCTTACAATGGCGACATTCGCGAGCTGCGGTACGACACCCGCCACGGCACCACGGTGCGGTCGGCGATCGAGCGGACCAATGTCTTCCTGACCGGTCACTACGACCTGACCTCGACGATCACCGCCTTCGGCGAGATCGGCTTCTACGGGGCCGAGAGCCGGGCGATCCAGCCGCCGGTGGTCAATCTGAACGACATCTGGATCCCGGCCAGCAACTATTTCAATCCGTTCGGCCCGGTGACCTTCGCCGACGGCTCGGCCAATCCCAACCGCCTGCCGAACCTGACCAATGTGCCGGCGGCCGGCCTGCCGATCCTGCTGGAGAACTATCGCTACGTCGACACGGGCTTCCAGGAGGTCACGGTCAAGAATTTCCAGTCGCGTTTCCTCGGCGGGCTGCGCGGCGAGTGGCGCGGCTATGACTGGGAGTCGGCGCTGCTCTATTCGGTCGCCGAGGCCGAGGATATCTCGCCCAATATCAATATGACGGCGCTGCAGCAGCAACTGGGCCTGTCGACGCCGGACGCCTACAATCCGTTCGGCGGGGGGTGCGTCGACACCACCAGCTATGGCGACTGCTCGCCGTCGTCGCAGGCGGCGATCGACGCCATCGTCTTCGAGATGCGCCGCTTCTCCCGCACCACCCTGACCCAGGCCGACTTCAAGATGTCGCGCAACGACCTGTTCCAGCTGCCGGGCGGGCCGGTGGGCGTCGCCTTCGGGGCCGAGTTCCGGCGCGAGACCCAGCTCGACGACCGCGACGAGAACGTCGACGGCACCTACACCTTCACCGACGCGGTCAGCGGCGAGACCAATCTGTCGAACGTCTCGGCGGTCAGCCCCAACCCCGACACCCGCGGTCACCGCACCGTCGCCGGGGCCTTCGTCGAGTTCGCGGTTCCGCTGGTCTCGCCGGAGATGAATATCCCGCTGGTCTACAGCCTCGACATGCAACTGGCCGGGCGGTTCGAGGAATATTCCGACTTCGGCTCGGTGGCCAAGCCGAAGATCGCCGCAGCCTGGGACGTGATCGACGGGCTGCGGCTGCGCGGCTCCTATTCGGAAGGTTTCCGCGCCCCCAATCTGGAGCAGGTCAACGCCACCCAGTACGCCCGTCTGGCGGGCGGCACCGACTACTACCGCTGCGAGCCCGCCCTGCGGGCCGGCACGATCGACTCGATGGCCCAGTGCGGGCAGAGCGCCAGCGCCTCCCTGCTGGTGGCCGGCAATCCCGACCTCGAGCCCGAAGAGAGCACCAACCAGTCCTACGGGGTGGTGTTCCAGCCGCGGTTCACGCCGGAGGGCTGGGGCGACTTCACCTTCACCATCGATCGCTGGAAGATCGAGCAGGAGAAGATCGTCGGTCTGCTGGGGGCCCAGGCGGCCCTGGCCCTCGACTATCTGAACCGCATCGAGGGCGGATCCAATCCGAACGTGGTGCGTGACGCGCCGGACGCCGACGACGTGCTGCTGTTCGACGGCTCGGGCCTGGCGCCGGTCGGCGAGGTGGTCTCGGTCAACGACCGGTTCATCAACCTGCTGCCGCAGACGGCCGAGGGGATGGACTACGGCTTCTCCTGGGCCAGGCGCGGCACCGACTGGGGCACCTTCATCTTCCGCGCCAACGCCTCGCAGCTGCTGGAGTTTTCGCGCGAGCCGGGCGACATCATCGACACCCTCTACGCCGCCCGCGAGGCCGGGGTGATCGATCCGCTGACGCCGCTGCCGGATTCCAGCCAGCTGATCGCCCAGAACGGGCGGCCGGAGTGGAAGGTGTCGACCACCTTCATCTGGCGCAGCGGGCCGTGGCGGGCGGGCCTGTCGACCCAGTACGTCAGCGAGGTCGAACAGACCGGCCTGCTGAGCGCGGACGGCGAGCCGTGGGTGGTGGGCAGCCAGATGGTCGCCAATCTGTACGGCCAGTACGAGTTCGAGAACCTCGGCCCGGCCTCCGGCACGACCCTGCGGATCGGGGTCCGCGACCTGACCGACGAGGGTCCGTCGCTGGCCGAGAACGGCTATCTCGGCTCGGTCCAGCGGCCCTATGGCCGGTCGTGGTACGTCAATATCGCCAAGTCGTTCTGAGACGACGGCGGCGCGGGCCCAGGGTTCGCGTCGCCGGCTCGAAGGGAAGCCCGATGATCCGACCGTTCGCCCTGATCGCCGCCCTGCTGCTGACCGGAGCCGGTTCGGCGCGGGCGGATGATCCGGCTGCCGCGACCACCGCGATCGATTGCCCGGAGACGGTGGGGGCAGGGGTGAGTTGCCTGTCCGGCCGCGACGCCAACGGAGCCTGGTACGTCATCGCCATGCCGGACGACTGGAACCGCCGGCTGATCGTCCATGCCCATGGCGGGCCGCGCATGGGCGTTCCCGAGGCGGCCGATCCGCTGGAAGACCTCGATCGGTTCTCGGTCATGGTGCGCCAGGGTTATGCCTGGATTGGCTCGACCTACCGGCGGGGCGGCTATGGCGTGCGCATGGCGGCCGAGGATACGGACAACAGCCGCGCGATCTTCTGGAGCCGGTTCGGACGGCCGGAGCGCACGATCCTGCATGGCCAGTCCTGGGGCGGCAATGTCGCCGCCAAGGCCTCCGAGCTGTACGCCCTCGATATGGAGGGCGGGCGCAACTACGACGGCGTGCTGATCACCAACGGCGTCGTCTCGGGCGGGACCCGCGCCTATCAGTTCCGCGCCGGCCTGAGGGCGGTCTACCAATTCTACTGCCGCAACCATCCGGGCCCGGACGAGCCGGCCTATCCGGTGTGGCAGGGCCTGCCGGCGGGGGCGGAGATGAGCCGGGCCGAGCTCCGACGCAGGGTCGAGGCCTGCACGGGACTGGACAAGGGCGCCCGCGACCGGACCCCGGCCGAGGCGCGGCGGCTGGCGAACATTCTCGCTGTCACCGGCGTGAAGGAAGAGCAACTGGTCAGCCACCTGTCCTGGGCGACCTTCCTGTTCCAGGACATGGTCCAGGTCCGCCTCGGCGGCGGCAATCCATTCGACAACAGCACGGTCGTCTACCGCGGCTCGTCCGACGACGACGCCCTGAACGCGGGCGTCGAGCGGTTCAGCGCGGATCCTGACGCGGTGGCCCGGCTGGCTTACGATTCGGACCTGTCCGGCCTGATTGTCCTGCCGACCCTGACCCTGCACGCTCTGCACGATCCAACGGTCAGCTACCGCTCGGAGGCGGTCTATGCCGCGATCGTGCGGGCCGCGGGCCGGTCGCACCTGCTGGTCCAGGCGGCGACCGACGAGGACCAGCACAGCAAGCTGGCCGACGGCGGCTATCTGACGGTACTCGCGGCGCTGGAGCGGTGGATAGACGACGGACAGCGACCGGATCCCGCCGACTTTCAGAACGCCTGCCACGCATCGGGGCGGCAGGCTGAATGCCGTTTCGTGGAACCGGGCGCGCATTAGCGCTGCACTGCCGGTTCGCCAGGGGTCGACGTCCGCCATCGCGCCAGTGACCGCTACTGGTGCGACCCGGCAGCGGGACCGGGCCGGTCCAGGCTCGCTGGCGGCAATCGCGTTCGCGACGAGACCCCCGGATTTGTCGACCGCAGTCAAACTGACATCGGACCTCCGGTTTTCTGTAACGTGACGCTTCTATAGCGACCTCTTTCGGGGACGCGGCGTGGTCAGTCACGAGCAGGAGGTGGGGCGGGCGCTCGTGACGCACAATCGTGCGCTGTTCGCCTATGTGCGCCGCCGGCTGGCCTCCGCCGCCGACGCGGAAGACGTGACCCAGGAAGCGATCTTGCGGGTTCTCGCGCGTGCGCGAGTCGCCCTGATCTCGGATCCCCTGTCCTATGCGCTTCGCGCCGCACGAAACATTCTGGTGGATCGGGCGCGGCGAACCTCGAACGTAGCGATCGACGACCTGGGCGAGGCGGAGGCGGTGGACGATGCGCCCACGCCTCTCGAAGCTCTGGAGATAGGCGAGCGTTTGCGGCTCTGTCAGAAGGCGCTGGACGCCATGCCGCTGCTGAGGCGGGATGTGTTCATCCGACGCCGGGCCGGCGAGGAGTCCTATGAGATGATCGCCGATGATCTGAACATTTCGATCGAGGCCGTACACAAACACTACAGTCGCGCCGCCCAGACCCTTCGCAAGACCCTGGAGGCGCGTCATGTCGACTAGGTTCTCCCGCGATTCCGATGACCGGATGGCCGCGCTCTGGGCGGACGAGAGGCGCAGCGGTTCATGGACCCCCGACCGGCAGGACGCGCTGGAGGCCTGGTTGGCTGCGCGGCCAGATCGCGGACGGCTGCTGCGGGAGCATGAAGCGCTGATCGCCGATCCGGCCGTCCTGTGGGCGGCGCGCCGCGCGGCGCACGCGACGAGGCGGCGCCCCGCTCCCTGGTCCAGCCCGACCTTCACATGGGCGGTCACAGGAGTGGCCGCCACCGTAACGGCCTGTGCGCTGATGTATGGCGTCCTCGCCCCCCGGGGAGAGTTGATCGTCGGTCAGCGTGGCGCGCCGGAGCCGGTCGCGCTCGCCGACGGCTCGGCCGTGCGGCTGAATGGAGCCAGTCAGGTCCGCGTCGTGCTCGGCGCCAGGGAAAGGCGTCTGCAGCTGGAGGGCGAGGGCTTCTTCGAAGTCGCGCCCGACAAGGCCCGACCCTTCTCCGTGGTCGTCCATGGCGTCCGGGTCACGGCGGTCGGGACCCGGTTCAATGTGGACACCCTTGAAACGCCCGGCGGACCCGTCATCGAGGTCGTGGTGTTCGAGGGGATTGTGGATGTCGCACCGGCGGATGGCCCGGGGACCCGGGTCCGCGCCGGAGAGCGCGCCGAGGTCGTGGGCGGGCGCGTTCATCGCACCGTCCTTCAGCGGGCCGAAGCCGAGACCGCCATTCCGTCCTGGGCCAACGGCTGGCTGGAGCTGGATGAGGCGACGCTCCTGAGCGTCGTCGACGATCTGGAACGGGCCACCGGCGTGCGGGTGTCGCTGTCTGATCCGCGGATTGGCCGCGCGCTGGTCAGCGGACGCTTCTCCTATGACCACCCCGAACATGCCCTGGCCGCGATCGCCCGGGTGCACGGGCTTAAACTGACCCGCGTGGGCCCCGACCGCTTCCTCCTGTCTGACGCTTAGGTGACGCCGGGAGCAAGTTTTCAAGACAGGTGTCAGGATCGCGATCCTCACCGTCTTTCCCAGTAGCGGCCAGGTCCGGTCGCGGGGGATTCAACACATGCGTATTCACAAGACCGGCCTCCTCGCGGCGGCCGCCGTCGCCGTTCTGACGTCCGCCGCGGCGCCGGCCCAGGCCCGGCAGGCCGCCAGCGGCGCCGAGACGCCGACGACCATCAACATTCCGGCGCAGGATCTCGGCCGGGCCTTGCAAACGCTGTCGCGCCAGACGGGTCTGCAGATCGTCTTCGATCCCGAGCTGACGCGCGGCCGGCGGGCGCAGGCCGTGTCCGGTTCGATGGCGCCCCGCGAAGCGCTTCGCCGGATGATCGCCGGCTCCGGCGTCGAGGCGCGCGAGGTTCGCGGCGTCCTGACGCTCGTGCGGCCAGCCGAACTGTCCGCCGGGTCGCTGGACGCGACGGAACTGGAGGAGGTCGTCGTGAGCGGCTACGCCGCCGGCATGCGGCGGTCGCTGGACGCCAAGCGCGACGCCGACTTCATCTCGGACGTCATCAGCGCCGACGACATGGGCGACCTGCCGGCCAACAACGTGGCCGAGTCCCTGTCGCGCCTGCCCGGCGTCAACGCCGTGCGTAACCACACCACCGGCGAGGGCGACCGCATCACGATCCGCGGCCTGTCGACCGAGCTGAACAACTACACCATGAACGGCGTCCGCATCGGCGGCACCGGGTCGCCCGACGACAGCTTCTATCGCGGCGTGCGGCTGAGCTTTCTGCCGCCGGAAGGCATCGACTCCATCACCGTGGTCAAGAGCCTGACGCCGGACCGCGACGGGGACGCCCTCGGCGGCTCCATCGATATCCGCACGCCGACCGCCTTCGACCACAAGCCGACCTATGGCGTCCTGTCGGCCTCAGCCGGCCTGCTGGACAAGTTCGACGACAGGACCTCGGGCGAGATCTCGGGCTCCTTCGGTCGCCAGTTCAACGACCATTGGGGTGTGTTCGTCACCGCCAGCTGGTCGCGCCGCAAGTCCCAGTTCGAGCAGAACGGCGTCGATGGCGATAATCAGCCGCCCGTCTGGTATGCGGACAGCGAAAGCCTGGGCTGGGACACCGACAGTTTCGTGTTGCGCGGCATGGATCTGGCCTTTGGCGAGACCGAGGTCGAGCGCCGGGGACTGAACGCCAGCCTCGACTATCGCGGCGATCGTCACGATCTGCATGTTCGCGGTCAGTTCAACGAATACACCCAGGACGAGTTCGATAACCGGCTGAACTTCCGCAACGACACGGGTCGCAACTCCACGCGCCTCACCCAGGTCGACACCAGCGTCACGGGCCTCGCCAATCCCGACGACGCGGTCATCGGCGTCGACGCCAGCCTGGGCAACATCTATTCCTATACGACCGCCCAGATCGTGGACCGGGACGGCGACGGGATCATCACCGACGCGGATCGCTCGAGCCGGTCCTACTACACGCTCAACGGCGCCTCGGGGACGTGGGATCCGCAAGGCTTCCGCCTGCGTCGCTTCTGGGAAGGCTCGCGCGAGACCGGATCGCTGATGTCCCTGAACCTGGGCGGCGTCAGCCGTTACGGCGATTTCAAGCTGGACTACGACCTGTCCTACGCCAGCTCGGAGGACAAGACCGACGACAGCTACGAGATGGAGTTCCGCAGCGACAAATACGGCTGGCTGGGCAACGAGGGCGTCGACATCGTCAACTTCGGCGACAGCCGTTTCCCGAAATGGATGCTGAACGACGCCGGCATGGCGGCGGTGCAGGATCCGGGCGAGTACGACTATGCCGGTCTGTCGGGCGAAGTCGGCGGCGCCGAGGAAGATCTGTGGCAGGGGCAGTTCAACGCCGAATGGAGCCCGCTCTCGACATGGCTGGAGTCCGTCAAGGGCGGGGCCAAATTCTACTCGTCCAGGCGCTCGACCTATAGCGGGGAATTCCTCGACCTGGACGCCGACGGGACCCTGGCGGACTTCTCGGCCTTCTACGGCCAGGAGGTCGCCGACCTGTTCGATGGCGAGTATTCCGGCCTCTATCGCCTCGGCGTTGTGATCGACAACCAGGCCATGCTGGCCGAGCTCCAGCGGGCGATGAACGGCGACAGCACCTTCTTCGACGGCTTCGCCACCGATCCCTCCAGCGCCGAACTCAGCGGCGAGGACAGCTTCGAGTTCAAGGAGGAGATTTTCGCCGGTTATCTGATGGCCACGGCCCGCATCGGCGACGCGCAGATCATCGGCGGACTGCGGGTCGAGAGCACGCGAAACGACATCTCGGCCTATGTCCTGGATGAGGTCCAGGGCGAGCGGTTCACCACGGACAAGAGCGACTTCGTCAATGTCCTGCCGTCGATCCATCTGAATTATGCGCTGGATCGCAACACCAAGGTCCGGGCGGCGATCTGGACCAGCTTCGCCCGGCCCGACATCGCCCGCATGACCTCGGCGCGGGAATACAGCTACGACACCGACCCTGACGGCGATGGCGATGAAAACCCGACCTCGGACTGGGTGTTGATCGGGATCGAACAGGGCAATCCCGACCTGAAGCCGATGAAGGCGATCAACTACGACCTGTCGATCGAACGCTACAACGGCGACACCGGAGCCTATTCGCTGGGGCTGTTCTACAAGGACATCGAAAACTTCCTGTTCCGCTCGGCCTCCAGCAACATCCGCGACGGGACGGCGGGCGTGAACATCGGCCCCGACGGCGTGACCATCTCCATGCCGAACAACGGAAAATGGGCCGAGGTCTACGGCGTCGAGATGAGCGCCCAGCAGATCTTCCACTGGCTGCCCGGCGCCCTGTCGGGCCTGGGGGCCAGCGTGAACGTGACGCTGCAGCGTTCGGAAGCCGAGACGGGCATTTCCTGGCACCCGGCCGGCTATACCCTGCCGCTGATGGAGACGCCCGAGGCGATCGCCAATGTGCAGCTGTTCTGGCAGCACGCGGGTTGGGAGGCCTATGCCGCCTACAGCTACCAGTCGGAATTCCTCGAGGGCATCCAGGACTTCGGCAACAACCCCTACGAGCAGGACTATGAGTTCGTCGATCTGAATGTGCGGCGCAAGCTGTGGGACGGCGCCACCGCCTCGCTGCAGGTGCAGAACCTGTTCGACAACCACACCTATTGGTACACGGCCGGATCGAGCACCGACTCCAGCCGCGCCTATATCAAGAACGGGCGGTCGATCTCTCTCGGCCTGACCTACGTCTTCTGAGGGTGACGAGAATGACCTTCACCCGCACCCTCTTGCTCGGGGCCGCGATCGCGGCCCTGGGCCTTCCCGTCGGCGCCATGGCACAGGACGTTGCGGCGGCCGGGCGGCCGGATCGACCCGAACCCGCGCCGGTCCAGGCCTCCGACCGGCCGATCGCCCCGGCGACGGTGCAGCCCCAACGGATCGTCCTGAACCTCACCGCCGATCCGGCCCATGCGATGGCCGTCACCTGGCGCACGGCGCCGGGCACGGACGGCCATGTGGAGTTCGCGGAGGCGAGCGACGGACCGGACTTCGTCGCCCGGGCCGTTCGTCTCGCGGCGACGACGGATGACGCGACCCTGGCCGTGCGCGAGACGCCGGAGTTCAGGGCCGCCTATCATTCGGCCGTGATGACGGGGCTGAAGCCGGCGACGGTCTATGTCTACCGGGTCGGCTCGGGCCAGACCTGGTCGGAATGGCTGCAGTTCCGGACGGCGGCGGAGACGCCGGAACCCTTTACCTTCCTCTATATGGGAGACATGCAGAACAACATCCTGAGCGAGGCGTCCCGGACGCTGAGGATGGGCTTTCGCATGGCGGGCGACGCCGCCTTCGTCATCCACGCCGGCGATCTGATCAACCGGCACGACAGCGACAACGAATGGGGCGAATGGTTCGCGTCGGGCGGGTTCCTCTACGCCCAGACCCCGCAGATGCCGACGCCGGGCAATCACGAATACGGTCGCGGTCCTGTTCTCAATCCGCAGTGGCGTCGCCAGTTCACCCTGCCGGAAACCGGTCCCGCGGGCGTGGAACGGCTCGAGGAAACGGCCTGGACCGTGGACTACCAGGGCATGCGCCTGATCTCGATCGACGCGCCCCTGTTCCACGGCGACGAGGCGATGCGCGGCGAGATGGTGCGGTGGCTGGGCGCGATATTGCGGGACAATCCGAACCGCTGGACGGTGTTGTTCCTGCACTTTCCCCTTTTCTCGATCGACCCTGACCGGGACAACGCCCGGGTCCGCGACGCGCTGAAGCCGCTCATCGACCGGTACGGCGTGGACCTGGTGTTGCAGGCGCACGACCATGGCTATGCGCGCGGCGCGATCGGGCCGGGCGCCATGGACAACGCCGGGCCCGGACACAGGTCGGACCACGGCTCCACCTATGTGGTCTCGGTCGCGGGGCCGAAGATGTACCCGGTGGCGAACCTGACATGGGCCGACCGCATGGCCGAGCGGACGCAGACCTTCCAGACGCTGGACGTGTCGCGGGAGGCCGTGGTCTATCGCGCCTTCACCGCGACCGGGCGGCGACTGGATTCCTTCCGGCTGACGAAAGGCGTGGACGGCGTCCCCCGGGTGCAGGCTCTCGAGGCGGAGGATGCGCCGGTCGGATCCGAGGGGTTCTGATCCCGACCCGGGCGCTCAGTAGGTCCAGGTCAGGTCCACCCCCCACATTCGGGGTTCGGTGAGGTTCACGAACGGCGTGCCCAGGGTGGAGGCGGTGATGTTGTTGACCCCGGTCACATACTGGTTGTCGAACAGGTTGTTGACGTAGAGGCCGAGTTGGTGGCGCCCGCCGGGGGTCCGCCAGTAGAGACGCACGTCGGTGCGGTTCTGGGCCTCGGCCGGGTCGAACCAGGGCGTCTGCAGGCACGAACCCTGGCCCGTCGAGGTCGTGTTGCACCGGCCCTCGCCGCGATAAGCGTGGATCAGCTGCATGTCCAGCGAGCCCATGCCGGCCAGGTCGTGGCGATACGAGACGCCCGCCGCCGCCGACCACAGCGGCTCGCCCGTCGGCTGCCCCGCGAGGTCCCCGTCGCTGGTCACCTTCCGCTTGTAGGTGGCGTCGATGTACTGGGCGTTGGCGAACAGGCCCAGCCCCTCGACGGGCTCGAGGTCCAGTTGCAGATCGACGCCCCAAGCCTCGTCGTCGCTGGTCTCGATCAGATACTGGGGCACGGTGGACCCGGTCGGCGTGACCAGACGGATCGACTGCTTGCCGTCGTAGTCGTACCGGAAGGCCGAGACGTTGAAGCGGGCGGTGGCTCCGAGGTCGCTCTTCAACCCGATCTCGAAATTCTGGACGTCTTCGTTGTCGAAGCGGGAGGCGACCTCGACGCTGTTGAAGCCGCCGGCCTTGTAGCCCTTGGCGTAGGAGAAGAAGACCATGGCGTCGTCGGTCAGCTGGTAGTCGGCGACGAAGCGCGGGCTGACGTCCTCCCAGGAGTCCGACAGCTCGCACTCCACGCCTTCCTGCACGGTGACGCCGTTGTCGCACGGTACGCCGGCCAGGCCGGACAGGTCGAAGACATAGTCGGCGTACAGATAGTCGAGGAACGGCCCCATGAGGGTGCTCAGCACGAAGTCGACGGTCGGATCGCCGAGCACCGCGTCCAGTTCCGGCGCGACGCGCCGGTCGTTCAGCCAGCGGAACGTCTTCTCGTCGCGCGTATAACGCAGGCCGAAGGTCAGGTTCAGGCGATCGGTGGCGCCCCAGATCACGTCGGCGAAGACGGCCGTCGCGTCGAAATCACCCTCGTTGATCATGTCCTCCCGCCAGCCGTAGCCGAGGGTGGTGGCCGGAATGGCGGCCCCCGCGAGGATCATGTCGGCCAGCGAGAACAGCGGCGCGCCGGCGGCGTTGGTCAGGATGGTGTTGATGCTGTCGGTGGTGGCCCAGGTGTCGCTGCGTTGTTCGGCGTGTTCGGTGTAGTAGCTGGCGCCGGCGATCCAGTTGAGCGCCCTCCATTCTCCCGCGAAGCGGAATTCCTGGTACCAGGACCGGTTCTTTTCCCGGTTGTTGGTGTCGAAATACAGGTCCGGGCGGTTGGTGCCGTCCTCGTCCTCGCGGTTCTCGGTGGTGAAATACCGGCCCGACGTCAGGGAGGTGAAATCGACGTCGCCGAACGCATGGGTGAGGGTCAGAACGCCTTCGTCGAGGGTGCGGGTCTCGTGGTTGTCGATGACGTCGTTGAGCACCCGCTGCTCGAACGGATTGGTGTAATCGGCCGGATCGGCGGGGAAGGGGGGCAGGCCGGGCGCCGCCGGGACGGGCGCGACGCCGATCGCCGGACGCGCGTCCTGGTCGATCTCGTCATGGGTCCAACTGAGGATCGCCCGGGTCCGGGGCGAAACGTCCCAGCGCAGCGCCGCCCGGGCCGCCCAGTTGTCTTCGCGGTCATAGTCCGCGCCCGTCGCGTCGTCGGTCAGCCAGCCGTCGCGCCGGTTCACCAGCGCATTGATCCGAAGGGCCATGACGTCATTGATCGGCAGGTTGATCAGGCCCTCGAGACGGCGCTTGTCATATTCCCCGAGCCGGACGCCCAGCCGCGCCTCGAAAACGTCGCCCGGCTTGTTGGTGGTGATGGATACGGCCCCGGCCGCGCTGTTGCGGCCGAACAGGGTGCCCTGCGGCCCCTTCAGCACCTCGATCCGCGCCACATCGCTGAACGCCAGCAGGCCCGCGCCGGACCGGGCCGCATAGACGCCGTCGACATAGACGCCGACCGCCGGGTCGGTGCCGACGCCGAAGTCCGAGGTCGAGACCCCGCGAATATTGTAACGGGCCTGGGTCGGACTGCTGTTCGAGACCGACAGGCCGGGCACGAAGGCGGAAATGTCGCCGATATCGTCGGCCGCCAGCGCCTCCAGCGTCTCGGAGGTGACCACGCTGATCGTGATCGGCACCTCCTGCAGGCTCTGCTCTCGCCTTTGCGCGGTGACGATGACGTCGTCGAGGGACGCCGCCTCCTGCGCCCTCGCCAGAGTCGGCGCCGTCAGCGCGGCCAGAGCGACGCCGGTTGCGAGCGTCGCCTTCAGACAGAATTCCATCCGGATCATAGCAGCCCCTCCCATTTCCCCAACCGACACGAAACAGAATATTATTCCGTTTGACAAGGGGCGGTGAGCCGTTGTGGCTTACAGGGCAGACGGGTCGTGATAGACGGCCTTCGGAATCGGAATGGGAGACGAGCATCCGTGAACCCGGACGCGCCGCAGGAGACCTCGATGCTTGAACGGCGAACGGCGCCGATGCAGCAGCGTGCGCGCGACCGGATCGAGCGGGTTCTGGCGGCGACCGAATTCCTGTTGGCCAGCACTTCGGTCGACACGATCACCACCAGCACCATCGCCGCCGAGGCCAATGTGCCGGTCAGCTCGATCTACCGCTACTTCCCGAACGTCTTCGCCATCTACAAGGAGCTGTTCGAGACGCGGGTGGCCCGGCTGCACAGCCGCATCGCCGAAATCCTCGAAACCCCGCGGTTCACCTCCTGGCGCGAGCGTCATCTCGAGGTGATGCTGGCCCTGCGCCAGACCCTCGACGAGGACCCGCCCTATCGCCCGCTGTTTCACCTGATGCTGACGACCCGTGAACTGCGGATCGTCAAGGAACAGGCCAATGCGCAGATCGCGGCCTATCTGGCGGCGCGCTGGGAGCGGGGACTGGATGGCTTCCACGGCGGCGCGCCCCTGGCCGTCGCGCGCATGGCCACCGAGATCTTCACCTCGTTCGAAACCCTGACCAGCGGCGAGGCGCCCTCGGAATGGACCGACCGCCTGTTCACCGAGGCCACGGTGGCGCTGGAGCGGTACCTGTCGGCCTATCTGGAAGACCCGGCCGCCGTGTGACGCCGCGTCAGGCCATGCGCCGCAGCAGCGCCAGCTTGGCCCGGTTGAAGGGCGGATAGCGGATGCTGGCGTCGAGGGCGAAGCCGCGTTTCAGCACGGCGCGCCGGTGGCTGAAGGTCTCGAAACTGAACCGTCCATGATAGGCGCCCATGCCGCTGGCCCCGACGCCGCCGAACGGCAGGTTCGGATTGGCCATGAAGACCACGGTGTCGTTGATCGTCGCCGAGCCTGAACGGGTCGAGGCGATGATCCGCTCGGCGACCGCCGAGTCCCGGGTGAAGGCATAGAGCGCCAGGGCCGGCGAACGGGCGTTGATGGCCGCGAGGGGCGCGTCCAGAGTCTCATAGGGAAGGACCGGCAGGATGGGCCCGAAGATTTCCTCGGCCATCACCGGCGCATCCGCCGCGACTCCGGTCAGGATGGTGGGGGCGACATAGCAGGCCTCGACATCGGCCTCGCCGCCGATGACGGCGTGGCCGTCGGCCAGCAGCGCCTGAAGCCGCTCTGCGTGGCGCCGGTTGACGATGCGTCCGAAGTCCGGGCTCTGCCTCGGATCGCGGCCGAACATGGCTGTCACCGCCCGCTTCAACTCCTCCAGCAAACGCGCCTCGACACGGGCGGCGACGTAGACGTGGTCCGGCGCCACGCAGACCTGGCCGGCGTTGAGGAAACGGCCCCAGACGATCCGCCGGGCCGCCACCGCCAGATCGGCCGTCTCGTCGACGATGCAGGGGTTCTGGCCGCCCAGTTCAAGCACGACCGGCGTCAGATGCCGCACTGCGGCGGCCATGACGATCCGGCCGACGCGTTCGCCGCCGGTGTAGAAGATCAGGTCGAACGGCTGGGCCAGAAGGGCGGTCGAGACGTCGGCGTCGCCCTCCACCACGGCGAAGGCGCGCGGGTCGAGGTAGCGTTCCACCAGTCGCTTCAGCAGCGCCGATGACCGGGCCGCCAGTTCCGACGGCTTGATGACGGCGCAATTGCCGGCCGCGATGGCCCCGATCAGCGGCGCCAGCACCAGCTGGAAGGGATAGTTCCATGCGCCGACGATCAGGGTCACGCCATAGGGCGCGGCCTCGATGAAGCTCTTGCCGGGCTGGATCGCGATCGGCGTCGAGGTTCGTTGCGGGCGGATCCAGCGGGGCAGGTGTTTGCGCGCCTGCGCCGCTTCCTTGCGGACGAAATCGATCTCTGCCGTGCTGGCCTCGGCGAGGGGCTTGCCGAGGTCGGCCTTCAGGGCCTCGGCGATCGCGGCCTCGTTCTCCGCCATCATCCGTTCCAGCGCCGCGAGCTGGCTCTGACGCCAGGCCAGATCGCGCGTCAGACCGCTGTTGAAGGCGGCGCGCAGGGCGCGGACGACGGCGGCTTCATCGGTCGGCACCGCCGTTTCAGGGGCCGGGGGCTGAACAGTCTCTACCGACATGATCCCTCCATGGAGTCGATCCAGAAGCGGACGAGGGCGACGCCCTCCGTGTGGCGGGTCGACCGGCCGATCTCGGGCATCATCGCGGCGGGGTTGGTCGAGGCCATGCGCCAGGGCAGGATCGAGGCGTCGGCCTCTCCCGGCACGATGTCGAACCGGAGGTCGCCGGTGCCGGCGCCGGCGGCGACCGGCAGCTTGCAGACGCCGTAGCGGCCCGAGACGGGCGTGGCGGCGTCGAGGTACAGGCCCGAGGTGTCGGCCGGGCCGTCGGGGTTGTGGCAATGGCCGCAATTGACGTCGAGATAGGCCCGCGCCCGCGCCTCCAACGACGCACCGGCGTCGGTCCATGAGACAGCCGCCGGCGCCGCCTTTGGATCGGCGAGGCCGCGCAGATAGCCCATCGTCGTCAACCGGGTCAGCTGGTTCTGGGCCCCGTCGGCATAGGCGAAATCGCGATTGAGCAGGCGCGCCTTGGGGCCGATGGGATGGATGACGCGCGTGGCGACATTGGTCGCATGGCAGGCGGAACACTGGGTCACGTTGGGGACGATGTAGGAAAAGGGCTCGTCCTTGCCGTCCTGGCGCGTCAGCGTCAGCGGGACCACCGCGCCGACCCGGTGCAACACCGCCTCGGTCTGCGCCTCGTTCCACAGATAGGTCAGGGCGGCCCAGCCCTCGGGCCTATGGATCAGCAGCCGCGTCTCGACGATGCGCACCTGCTTCAGGTTCAGCCCTTCACCGTCGTGGATCAGCGTCTGGTCGGCCTGCTGGAGCACCCGGCCGCCGGGTCCGGTCTGGTAGAAGAAGGTCTTGGTGATGACCGTCCCGACAGGGAAGGACAGCACATCGTCCGGATTGTAGTCGGCCGCGGCGCCGGCCGGCATCCAGATGGTTCGCAGCTTCTGCGCATAGTCGGTGAACAGCGGCGTCGTCAGGTCATAGGGCGTGACCCGCCGGCCCAGGACGAGGGCGTCGCCGGACACCTGGACCATGCCCCAGTCCCTGAGGGACTTCGGATTCTCCGTCGCGAAATACGCCGGATCGGCGAGGGGTTGGGGCGGCGACCGGGTGCAGGCCGCCGCCGCCGCGGCGACAAGCGACAGGCAAAGGGCGAACAGGCGAAACCGGGTCATGGGACCGCGTCAGGCCGCCGGCAGCGCGACGGCCGCGAGACGGGGCAGGGTGCAGCGGTGCGGCGCCATGTCGGTGTTCGGCCTGGCGTATTTGTTCGGCCCGTCCGCGTTCAGCACGCCCGCCTCGCCGTTGTCGATGCAGATGCGCAGGGCGGCGGGCAGCTGACCGTTCACCAGGCGCGCGGGATTGACGTAGCCGTCCCAGACGATGTCGGGGAACCGGCCCGTCGGTCCGAACATGGCCACGCGCAGGGCCTGCAGGTCGACTCCGTCGGGCGAGTTGCCGCCGCCGCTGAAGCGATTGTCCTTGATCAGGATCGCTTCCGGATAGGGGTCGAAATCGGCGCTCATGGCGCTGTCGGAATAGCCGGCCGAGAACAGGCTGGAGATGATGATGTTGCCGGTCTTGTTGTCGGCGATCTCGTTGTCGAAGATCTCGACCTGGTCGTTGGAGTTGACGATCACGCCGGTGCCCGCCGGCACGCTGGCCACAGGAGTCCCGGCATGGCCGAAATTGCGGGTGTTGTTGGCGATGGCGCGGTTGTTGAACACGCGCGTCCGGTATCCGGCCTGCTGCAGCTGGGGCATGTTGAAGACCAGGATGCCGCCGGTGTTGTTGGTGGCCAGGTTCTCGTAGACGTCGGCGTCGATGCAATTTTCGATCTCGATGCCGGCGACGTTGTATTCGGCCCGGTTCCGGCGGACCACGACGTTCCGCGACTGGCCGACATAGATGCCGGCGTCGGACGCGCCGATCGCCACGCTGTCCTCGATCAGCACGTTGCGCGTCTGCACCGGATAGATGCCATAGGCGCCGTTTTCCGTCTTCGGCCCCTGGGTCCATTCGGTCCGGACCTTGCGGACGACGATGTTCTCGCCCTCGTTGATCTTCAGGGCGTCGCCCTTCGTGTCCTCGATCGCCAGATTCTCGATGGTGAAATTGCTGGCGGTGACCAGCAGGCCCTGCGCTCCGGCCGCCTGGTTGCGGAAGTTCAGGATCGTCTTGTCCATGCCCTGACCGCGAATGGTCACGCCGTCCACGGCCAGGCTCAATCCCGTGTCGATGGTGAAGACGCCCGCCGGAATCTCGATGACCGCGCCCGGTTTGGCGTCGATCAGCAGCTCCATCAATTCGGTCTGGTAGGTCGTGTTGGCGTTCGACAGGTCGGTCCCCGGCGCGGTCGGCTGCGATCCGCAAGCCCCCAGAACGAGCGCCATCGCGACCGGCAACCACATGCGCGTTTTCATGATTTCCCCCTCCCGGGACGCCTATGAAGTGTCTCCTGACCGGAGGTTTTCATAACGGTGGTGTTCCCGCAAGACGAAAACGAAACTGTTTCCGTTTTGGAAGGCCTGATCCATGGCGGTGCCCGGCGGCGGACGCCTTCTCGCCGATCAGGCCAGCGATCTAGCGGCGGGATCGCGGTTGATCGCCCCGGACGAGAGCCTCGACTTCTTCCAGCGAAACCTCCGCATTGTCTCCCGGCGTCGTCATCGCCAGGGCCCCGTGCGCGGCGCCCAGATCGACCGCGGTCTGGGCTCCCAAACCGCCGAGCAGTCCATGGATGAGCCCCGCGGCGAAGGCGTCGCCGCCGCCGACCCGATCCAGCACCTCCAGACGGGGCCGGGCGACGGAGGCGAAGCGCTGGCCGTCGCGCAGATGAAACACGCCCTGCCAGGCGTTGATCGTGGCCGAGACGGGGTCGCGCAGGGTGTAGGCCACCGCCTTGAGGCGCGGGAAGGCGGCGAAGGCGCGGGCCGCGGCGGCGGACGGAGGGCCGTCGTCCATGGGCGTGTTGCGGGGTCTGGCGGGGTCGACCTCGAGCCCGAGGCAGCCGGCGAGGCTGAACTCGTCGGCGAACACCAGGTCGCAGGCGTCGACGATGGCGCGATTGACGCGCCGCGCCGCGTCGGGATCCCGATGACTGTCCCACAGGCTGGCGCGATAGTTGAGGTCGTAGGAGACCGGCACCCCGGACCGATGCGCGGCCTCGACCGCGGCCACGGCGGTCTCGGCCGTCGACGGGGACAGGGCGGCGAAGATGCCGCCGGTGTGCAGCCAGCGGGCGCCGCCGGGACCGAACAGGTGGTTCCAGTCGAACTCGTCCGGCCGGATCTGCGCCGCCGCCGAGTTGGCCCGGTCCGAGACGCCCAGCGCCGCGCGGACTCCGTAGCCGCGCTCGGTGAAGTTCAGGCCCATGCGGGTGTTGCGGCCGACGCCGTCGGCGGCGCGCCACACGATCGGGCTGGCGTCGACGCCCCCCTGGAGGATCAGGCCTTCCGCCAGTATTCCCAGCTCGTTGCGGGGCAGGGCGGTGGCGATCGCGGTCGGGCGGCCGAAGGTCCTGCGCAGCCCGCGGGCGACATTGTACTCGCCGCCGCCTTCCCAGACCCGGAAACCGCGGGCGTTGCGCACCCGGTCCTCGCCGGGGTCGAGACGCAGCATGACCTCGCCGAGGGCGAGGCAGTCCCAGCGGCGGCCTTCCGCCGGCGGGATGGACCAGCCCTCCGGCGACGTCACGGCGCGGTGCAGCCGAACAGGGACAGGTCGACGGCCTCGGCCATCAGGCGATAGCCCTCGTCGCCGGGGTGCAACCGATCGTCGCGGGCGGTCCCGGGCGCGAAGGCGGCTGGCCGGGTCGGGTCGCGGACCGCGGCGTCGAAATCGATCACCCCGTCGAAGGCGCCGCCGTCCCGAATGAAGGCGTTCAGCGCCTGCCGCGTCCCTTCGGCCACGGGCTCGAACCGCTCCGAGCCTTCAAATGGGGTCAGGGTCCCGGCGATCACCCGGATGCCGTGGTCCCGCAGACGGGCCACGACCTGGCGGTAGCCGAGGATCATGTCCGCGGCGTCCCGGCCGGGCGTCATGGCGGGCGCGCCGCCGTGGCGGATGTCGTTGATCCCGGCCAGCAGGATCACATGGTCGACGCCCGGCAGGGCCAGCACGTCCCGGTCCAGCCGCGCCAGGGCGCTGGGACTGCGGCCGTGGTCCAGCAGGCGGTTGCCGCTGATGCCCTGGTTGAGCACCACGACCTGGCCGGGACAGGCGCGCTCGAACCGCTCGGCCAGCACCGATGGCCAGTCACGATGCGCGCCCAGGGTCGCGGTCGCGCCCTCGGTGATGGAGTCGCCGAGGGCCACGATCACCGTCGGGGCCTCGGCCCGTTCGGCGTAGACCGCCGACACCACGTTCTGGCGCCGCGTCAGGCGGACGTCGTCGGGGACCGCGGCCGTTCCCGTCGCCACCCGGACGGGCGTTCGCCGCACGGCCGGCCGGGTGGCTTCCGGGACGTAGAGGCTGAAGGAGACTTCGCCCAACGCCGGGACGGCCAGGGCGACGGGGTCGCTGACGAGGGCCGCGCCGGGCGGCACGATCACCTCGGCGCGTCCGTCGAAAAGAACCGGCCGGCCAGGGCCCGGCGCCCCCGTGAGGCGCGCCGAGGCGGGCCCAAGCCGCAGCGGCGCCGCGCCCAGTTCATTGCTGATCCGGAACCTCAACGCGGTGGCCGAGGCGCCGAGGCGGATGTCCTGTCGCACGGTCTCGTTGTCGAACTGCAACGGCGCGTCCGGCGGCCCGTCCTTGCGGTCGGGCGTCGGAGACGCGGTCCAGACCGGGACCCAGGCCTGCGCCGAGGCCGCCGCGGCGGGAACCAGCAGGGCCAGGATCGCGGCGGCGGCGAGCAAAGGACGTTTGAGCATGGGAACGCCTCGGTCGGTCAGGAGAAGAAGGTTCCGCCGTTCACGTCGACGTTGGCGCCGGTCATGAAGCCGGCCGCGTCCGACGCGAGGAAGACCGCGACGGCGGCGGCCTCCTGCGGCGTGCCTTCGCGGCGCAGCGGCGTGCCGTTGGCCACCGCCTGGCGCACCTCGGGTTTGGTGAACTCGTCGTGGAAGCGGGTCGAGATCATGCCGCAGCACAGGGCGTTGACCCGGATCCCCTTGGGCCCCAGCTCCTTGGCCATGGCGCGGGTGAAGGTCATCACCGCCGCCTTGGAGGTCGCATACATCGCCGCCCCGGGACCGCCGCCGTCGCGCCCCGCCAGCGAGGCGAAGTTCACGATCGCCGCGCCTGCGCTCATGTGCGGGACGACGGCGCGGGTCATCAGCACCACCGACTTGAGGTTCAGATCGATGACGGTGTGGAAGAAGGCCTCGTCGATGTCGGCCAGGGGCTTGCGCGCCACCATGCCGCCGGCGGTGTTGATCAGGATGTCCACCGTGTCGCCGAAGGCGGTCCGCGTGGCCGCGACGAGGCCGTCCACGCCCGCGCCGGTCGAGACGTCGGCGCGGTGCAGCATGGCCGTGCCGCCGGCGGCCTCGATCATCCGCACCGTCTCGGCCGCGCTGGTCTCGTCATGGGCGAAGTTGACGCAAACCCGTGCGCCCTCGCCGGCCAGCTTCAGGGAGACGGCCCGGCCGATGTCTCGGCCGCCGCCGGTGACGATGGCCACCTTGTTCTGCAAACTCATGTCGTCGTGTCCTTGGGGAACGGAGGGTAGGGGAAGAGGTCAGGGACGCGGATCGTCGGGCGCGTCGACCATGCGGACCGGGCCGGTCACGAACCAGATCACCGCCAGCGAGACCGGCACGAGCGCCGCCACCAGGATGAAGATCGGGGCGTAGGACACCTTCGTCATCGCCGGCACCAGCCAGGTCGTGATCAGGGTTCCGGCCACCGCCGCCATCCCGCCGATGCCGGCGAGGGAGCCGACCGACTTGCCGTGGAAGACGTCGCCGGGCAGCGTCTGGATGTTGCCGATGGCGATCTGGAAACCGAACAGGACGACGGCGATGGTCAGCACCGCCACGGTCGGTTCCGAGGCCAGCACGGCCCCCAGCAGCGCCGGGATCATGACCACGCAGCCGACGGTGATGGCCCATTTGCGGGCCCGACCGGCGTCCATGCCGGAGGTGATCAGCCTGCCCGACAGCCAGCCGCCGAACAGGCTGCCGATCATCGCGCCGACATAGGGCACCCAGGCGAAGATGCCGATCTGCTTGACATCGAAATGGAAGGTCTCGGCGAGATAGATCGGCAGCCAGGAGACGAACAGCCACCAGATCGGGTCGAGCAGGAAGCGCGACAGGACGATGCCCCAGCTCTGCCGGTGCGACATCATCTGCTTCAGCGTCGGGGTGTAGACGGGCCCGACCGGGCCGCCGGCGTCGGCCGTGGCGTCCAGAATCAGGACCCGTTCGGCGTCGCTGACCCACGGGTGTTTGTCCGGGCCGGCGCGATAGATGACCAGCCAGGGCAGGACCCACAGCAGGCCGAGACAGCCGATCAGGAGGAAGGCGCCCTTCCAGCCCAGGGTCAGGAACAGCACGGCGATCAGGGGTGCCGAGATGATGGCGCCGATCGAGGCGCCGGCGTTGAATATGCCTTGGGCGAAGGCGCGTTCGCGGGGCGGGAACCACTCGGCATTGGCCTTGACCGCGCCCGGCCAGGCCCCGGCCTCGGAGACGCCCAGCAGGGCGCGGAAGACGGCGAAGGAGGTGATCGAGTTCGCCACCGCGTGCAGGGCGATCGAGATGGACCAGAAGGTGATCGACAGGGCGAAGCCGAAGCGGGTGCCGATCTTGTCGAACAACCGGCCGAAGGCGAACTGCCCGATGGCGTAGAAGACCATGAAGATGGTCACGAGGAGGGCGTAGTCCTCCTTGGTGGCGCCGATGTCTTCGGCGATCGCTGGCCACATCACCGCCAGGGCGTTGCGGTCGATGTAGTTGATCACCGTGGCGATGGCGATCATGCCGATGATGACCCAGCGAAGGGCCGATCGTTTCTGCATTGGTCTCACTCCCGCATCGGGCCGGTCGCGGGTCACGCCGGCCTCTCTCGATCGAACCGGGCGTAGCCGCCCGACCACTGGTAGGTCTGGCCGTCGGCCGAGATGCTGTGCGTGCGGCCCGCGTCGGTTGAGTCGGCGATCCCGAGCGCGAGGATCCGGCCTGAGGTCAGCGTCAGCACGATCACCTCGGCGCCGTCGCCGCGCAGCCGGCGGATGTCGCGGATGCGACTTTCGGCCCCTGTCACCGTCTCGGCCCGACCGTCGTAGCGGCCATGCGGCTCCAGCACGCTGAAGAAGGTGGCGTCGGACTGGCCGTCGACCCGCTGGATCAGCGCCGGCTCGCGTCGCAGGTTGAAGTCCGGGTCGTTGGCGCCGCTCTCGACCAGCAGGGCGCGCGACGCCGCGCTGGCCCCGAAGCGGTAGGTGTAGAACCGGCCGTCGAGCAGCCAGGTCAGGCTGCGGGTGTCGGCCGACGACTGGCTTGAGGCGTCGACCCAAAGGTGCTGATAGCCGTTCGCCTCCCCCAACACCGGCCGGGCGGCCACGGCGCGCTGGGCCTCATAGCCCACGGTCATCAGGTGACCGTTGAAATGCAGCGGCAGGTCGTAGCGGGCCGGGCGGTCGCCCTCGACGCGCAACAGATCCACCACCACCGGCAGGCCCAGGTCGGGGTGCTCCAGAAGCGCCTGGGTGCGGGTGAACACCACGCCGTCATAGGCCCCGGTCATCCGGGCCGAGACGATCTGCGTGCCTTCGGAGGTTTCGAACAGCAGCGGCTCGGGGGCATGCTCCTCGCCCGTCTGCCACACGCCGTCGAAATGCGATCGCTCGTTCACCACCAGGGTGTTGTGGGCGACGGTCTGCTTGGCCCAGCTGGTGTTCTCGGGAAGATAGATGCCGCCCGACTTGGCCTCGATATTGAGGAAGCGCGCCGCCCCATAGTCGGTCACCACCCGCCGGCCATTGTCGTAGAACAGCCAGTTCAGCTTGTCGAAATGACCATGACCCATGCCCTGGGCGGTCGCCTTCTGCACCAGCGCCTGGCCCTCGGGACCGTTGGCGCGAAGGATCGCCAGGGCGCCGTTCTCGCCGTCGGGGCCGTCGCCGATCAGGACCGTGCGGAAATCGAACGGCCGCGCCGCGCCGGCCGCCAGGCCCTCCGCCACCTTCAGGCCGTCGGGCGACAGCAGGGTGCGGCCCTGGGCCTCGGCGATCGACAGCAGCCGGGCGTCTCCGGTGCGGGCGTAGGCCACGGCCACCCCGGTCACCAGTTCCTCGGTGTCCAGTCCCTTGTCGAGAATGGCGTCGTTGATCGGGATGAAATAGCCGCCGTAGCTGGCCTGGATCAGGGTGTCGACGGCCTTCAGCAGGACGCCGTCGCGGTGGCGGAAGATGCCCCTTTCAGGTTCATTTTGTTCGATGGCGCGGGCGAAGATGATGAAGGGCGCCAGGGCGTACCGCTGATAATACGGCCCTTCGCTGTAGTAGCCGTCCGGCGAGAACAGCAGGTCGATCTGGCGGATGAAGCCGGCCTCGCCATTCTTCGACAGGCCGGTCAGGGCCTTGTCGACCAGATCCTGGTCGCGCAGCACATAGCCGGTCATGCCGACCCCGGCGACGGCCCAGGTGGCGTGGTTGTGGATGCGTTCGAACGTCTGCGGCGTTTCTTCCGACAGGAAGCGCGCCATGCGGCGGAAGACCTGATCGTCGATGGTGCGGCGGTCTTCCGGGCTCAGGGTGTCGCGGATCGCGTCATAACCCTGGCTCGCATAGACCAGCCAGACCGAGTCGTTCAGCGTCTGCCAGAACAGCCGTCCGGGGACCTGTCCGCGTCCGGCCGGGTGGGCCCCGAGCGTCGGGTAGAGGCGGGCGTACTGGAGCAGCATGTCCCGCGCGAAGTCTGCGTAGGCGCGGTCGCCGGTCAGCCGATACAGGGTCCCGGCGCCGTAGAGCGCCTGATAGTTGCGCTTGTGCTGCTCGTGGGTGCGGCCGCCGCCGGGGTCGCTGGGAACCGGCACGTCGACGCCCTGGGTCATGGCGGCGCGGACCAGCCGCTCGACCCGGGCCTGCTCGGCCGCGAACATCGGATAGCCGGCGCCGGTTTCAGCCATGGCGCGCCAGTCGGCGGACGAGACCAGAACCGGCGCGGCGTCGGCGGCCGGGCGTTCGGCGGCGGAGGACTGGGCGAAGGCGGGGCCGGGGAGGGGGGCGAGGCACAGAGCGCCCGCCATCAGGGCGGCGACGGAAACGGTGCGGTTCATCGGGCGTCCTTGACCGGAGTGTCGGAATCCAGGCCCGGGGACCTGACGAAGAGGTTGTCGCCCGCGATCAGCGCCGGTTCTCCCACGCGGTGGGTGAAGCGCACGGCGCCGCTGTCGGTGAAACGGTTGCCGCGCAACAGGGCCGACTGCACGCCACGCATCAGCACCGCGGGCGTGCGGTCCGAGCCGGCCCGCTCGAACACGGAGCCGGTGACGGCCAGCTGCGGACCGAAGGTGCTCTCGTCCGTTCCCCCGCGATACAGGTCGAGCACCGGGCCGCCGATGTCGCGGAAGACGGCGTCCTCGATGATGACCTGTTCGACGTTGTAGGTCCCACGGTCATCGGTTTCGGCGGCGGCCGACAGGACGGCGCCGGTGATGTTCTCCACCACCAGTCGACGCAGGACGACGACATCGGCCATGCTGCCCTTGCCGGCGGAGATGACGTCGAAGCCGCGGTTGACCGTCAGGTCGGCGATGCGGCTGTCCTCGAGGATCAGTTCGTAGTTGGCGGCGTTCGAGCCCGGGGCGATGCGGATCACGGCGTTTCCGACCACGTCGGGCGCATCGCGACCGGTGATCGTCACGCCCGACAGCCTCAGGGAGCCGCCCGGTTCGAGCTGGAACAGGGCCGGGCGGGAGAAGGCGATCTCGACCTCGCTCGAAGCCGGGCCGCGGACGGTCAACGGCGAACGCAGGGCCAGGGTGCGGTCGACCGAATGACGACCAGGCTCCAGCATCAGGATGTCGCCGGGGCCGGCCGCCTCGGCCGCGGCGGCGAGGCGGTCCTCGCCGGGGGCGACCATGATCGTGGCTCCGGAATCCAGCCGGGCGGCCTGGCCGGCCTTGGGATACCAGTCGACGCCGACCGCGGCCCGCGCGATCGGGCGCAGGTCGCGGCGCGCGCCGACCCCCTCCAGCCCCTGCGCGACCAGCAGCCCGCCGGCGCCGCGTTCCAGCTCGACCGGCCGCGCCGCGACGCCGCCCGGGAAGCCGGGCGAGACGGCGGGGCTTTGGACATTGCCGTCGAACGCGATCCCCGAAAGGTCGCCGAGGACGCGAAGGGGGCTGGGCTCGCCCTCGGCGTTGACGATCAGATTGTTGGCGAAGCGGCTGTCCCGCGGGGCCGCGGACCGTTCGTCGTCCATTCCGGCGCCGAGAAACAGGCTGCGCGCGCCGACGATGGTGTTGTTCTCGATCACCGCGCCGACCACCGGGTGGTAGCGGTTGATCGGCGAATCGGGGACCCCGTACATGACGGTGATGGCCGAGGCGAAGCCCTCGCCCGCCAGGCCTTCCATATAGTTGTTCCGCACCGTCTGGCGCCGGTTGATCACGCGGACGCCGCCGGTATGGGCCTTGCCGCCGCCGATGAAGACGTTGTCCTCGACCAGGTTGCCGTCGCCGTGGCGCAGCACCAACGCCCCGCGCGAGTGGAAGAAGACGTTGCCGCGATAGGTGTTGCCGCCCGACTTGTTCGAGACGATCTCGACCTCGCCGTCGCAGCCTTCGAACCAGTTGTTCTCGACGACGGTGTTGGAGGCCGACAGCGAGTCGGCGCTGGTGCCGACGCGCAGGGTCTCGCCGCCGTTGGAGCCCAGGTTGGGCCGCGGGCCGAAATAGTTGTGGTCGATGCGGTGGCGGTTATCGAGGCCCTGCTGGGCGTCGCGCACCACCACCATGGTCGTTCCGGCGTTGGTCTTGCCGCTCAGGTGACTGTGATCGAACCGGTTGTGGCTGCCGTACATCGCCACCCAATGGTCGGAGACCGTGCGGTCGGGCTTGCTGAAGCCGTCGATGACCAGGCCGGTGACCCGGCTGTGGCCGGCGCGCCGATCTCGCGAGCGCCGGAAGGAGACGACTTCGCCGGTCGGCGACCAGCCGTCGCGGAACACCAGATTGGCGACCACCAGATGCTCGCCGGCCATGCGCAGGTTCGACTGGCCCGAGAGGATGACGCCGCCGGGCGTCTGGGCGGTCAGGGTGACCGGCTTGTCCGGCTCGCCCTGCGCGTCGAAGACGACCTGGAAGTCGCGCCAGACGCCGTCCGCCAGAACGATGCTGTCGCCGGGTCCCGCCGCACGAACCGCACGGTCATACTCCGCCGGCGTACGCACCAGCGTGGACGTCTGGGCCATCGCGGTCCCGGACCAGAGCAGCAGCGCGAGCGCGGCCAGTCGACCAATCATCAGCGTCTCCCGATGGCCCGACTTGAACGCCGAACTCATTCCCCGGCCTTGCGACCGATCCGACGCTAACAGTCCGATCCACGGGAGCCAACCACTTGGTTAGAAATAGTTAGACCAATTGGTCCGAATTATTCGGACAGGGTGCTGATGAGGAATCGTTCGCGACTGGCCGCGACCTGACGTTCCAGCTCCTGCATCGCCGTCCGGGCGCTGGCGTCGAGCATGGCGGACAGCAGCCTGTTGAAGTGGAAGCGCATGGCGCGCCGGGCGCCGGCCGGATCGTGCGCCTTCAGGGCGTCGAGGATCGCCGCATGCTCGGCGACGCGCGAGGAATCATCGTGTTCGCAGACCGCCGCGTGGACGGCCCGCACCTGCGGCTGCTCGGTACGCATCCGCCAGAGCGTCTCGATCGTGTGCAGGATGGCGGTGTTGTTGGCCGAGGCCGCGATCACGTGATGGAACTCGCGATCGGCCGCGTCGGGATCGATATCCGGATTGCTGCCGTCCATGGCCCGCACCAGATAATCCAGCCGTTCGAGCGCGTCGGCCTTGATCACCGAGGCGGCGAGGGCGGCCGCCTCGGATTCGAACAGGGAGCGGGCCTCGGTGACCTCGAAGGCGCTGACGGTCGGGATTTCGTCGCCTTTCGGCGGGGCGCTGACGAAGACGCCGGAACCGGTCTTGATGGTCAGCAGGCCCTGGGCCTGCAGAGCGACCTCGGCCTCGCGCACGGTGACCCGACTGACGCCAAAGCGCTCGGCCAGTTCACGCTCTCCGGGCAGCTTGGCCCCGGGGCCAAAGCCTTCGTCGGCGATCAGCTGCAGGATCTGCCGGGCGACGGTATGGAACAGGCGGGTCTGACTCATGCGCGAAGACTAGCCGAACCACGGCGCCGGGCCAATCGGTCCGGCGCCGTCGTTCGTTGGTCAGAACCGGTAACGCAGGCTCGCATAGTATTTGCTGCCATAGGCGTAATAGCCGCGGGTGCTGCCCCACACCGGCATGTCCTCGATCCGCGGCTCGTCGGTGATGTTGATGGCCTCGATCTGCAGCCGGGCGTTGCGGGTCAGGGCGTAGCTGGCGCGCAGGTCCGCCGTGCCCGCCCCGTGGACATAGCGCAGCTGGGAATTCCCGCCGACGAAGTCCTGGTAGTAGTCCGACCGGTATTTGTAGATCGCCTGCAGGTCGAGCTTGCCGATCTGGTAGTAGAGCTGCGCCGACAGGACATGTTTGGACATGCCGGAAAGGCCCGCCGGCGGGATGATCCCCTCCGTGACGTCGCCGGTGATGGCGTCGACCACATCGCCCAGCTGGACGTCCTCATTCTCGAAATCGAGGTCGGCGTAGCTGTAACTGATCTTGGTCCCCAGGCCGTCGAACGGCGCGGGCAGGTTCGAGAACCGGTGCGTCGCGGTGACCTCGAAGCCGTAGAGGGTGCTCTCGTCGTCGCTGTTGCGGGTCTGGACCACCGGCACGACGACCGACTGGCCGTCGATGGTGAAGGTCTCATCATAGGCGATCGGCTCGAAGCCGCCGGTGAACTGCTTGGCGTAGACGGCCAGGCTGAACAGGGAGTCGCGGTTGGCGTAGTACTCGAGCGACAGGTCGGCGTTCCACGACATCAGGGGCTCAAGCCGCGGGCTGCCGTTGGCGTTGATGTTGCTGATCGCGTCGGCGATGTTGGCGTAGTCGGCGCCGCTGTCGACCTGGATCACCCGGCCGGCGCCGAGGGCGCTGGGAGCGGGACGCGACATGGCGCGGAACAGGCCGCCGCGCAGCAGCAGGTCTTCCTGCAGCTCGACGGTCGCGTTCAGGCTGGGGAGCCATTCCGTCGTCCCGTGCTCGATCACCACCGTATCGAAATCGCCGGTCTCGACCAGACGGATGCTGCCATCCGGATTGTTGATCACCTCGAGATCCGAACGCAGTCCGGTCGAGGTCACCGTGGTGTCGACCACCCGCAAACCGACATTGCCGGTCACCGGCAGGCCGCGCAGTTCGGATTCATAGCTGGCCATGACATAGCCGGACCAGACGTCTTCGGCGACGTCGCGGTTGCCGACGGCGCGAAGGTCCGAAGGCAGGCCGGTGTCCTCTTCGCCGGTATAGCCCTCGAACAGGCAGACAGCGTCGAAGGTGGCCCAGCTGGTGATGGTGTTGGTGTCTGACATCGACAGGAAGTCGGACTGCGGGAAGGGCCTGCGACAGGCGAGGTTGATCTCGCGATCGACCGCGCGGTCGTTCTGGGTGGTTTCGACGCGGACATCGAAATCGGTGAACGTCATCTGCGAGAAACGCACCCCGGCGTCGAAGCGGGTGAACAACGACCCCGAGGTCTCGTAGCCGGCGTCCAGGCGGGCGGCGAAGATCTCGTGCTCGCGCTGGCTCTGGTCCCGCCGGATACGGGCGTCGTCGCTGAACAGGTCGTGGTCGTTGATGTCGAAGCGCGGATCGATGGTGAAACTCGGCACGTCGCCGTCATGCAACTGCATGGTGTAGGGCACGCGCTGATTGTTCATTGCCGTCGGCACGCCGTAGATGTCGAGATTGTCCGAACGCAGACGAACGGTCCGGTCGGTCTCGTTGCGCAGGGTGTGCGACCAGGCGACATCGGCCTTCAGGGTCAGCGCCTCGGTGGCGAAGAAGGCGACGTTCAGTCCGGCGCCTTCGTAGGTTTCCGAGCGGTTCTTGAACGTCGAATTGGTCTCGATCGAGCTGGATCCGGACACCGACTGCAGCACATGATTCTCGTCGACCACCCTGTCGGTCAAGGCGCGCCGCGCCTCGGAGATGGTCAGTTCCGAGCGTTCCTCGTCATAGGATCGGTCCGAGTACTGGTAGTCGAGATTAATGTCGAAACGGTCATTGGGGCGCCATTGCAGGGCGCCGAACCATGCGTCACGCTGATCGTCTTCCTGGATCTGGCGGAAGGTGTAGGCGTTGGGCACGAGATAGAAATCGCCGCCGGCCAGGGCGTCGGCCCGGCTGATTTCCGGGCAGTTGTTGTTCAGGACGGTGACGCTGTCATCGCATGCCGTCCAGGTGGTGCTGGCGTTGTAGACCTCCTCCGGGTTGGTGACCCGGTTGCTCTGGTAACCCAGTGACAGGCCAAGGTCGCCGAGACCGTCGAACTCATACTGGTCGATCAGGCTGACGGTGCCGCGGAAGCCCGGACCGTGGGGATCGAGCAGCCGCTCGTCGTAGGGATTGTAGTTGATCTTGCCTTCGACCTGGATGCGGCGGCGGCCGGAATCCAGCGGTCGCACCGTCCCCATTTCGACGAGACCCGAGACCCCGCCCTCGATCAGGTCGGCCTGCTGGGTCTTGTAGATCTTGATCTGGTTGATCAGCTCGGAGGGAAACTGGTTGAAGTTGACCGACCGGTCCCCGCTGCCGTTGGTCGCCTCACGACCATTGAAGGTCGCGGCGCCAAGGAAGGGGCCCATGCCGCGGATGGCGATCTCGGAGGCTCCGCCCTTTTCCCGGTGGGTGGCCGCGCCGGTGATGGTCTCGATCGCATCGCCCACCGACAGCGCCGGCAGGTCGCCGATCTCGTCGGCCGTCAGGGCGTCGACGATGGTCGCGGAGTTGCGCTTGGTCTCGATCGAGCTCTGCATCGTCGCCCGTGTGCCGGTGACGATGACCTCCTCGATCTGGCTGGTCTCGGGCTCGCTTTGCGAACCTGGCGCGCCTGCGTCCTGCGCCTGCGCGGCGCTGGCCAGACACAGGACTGACGCCCCTGCCAGAAGAATTGTCCTGCCGTGAATCCCGCGCGCAGTCGCACGCGTCCCGAATACGCCCTTCATCCTGGCCTCCCAGCCATATGGTTATTATTGTTGAGCAGACGCTGACCACATGGATCGGCATTGTCAAGCAGTTGGACAGACCAATTGGTACAATGCGCGTCAGTCAGACTGCGTTCGAAAGGTAAGCCCAGCCCCGGCTATGGCAGCATCATTCCGCCGATGTGGACGATCGTCTCTGCGAGGTCGCCAGAGCGGGTCTCGACCATCGGCGCCCAAGCTCGCCAACTCCGCGGAGTTCGGTCCGGTCGTAGCCCAGGGAACGCCGTTCTGGCCTGGCGTTGGCTTGACGTCCCAACACGCAGGGAAAGGCTCTCCATGCTCAAATGGGCAGACATCTTCGCTGTGGCCGCACTGATGCTCGGTGTCCTCGGCGTCGCCGGCATCGCTGGCGCCTTCATCGACATCGCCATTATTCTGTTCCGGCTGGCCGTGGTGGTCGCTGTCGCGCTCGGAGTCCTGAGTCTGACGATTTACGAGAAGGTCAGCCAGCCGGCTCTCCCGCCGCCCTTAACGAGCCCTTCAAACGGAGTCGGCGTCGCTGCGTCCGGGGAGTGGAATGTCCTCGCCCAAGGCGTTTCGGATGTAGAGCATCTTGATCCAGACGAGGCCGACCACCAGCAGGGGCGAAGCGAACACAACGCCCAGAGGTCCGAACAGCGTGCCCAGACCCAGCACCCCGAACAGGGTCAGGACCGGCGGAAGGTCCACGGCGCGCTTCTGGATGAAGGGGTAGATCAGATTGCTCTCGATTTGCTGGACGAGGAAATAGACCCCAACCGTCAGCAGGATCATTTGCGGTCCCTGGTCCAGCGCGAGAAGCACCGCCGGCACGACGGAGACGATCGGCCCCACAATCGGCACGAAGGCGGCGAGGCCGGCGAACAGGCCAAGCGCGATCGGCGACGGCAAACCGATGAGGGCTGTCCCGACGCCGGTGAGCACTCCGACCACGACCATGTCGGCCAGCGTCCCCGCCAGCCAGAGTCGCAGGGCCCGGCCGCTCTCGTTGGCGGCCTCGCGCATCGGCTCGCGCGGTCGCGGCGGAACCAGCAGCAGCAAGCCGTCTCTCATGCGACCCGGCTGGGCGGCGAAGAACAGTCCGGCGAACACGACGAGCAGCAGATTTGCTCCCGCGCCGATCACCGACACCACATAGCCGCTCACCCGCCCGACCATGCTCTGCAGGTCAGGAGCGGCACCCGCGCCGTCCAGCTGAACGGCCAGCTGCGAACCGAATGGCAAGGTCGCTAGAAGGGCCTCTAGTTCCGCCAGCGAGCGGGGAATGCGGTCGGCGAGGGCGTCGACCTGGGACGCGACCGTCGAGCCGAACAGCCAGCCGGACCCGGCCAGCACCGCGAGGATGGACAGCGACGCCAGGATCAGGCTTGGGCCCGTGCCGAGACCGGTACGTTCGCGAATCGGGTCGGCGAGACTGCGGACCAGCACCGCGATGATGACGGCGGCGAAGGCGAGCAGCAGGACATTGGCCAGCTTCCACACCAGGGCCATCAGAACGATCAGACCGGCGACGAACAGCGCCTTGTGCACGAAGCTCGCGTCGAGGCCAGGGGAGGGGCGGGCGGTCTCGCTCATGTTCAAGGTCCAGGCGCAGCCGACCGGCTGGTCTACCCAGCAGCGGCCAAGGGCTGATCCTAATCGTCCGCGAGGGCGTTTGTTCCGAAGCGTCTTGAAGCGCTGACGGCTATCAAATCTTACCGGGGAAAGTATATATAGATCGTCTGTACAATTGAAAATTCACAATAAAGAATACCGTAGATCAGTATAGTTGTGATCGGAGTATCGCTTCTAAGTTATCAGATTCGGCGATTAACGGTGAACGAAACGGGGGCGGCGCCGTTGTTCAGAAGCAACCATGAACTGAGCCAGCCCTGACAGATCGATACGCTTTGTCCCCGGCGCGGCCTTCCTGAAAGGACATTTCAATCATGCGGACCATCACACGCCTGTTCGACCATCACTCCAACGCGCTCGACGCTGTGCGCAGTCTTGAGAAGGACGGCCGGGCCAGCGACATCAGCCTGGTCTCGAACAATACCGAGCAATGGCACGTCGCGGGTCGGACGACCGACGCCTCGCGCGAACACGACGGCAACAAGGCCGGCGAGGGCGCGGCGACGGGCGCCGGTGTCGGCGCCGCGCTGGGCGGCGGCGCGGGCCTGTTGGCCGGACTGGGCATGCTGGCCATTCCCGGGGTCGGCCCGGTGGTCGCCGCCGGCTGGCTGGCCGCCACGGCGGCGGGCGC
>JAXHTU010000159.1:0-3902 GCA_034189955.1 Pseudomonadota bacterium | reverse complement strand
CCCGGACCCCCTACAACCTCCACCATGACCTCCGCCCCGCTTCCCGACGCCGGTTCGAACTGGGTGGACCGCCATGCCCCCGAGAGCCTCAAGCCGTGGCTGCGGCTCGGCCGCTTCGACCGGCCGATCGGCATCTGGCTGCTGCTCCTGCCCGGCTGGCAGGGCATCGCCCTGGCCCTCGGGCAGTATCGCCAGACGCCCGACCTCTACACCGCCTGGCTGTTCCTCGGCTTCGCCCTCGGCGCCTGTCTGATGCGCGCCGCCGGCTGCGCCTTCAACGACATCGTCGACCGCGACATCGATGCGAAAGTCGCCCGCACCGCCCTGCGCCCCATCCCCTCGGGCCGCATCTCGGTGAAACAGGCCTGGGCCTTCGTCGTCGGCTGCAGCCTCGTCAGCCTGCTGATCCTGCTGACGCTGAACCTGACCGCCGTCGGGCTCGGCGTCGCCTCCCTCGCCCTCGTCGCCGCCTACCCCTTCATGAAGCGTATCACCTGGTGGCCCCAGGCCTGGCTCGGCCTGACCTTCAACTGGGGCGCCCTGATGGGGTTCGCGGCGGCCGTGGGCGGACTGCCGTTCCTGTTGTGGGGCGTCGGCCAGATCCTCGTCGCGACCGGCGAGTGGTACACGGTGGGCATGGCGGTCGATGCGCAAGGCCACCTCGCCCTCTCCGCCCTCCTCCTCTACGCCGGCGGCGTCTTCTGGACCCTCGGCTACGACACCATCTACGCCCTGCAGGACCTCGAGGACGACGCCATGGTCGGGGTCAGATCCTCGGCCCGCCGCCTCGGCGCCAACGTCCGGCGCGGCGTCGGCGTCTTCTACCTGCTGACCGTGCTCCTGACCCTCGCCGCCGGCGCCGCCGCCGGCCTCGGCCCGCTGTTCTACGTCGCCCTCCTGCCGTGGGCCGCCCATCTGTCCCGTCAGGCCCGCGACGTCCGCCCCGACGACGGCGCGCTTGCGCTGCGGCTGTTCCGGTCCAATCGTGACGCCGGCCTCATCCTGCTTCTCGCCATCATTCTCGGCTCGGTTCCGCTTCCGCTTTGAAGGACTCCCGCATGGCCCGCCCGCTTCGCTTCCTGCTCCTGACCGCCGCCGTGGCGGCGAGCCTCGCCGCCTGCAACCGCGAGCCCGAGGCTCCGGACGCCCCGGCCGCCGGAACCGACGCCGCCGCCCTGGTCACCCCGGCCGACGCCGCCGCGCCTCCCGGCTATGAGTCGAAGACGCCGTACGCCGATGTCCGCCTGGCCCTGCCCGAGGCGCTCAAGGCCCATCCCGACCTGCACGCCCGCCTCTATGCCGAGGAGGTGCGCAAGCTGAAACAGTTCGCCGAAGGGGCGCAGGGCGAACTGACCGAGGCCGGGGCCCCGACCGACCGGCCCAAATACGAAAACGCCGTCACCCTCACCGCCGCCGCCGAGACCGGCAAGCTGCTCAGCCTGAAGCGGTCCTCGTTCGACTATTCCGGCGGCGCCCACCCCAACACCCTGACCAGCGGCATCCTGTGGGACAAGGCGCTCAAGCGCCAGATCGGCCTCGCCGACCTGTTCCGGAGCGGCGCCGACCTGACCCCGCTCGACCAGGCCCTGTGCTCGGCCCTCAACACCGCCAAACGCGCCCGCGTCCCGGGCGGCGGCTCCCTGACCTTCGACAGCAAGCCGTTCGCCTGCCCGCGCGTCGCCACCACCGCCTTCGTCCTGACCCCCGGCGACGCGCCGGGCAAGGCGGCCGGCCTGACCTTCCTGATCGGCCCCTACCAGGCCGGCCCCTATGTCGAGGGCGGCTATGAGCTGGCCATTCCGGCGACCGTCTTCCGCTCGCTGCTGGCCACCGCCTACGCCGGCGAGTTCGGCGGCCAATTGACGAAGGCGGGGGATGTGACCCCCGCCCTCGCCGCCGCGCCGGAACCCACAGCCTAGGGGGCGAGGAACTGGTCGACGATCTCCGCGAACCGCGCCGGCTGATCGGCCATGATGAAATGCCGCGACCCATCGACCCGCACCAGCTTGACCCCCGGCAGGGCCGCATACTCCCGGCCCCACAGCCCGTCGGCCATGGCCGCGGGCGCGCCGCCGTCGGCGTCCGAGGCGTAGACCGCCCACACCGGCGTGGTCATCGTCGCCAGCCCGGGCCGGGCGTCGGTGGTCATGACCTCGCCGATCGCCGTCGCCATCGCCCGCCGGTCCGAAGCCATCGACCACGCGACCATGGCCTCGCGCGTCGCCGGATCCCGGGCCAGGCCGATCGCCGTCTGGCCCTGCTGGCTGGCGAAGCCCGCTTCGTCCGCGGCGAGAATGCCCGCCGCCGCCTGGTCGGCGAACGGCCGGGCGGTCTCCGCCGTCGCCGTCGGCCCGAACAGGGCGCTGAAGAACGGCAGGCTGTCGACGCTCATCACCTTGCCGACCAGATCGGCATGACCCTGCGCCAGCAGCACCCCGGTCAGCCCCCCCATCGAATGGCCGATCACCGCCGGCCGCTCCAGCCCGGTCTCGCGAATGTAGCGGGCCAGCTCGCCGACCATCGGCGCGATGAACGGCCCGTCCCCGTGCGTCCACGGCTCGCCGGCGAACCCGGCCAGCTGCACCAGATGCACCCGGTGCGTCGCCTTCAGCCGCTCCGCCTCGGCCCGCCACACCTCCCGCGAGGAGGCGAAGCCGGGGATCAGGATCACATCGGGGCCGCTGCCCACCACCTCGACCGACAGCCGGTCCGAGGCGAAGGCGCTCTGGACGGCGGCGACGGGAGCCGCCTCGGCCCGGGCGGCCAGGGCCACTCCCCCGGCGGCGAGGGCCACGGCGGAGGCGAGGGCGAAGGCGCGCAGGGTGCGGCCGCCGCCATGTCGGGACATGAACATCATGGTCTCTATCCTTGTAAGGTTATGCTGACAGAGGTCAGCCGTGGGGGTTTTCGAAAATCTCTTCCACCGGCCGCGCGAACAGCACGGCGATGCGGAAGGCGAGGTCCAGCGACGGATCGTGCTTCTCGGTCTCCAGCGCGTTCACGGCCTGCCGCGAGACGCCGAGTTCCTGACCCAGCTGTTCCTGGGTCCAGCCGCGCTCGACGCGCAGCAGCTTCAGCCGGTTCTTCATCAGTTCGACGTCCGGATGAACGGCGTCACGCAGCCGAAGAAGGCCCAGAAGGCGGCGTAGACCAGCCAGCCCGGCAGGTGCGGCGCATTGGCGAAGGTCTCGGCGAAGCCCCAGAAGGTGGCCGCGGCCATGGCCAGGCCGGCGGCGACGATGAACTGTTTGGCCGTCACGGCGCGGACGAACTCGTCGCTTTCGCGGATCAGGCTCAGGGTGGCCCACAGCTGGCCGATCACCGGAGCCGAGACGGCGGCGGCCAGACCCCATGCGGCGGGCTTGCCGATCACCTCGTCGAAGGCATCCGTCACCATCATCGAGATGCAGATCAGCATGTACGGAATCATGAAGGCGAAGGTGCGGATCACATACCGCCTGTGCGCCGCCGTTCCTGTTTTCCAGACGTTCAACATGACAAGTCCTCCTGACGCGATGTCATGCTTACCTTACACTGGGGATTTGTCATGTCAACCTGACTTTATGTCAGGCGTCACTGACACGTCGGTCAAGGCCGCCGCCGCCGTGAACCTTTTCCATGCCCGGCGGTTCTGCCTCGCCCGGACCGGAGCAGCGGCTTGCGACTCATCTCCTTTGTCAGACAACACTGGCTCTTTCTGGTTCTGGTGGCGCAGATCCTCTTCATCGCCTTCGCCACGGGCTACCTCCTGGCCGACCCCTTCATCGAGGCTGGATAACGGCGCCCAGGCCTCATCCCGTCGGCGAGATCGAACATGACCCGCATCGTCGACCCCGCCGCCTTCATCCTCGCCAACACCCGCCTCCAGCCCGTGCCCCACGCACCGGAGATCACGCTGTGGC
>JAXHTU010000158.1:0-3907 GCA_034189955.1 Pseudomonadota bacterium | reverse complement strand
TTTCCAAGATCACCGAATAGTCGGGATCACGAAGACCGGCCTCAAGCCGCAAGCCTCCGCGAGGCGAGCATAGGCCGCACAGACGTCAGAACGGCCCCCGGAGCGATCCGGGGGCCGTTTTCGTCGCTTGACCCACGCCGTCGACACGGGGACTGATGACTCCGCCGACGCGGCGCTGCTTACCGGAATGCCGAGTTGGACCCAGACCACAGGATCCCCCATCCGCTCGCCGCCTACGGTCTGGCCGTGGGTGTCTGGCTGATCGCCTTCCTGGTGCGGCTGGGCCTCGATCACCAGTTTCCGCCCGGCTTTCCCTACCTGACCTTCTTTCCAGCCGTCGTGGTGGCGACCTATCTGGCCGGTCTGCGCGCCGGCCTGCTGACGGCGGTCCTGTCGGGGCTCACGGCGTGGTGGTTCTTCATCGGCCCACCGGGCTTCGAGCTGAACGCGGCGACGGGGCTCGCCCTCCTGTTCTACGCCTTCGTGGTGGCGGTCGACATCTTCTTCATCGACGGCATGCACCGCGAGCGCCGCCGGGCGGAGGCCGAGATCGAGCACAGCCGGGAGCTGGCGGAGAGCCGGGATCTGCTGTCGCGGGAGATCCAGCACCGGGTCAGCAACAACCTTCAGGTGGTGTCGGCCATGCTGGCGCTGCAGGCCCAGCACACGTCCGACCCGGACGCCCGTCGCGGCCTGCAGGAGGCGCGGGGGCGCACGGCCCTGATCGCCAAGGTCCAGCGCGGTCTGCATGACGCCAACGGGCAGGCCCTGCCGTTCGCGGTCTTCGCCCGCGACCTGCTCGACGACGCCCTCGACGCGGCGGGGCGGACCGACGTCGAGTTGACCGTCACCGGCGGCGAGCGCCCGCTGTCCCAGGACCAGTCGACGCCGGTCAGCCTGATCATGCTGGAGTGCGTCAACAACGCGCTCGAGCATGGCTTCTCCGACCGCGCCGGGGTGGTGAGGGTGGATCTGTCGATGGAGGGGCCCGAGGCGGTGCTGACCGTGACCGATGACGGAGCGGGTCTGTCGCCCGGGTTCGATCCCGCCCGGGTCCAATCCCTCGGCCTGCGCATCGTCCACAGCATGGCGCGGCAACTGGGCGGGCGGTTCGAAATGACCGGCCTCGACCGCGGCGTCCGAAGCCGTCTGATCTTCCCGACGAGCGACCGGGACGCCCCCGCGATCCTTTGACCCGAGGATTCTCGGGGCGGGCGAGGAGGCTTGCGGGAACCGGCGATCGGGAGCCTACGTTCACAGATCGGACGTTAGGGATTTGTTAATCATGCGGCGCGCGCTTCGGATCGGCCTGTTCATCGGCACCCTGATCGGGATGTCCGCCTGCGCCACGGCGCCGGACGACGGGGCTTCGCGCGGAGCCTACGGCTCGGCCGAAATCGGCCGGACCCGCTGATCGCGAAGGAATTCGTGGCGGAGGGGCGAAATCCCCCCTATCATGAATCCCGCGGACGCCGACTGTCGCGCCGCGTCGGTCCCGCTCCTGCTAGATGTTAGCCATCGCCATCGCCGTCGTACTGCTGCTCGTGGTGCTGAACGGCCTGTTCGCCATGACCGAACTCGCGGTCGTGTCCTCCCGCAAATCCAAGCTGCAAAGCCGGTCCGAACGCGGGGATCGCGGAGCCCGCAAGGCCCTCAAGCTCGCCGAGGATCCGACCCATTTCCTGTCGGCCGTCCAGGTGGGCATCACCCTGATCGGCATCGCCGCCGGCGCCTATGGCCAGGCGGCCATCGCCGGCGAGCTGAACCTGATCCTCGAGGCGGCCTTCCCCGCCGTCGCCGCCTATACCGAGGTGTTCTCGACCGTCCTGGTCATCGTCTTCATCACCTATGTGTCGGTGATCGTCGGCGAGCTGGTGCCCAAGCGGCTGGCGCTGATCTTCCCGGAATCGATCGCCTCCAAGATGGCGGCCCCGATCTCGACCGTGGCCATCGTGCTGAAGCCGTTCGTGGTGGTGCTGACCGCCTCGACCTCGGCCATCCTCAAGGTCTTGGGCGTCAAGGACCGCGACGGCTCCGACGTGACCCAGGAAGAGGTCGAGACGATGATCGCCGAGGGCACGGCCTCGGGTCTGATCGAGCCCGAAGAGCAGGAGATGATCGAGGAGATCCTGCGCCTCGGCGACCGCCCCATCCGCGTGGCCATGACGCCGCGTCACGAGGTGTTCTGGATCGCCTTGGACGACACCGAGGAACAGCTGCGTCAGGAAGTCCGCACCTGCCCCTATTCGCGCATCGTCGTGGCGCGCGAGAACGATGTCGATAATCCGCTGGGGGTGGTTCACAAGAAGGACTTGCTGGACAGCCTGCTGGACAATGGCGAGTTCAATGTGGAGCGGCTGGTGCAGACGCCGGCCTTCATTCCGCAGTCGACCTCGGTGCTGAAGGCGCTGGGGATCATGAAGGCCTCGCGGGTCCACATGGCCTTCCTGGTGGACGAGTACGGCGCCTTCGAAGGCGTGGTGACCGCGACCGACCTGCTGGAAATGATCGCCGGCAATTTCGACGAGAGCCACGACGAGGACGAGGCCTATATCCGTCAGCGCGAGGACGGAAGCTGGCTGGTCGACGGCCAGGCCGACATCGAGGAGCTGGCCGACGCCCTGGGCGAGGATTTCGGCGAGGCCGAGGGCTTCCATACCGTCGCCGGCCTGGTGCTGCACCAGCTCTCGAGGGTGCCGGACGAGGGCGAGATCCTGCAGGTCGGGCGGTTCGAGGTCGAGATCATCGATATGGACGACCGGCGCATCGACAAGCTGTTGTTCAAACAGGTGGTCAGGCCCGAGGACGAGGCGAACGCCGTGGCGGCGCACCACGACGATTGACCCTTCCGCCCTTGAAAACCCGCACGGCGTCGGGCATACGCCCCGGTCTGGCGATCACATGCGTCCTTCGGGGCGCGCTGTGATCACTCCAGGAGTTTAGCTCAGCTGGTAGAGCACCGGTCTCCAAAACCGGGGGTCGTGGGTTCGAGTCCCCCAACTCCTGCCATTTCCCCTGTCGCCGCCGGATAGGGCTTCCTATCTGGGGGCGGCAGGATCAATTCTTTGACGGAATGACTATGGCCAAGGCCAAGACCCCGGGGCGCCGCCCCCAGACCGCCCAGCCCGCCATCGCGGGCGCCGCCGTGGCGGCCGACGCGCCGAAGAAGCCGCGGGTCACCATTCCGCAGTTCATCAGCCAGGTCCGGGCCGAAGGGCGCAAGATCGTCTGGCCGAGCCGCAAGGAGACCTGGATCACCTCGGTGATGGTCTTCATCATGGTCACGATCGCCGCCATCTTCTTCTTCTTGGTGGACACCGGCCTGGCCTTCGCCTCGCGCAACATCCTGGCTATCGGCCAGTAAGAGACCGCCCATGACCGACGCCGCCCCCGCCGCCAAGCCCGCCAATCCGCGCCACAAGTGGTACATCGTCCACGCCTATTCGAACTTCGAGAAGAAGGTGGCGCAGCACCTGACGGACCAGGCGCGCCAGCAGGGGCTGGAGGACTGTTTCTCGGAAATCCTGGTGCCGACAGAGGACGTCGTCGAGATCCGCCGCGGGCGGAAGGTCAATTCCGAGCGCAAATTCTTCCCCGGCTATGTGCTGGTGAAGATGGAGATGACCGACGAGGCCTATCACCTGGTCAAGAACACCCCGAAGGTGACGGGCTTCCTCGGCGCCGCCGGCGGCACCAAGCCGCTGCCGGTCTCGGAGCGTGAGGTCCAGAACATCATCGGCGCCGTGGAAGAGGGCGTCGAGCGTCCGAAGCCCACCATCCGCTTCGACATCGGCGAGACCGTCAAGGTCATCGACGGCCCGTTCGCCAGCTTCGACGGCCAGGTCGAGAGCGTCGACGAGGACAACGCCCGCCTGCGCGTGGCCGTGTCCATCTTCGGCCGCCCGAC
>JAXHTU010000157.1:0-3939 GCA_034189955.1 Pseudomonadota bacterium | reverse complement strand
CCAGCACCGAGAATTGGCCGGTGCTGGCGTCGGGCGATGCGACCGACGACGCCCTGACGATCAACGCCGACGCCCGCGTGCTGGGCGCGACGCTGAACGCCGGCGAAAGCCTGACCTACAGCCTCGCCGAGGGCCGTCACGCCTATCTGGTCCCCGCCGTCGGCGCGGTCGAGGTCAATGGCGTGGCCCTGAACGCCCGCGACGGCGCCGCCATCAAGGACGAGGCCGAGATCACCATCACGGCCACCGCCGACGCCGAACTGGTGATGGTCGACAGCCTCTGACCCCTGTTCTCCGCGACGGCGCCGGGTGTAGCCTCCCGGCGCCGTCGCTCCGGAGAGCCCAATGACCGCCCGCTTCACCCAGACCTGCCACGTCCTCGCCGTCCCTGACGTCGAGGCCTCGGCGCGTCACTATATCGAGGCGCTCGGCTTCGAACCGCTGGACATCCCGGCGCCGGGCTGGCGGTTCGTGCAGCGGGGGCCGGTGCGGTTCGATCTGGGCGAGTGCACCGACGCCACGCCGGCCGGCGAACTGGGCGATCATTCGTGGGTGGCGCGGATCTTCGTCGAGGGGATCGACGCCTATCACGACGAAATCGTCCCGCGCGGCGCCCTCATCACCTCCCGCCCGACCACCAAACCTTGGGGCCTGCGCGAGATGGGCGTGACCACGGTCGACGGTCACCGGCTGGTGTTCTGCGAGGTCGTCCAGCGCTGAAGAAAAACCCCGCCCGGATCGCTCCGGGCGGGGTTTCTTTTTGTCGGCTTCAGACCGTCAGTGCGTGGCCGGAACCGTGCCGACATCCTGGATCGGCGGCGGGGCCGGCAGCGGATCGGTCGCCTCGTCCCATTCGACCGGGGTCAGCTCGCCGGTCAGGGCCCATTTGAGGGCCTCGTCGGCGGTCTTGATCGGGATGATCTCCAGCGCGCCCTTCACATTGTCGGGCACGTCGGCGAGGTCCTTCTCGTTCTCTTCCGGGATCAGCACCGTCTTGATGCCCGAGCGGAGGGCCGCGAGCAGCTTCTCCTTCAGGCCGCCGATGGCGGTGACCCGGCCGCGCAGGGTGATCTCGCCGGTCATGGCGATGTCCTTGCGGATCGGGATGCCGGTCAGGACCGAGACCATGGCCACGGTCATGGCCACCCCGGCCGAGGGACCGTCCTTGGGCGTCGCGCCGTCGGGCACGTGCACGTGGATGTCGGTCTTCTCGAACGCCGGCGGCTTGACGCCGATGCTGAGCGAACGGGCCCTGACATAGGAGGCGGCGGCGGAGATGGACTCCTTCATCACCTCCTTGAGGTTGCCGGTCACGGTCATGCGGCCGCGGCCCGGCATCTTGATCGCCTCGATCGTCAGGATTTCGCCGCCGAACTCGGTCCAGGCCAGGCCGGTGACGATGCCGACCTGATCCTCCTCGTCCGTTTCGCCGTAGCGGAACTTACGCACCCCGGCGAACTCGGCCAGCTTGGCGTCGTCGATGGTGATGGACAGCGCCTTGGTCCTGACCATCTCACGCACCGACTTGCGGGCCAGACCGCCGAGGGCCCGCTCCAGCGACCGCACCCCGGCTTCCCGGGTGTAGTAGCGGATCAGGTCGCGGATCTGCTCGTCCGGCACGACGAACTCGGCCGGCTTGAGCCCGTTCTCCTCGGTCACCTTGGGCAGGACGTGACGTTTGGCGATCTCGACCTTTTCGTCCTCGGTGTAGCCCGACACCCGGATGATCTCCATCCGGTCCATCAGCGGCTGGGGCATGTTCAGGCTGTTGGCCGTGGTCACGAACATGACGTTGGACAGGTCGTAATCGACCTCCAGATAGTGGTCGCCGAACGCATTGTTCTGCGCCGGATCCAGCACCTCCAGCAGGGCCGACGACGGGTCCCCGCGCCAGTCGGCGCCGAGCTTGTCGATCTCGTCGAGCAGGATGAAGGCGTTGGTCGTCTTCACCTTCTTCATCGACTGGATGATCTTGCCCGGCATCGAACCGATATAGGTCCGGCGGTGACCACGGATCTCGGCCTCGTCGCGCACGCCGCCCAGCGACATGCGGATGTATTCCCGGCCGGTGGCCTTGGCGATCGACTTGGCCAGCGAGGTCTTGCCGACGCCCGGAGGGCCGACGAGGCACAGGATCGGGCCCTTCAGGCTGTTGGTGCGCGACTGCACCGCCAGATACTCGATGATCCGTTCCTTGACCTTCTCGAGGCCGTAGTGGTCCTCCTCGAGGATGGCCTCGGCCTTGTCGAGATCGATCGCCTTGCCCTTGGTCTTGCCCCACGGGATCGACAGCAGCCAGTCGAGATAGTTCCGCACCACCGTCGACTCGGCCGACATCGGGCTCATATTGCGCAGCTTCTTGACCTCGGCCTCGGCCTTGATGCGGGCTTCCTTGGACAGGCGCGTCTTACGGATGCGCTTCTCCAGCTCCATGATCTCGTCACGGCTGTCGTCGGTCTCGCCCAGCTCGCGCTGGATCGCCTTCATCTGCTCGTTCAAATAATATTCGCGCTGGGTCTTCTCCATCTGACGCTTCACGCGCGAACGGATCTTTTTCTCGACCTGCAGGACGGAGATTTCGCCCTCCATCAGGCCGTAGACCTTCTCCAGCCGCGACGGCACCGAGATGGTCTCCAGCAGGCCCTGTTTGTCGGCGATCTTGACCGACAGATGGGCGGCGACCGAGTCCGACAGCTTGGACGGATCGGTGATCTGGGGGATGGAGCTGAGCGCCTCGGGCGGCACCTTCTTGTTCAGCTTCACATAGTTTTCGAACTGCTCGATCACCGCGCGCAGCAGGGCCTCCGACTGGGCGGGCTCGCCCGGCTCGTCGGCGATCTCGACGGCCTCGGCCTCGAAATACTCGGTGCGGTCGGTGAATTTGGTCAGGCGCGCGCGGCTCTTGCCTTCGACCAGCACCTTGACCGTGCCGTCCGGCAGTTTGAGCAGCTGCAGCACGGTGGCCAGGACGCCCGTCGGATAGATGGCGTCGGCCTGGGGATCGTCATCGACGCTGTTCTTCTGGGTGGCGAGCAGGATCTGCTTCTCGCCCTTCATGATCTCGTCGAGCGCCCTGACGGACTTCTCGCGTCCCACGAACAGCGGCACGACCATGTGCGGAAAGACGACGATGTCTCTCAGCGGCAGGACGGGCAGGGTTTTGGTCTCGGACATGATGCATACTTTCCAGCGGGGTCCTCGTTGATCTCGGACCCGCCTCGTCGGCGTTGGGAGCGCCTGTGCTCCACCGTTTCGACTCGGCCCGCCATTTGGCGACCTTCGGATGAGTATGTGGTTTCGCGCGCGCCGGGTTCAAGCGTCGCCGCTCGGCGTCGCAGCATTCCATCCACAGAGCCCCTCGCGGCGCCAATGGGCGAGCCTCGCCCTCAACGGAGCGGAAACGTGCGCCGATTCGCCCAGGCGACGGAAAATCGCGCCGCCCGCTCCTGTGGCGCGGACGCATCAGCCAGACCGCCGCAGCAACTCCACGCCAGCTTGACCGTTACGACAGAGCAACCGGGAGGAACCCACCATGCGAACCCTGATCATCTGCGCGGCCACAGCCCTCACCCTGGCCGCCTGCCAGCGGCCGGCCGCCGAGACCGCTGAAGCCCCAGCCGCGACGGAAGCGGCGGTCGACACCATGGCCGCCGAGGCGGCCGGCGCTTCTTCGACGACCACGGCATCGCCCGGCCGGTCTACGGGTCAGGACATACCCGTCGCCTCGACCCCGGAGCCGGCCCCGGCCGTCGAGGCGCCCAAGTCGGGGCCCAGCCCCGCGGTGCGCGACGAGGCCAAGGAGAAGGCCGAGGAGACCAACCTGCACCCCCGCGGCTAGACCCGTTCGCGGACAAGAAAAAGGGCGGGCCCGTCGCCGGGCCCGCCCCATTTTTTCTGTCCGTCCAAGAAGGCCTCGCCCGACAGCGCGGCCTGATCCGG
>JAXHTU010000156.1:0-4104 GCA_034189955.1 Pseudomonadota bacterium | reverse complement strand
CAAGGGCGAAACCGCCCTGGCCCGCCCGACCGCCGACGGCGTTCGCGAGCCTCTGAACCGTCGCGCCACCATCGGCATCAACTTCTAAAACAGTTGACGTCGACCGCTCCGGCCTCCGGGCCAGGGCGGGCGCAACACAAGACCAGAGCCGCCGGTCCCTCACGGGGCCGGCGGTTTTGCTTTGTCCGGTCCGCATCGGACAACTGCCCACAGCACTGTGTCTCTTGCGCCACCGGCTCCGGCTGTCATCTCACTGTCACAGGACTGTCGTCTCAAATTCCGACGTGAGCCGTAGAGGGAGCGGGCTTTCAACCGGCCGAGGGTCGGTCCGCGGGCGTTCGCGCCCATCTTCATCGGGGATAGATGACAATGACGAACCGCAAACGCGCGTTCTGGGCGACGACCGCCCTCATGACCACGCTGGCCATGTCCAGCGCCGTGTACGCGCAGGAAACCACGGGTTCGATCCGCGGCCGCGTGACGACCGAGGGGGGCGCGCCCGTCGCAGGCTCGACCATCACCCTGACCCACCAGCCAACCGGCACGACGGCGACCACCGTCGCCGACTCCAACGGTTTCTTCTCGGCGCGCGGCCTGCGCGTCGGCGGTCCCTACACCGTGTCCGCGACCAGCGCGGACGGCGAGGGCTCCACCGAGCTCGGCGCGATCGGCGTCGGCGATCCGGCCAACGCTGAGATCGTCCTGTATTCGAGCTCCGCCACCGTGGAAGACGTGGTCGTCACCGGCCAGCGCTTCGCGAACGACTTCGGCTTCGGCTCGGCCTCGAACTATAGCGCTGACACGGTGCAGTCGCTGCCGTCGATCAGCCGGGACCTCAAGGATGTCGCCCGCCTCGACCCGTTCGCGACCATCGACCCGTCGAACGACGACGCCCTGTCCTTCGCGGGCACCAACACCCGCCTCAACCAGCTGACCGTCGACGGCATCCGCCAGAACGACGAGTTCGGCCTGAACGGCAACGGCTACCCGACCCAGCGCTCCCCGATCTCGCTGGACGCGGTCCAGGCCGTGAACGTCTCCGTGGCGCCGTTCAGCGTCATCAACAACGGCTTCATCGGCGGCGCGATCAACGCCGTGACCAAGTCGGGCACCAACACCTTCAGCGGCTCGGCCTTCTACGAGAAGAGCGACGACAGCATGCTGGGCGATCGCTACTGGGGCTATGACAACCGCACGCGGGTCAACAACGCGCCGAACCCGGCCTTTGGCCTCAGGAACCGCATCCCCTATCAGCGCGTCTTCGACGAGAAGACCTGGGGCGCGACCCTGGGCGGCCCGATCATTCAGGACCGTCTGTTCTTCTTCGCCTCGTACGAACTGTTCGAGTCGGAGTTCTCGCTGGATGAAGGCCCGACCGACGCCGGCTTCACCTCGGAAATCCCGCGCGTCACCGCGGACGCCATCGCCACCTTCCGCGATTTCACCGAGTCGCGCTACGGCTACGATCCGGGCTCCTTCGTCCGCGTGGCCCCGCCGGTCAGGGACGAGAAATATCTCGGCAAGATCGACTGGAACATCAACGACGACCACCGCCTGGCCGTCACCTACCAGGAAACGGTCGGCACCTCGTTCAACGGCAGCTCGACGTCGGCCTTCTCGAACGGCAGCAGCACCGGCCAGCCGCGCGTGGGTCTCGAGACCACCCAGTGGATCAAGGACGAGCGCCTTACCACCTACAACGCCCAGCTGAACTCTCAGTGGACGCCCTCTTTCTCGACCGAGCTTCGCTACGCCTACAAGGAAACCGAAACCGATTCGCGTCCGGTTGGCGGCCTTTCGGTCGGCCAGGTCACGGTCAACGTCGCCGACCTGCCGGGCGTCCTGACCGGCTCGGGCACCCCGCAGATCCAGTTCGGCGCGGACAATTTCCGTCACGACAACTACCTTTATACCGAGAGCACCGCGTTGGAGGGCATCGGCCGCTACAACGTCGGCATGCATGACCTGCTGTTCGGCCTGCGCAACGAGCGTCGCGACTTCCTCAACGTCTTCGTCTCGCAGTCGTTGGGCACCTGGAATTTCCAGAGCTGGGCCGATTTCCAGTCGGGCACCATTTCGAGCTACAACTTCTTCCTGCGCGGCGCGGTTGACCCGGCCGGCGGCACCGTTCCCGCCGCCTTCGGCACCGCCCGCGACGGCGCGGTCGAGTTCGGATACGATCTGTCCTCGGCCTACGCCGAAGACACGATGCAGCTGACCGACGATCTGCGTGTTTCGCTGGGCGTGCGTTACGACTGGTTCGCGACCGACGACGCGCCGGTCCGCAACGCCAACTTCGTCTCGCGTCAGGGCTTCGAGAACAACGCCACCGTCGATGGGCGCGACCTGTTCATGCCGCGCTTCGGCTTCAACTGGACGCCCGGCGACTGGACTGTCTCCGGCGGCATCGGCCGGTTCTCGGCCATCGGCACCAATGTTCAGATCGGCAACCCCTTCGGCAACGATGGCGTCCGCATCACCAACGCCGATTGCGGCCCGACCAGCGCCACCGGCCCCAATGGCGGTCCGGCGCGCGTCGCCACCGGCATCACCGACCTGACTCAGGTTCCCGCCGGCCTCGGCTGCACCTTCACTCCGGGTAACGGCAACGTCGTCGCCCTGGATCCGGACTTCAAGATTCCGAGCGCCTGGAAGTACAATCTGACCGTCGGCAAGGACGTCTACCTGCCGCTGATCGAGGACTTCCGCCTGCAGGCTGACGTCATCTACAATCAGTTCGAGAACGCGCTGTACTATACCGACCTGCGCGCCGTGCGCACCGGCTTCGCGCCCGACGGCCGTCCGGTCTACGGACGCTCGACCATCGGCACCATCGGCGCGAACCAGTTCGACCTGATGCTGACCAACCTGGACGACGGCGGCCACTCGGCGTCAGCCGCCATTTCGGCCCAGAAGAGCTGGACCGGGGGCGTGTTCGAAGGCTTCGACGTTCGTGCGAGCTACACCTTCACGGACGCCGAAGACGGCAATCCGATGACCTCGTCGCAGCCGGACTCCTCGTACGTCCGCTTCGCTTCCGCCGATCACAACAACCCGGAACTGGCGACCTCCGACTATGAGGTGCGTCACCGCGCCTCGGTCAACGTCAGCTGGGCCCGTGAACTGTGGGGCGACAACGAGACCTCGGTGAACGTCTTCGCCCAGCGCCGTTCGGGCCTGCCGTTCTCCTACGTCTACCACAGCAGCCGCACCTCGAACTTCGACAACGACTTCGGCAACGCCGTGCCGCAGTCGTATTCGAACGCCCTGGGCACCGGAAACCAGCTGTTCTACGTGCCGCAGACCGACGCCAACGGCCTCGTCACGGCCACCAGCGACCCGCGCATCACCTACTCCGGGAACCTGGGCAGCGCTCAAGGTCTGGCGGACTTCAACGCCTTCCTGCAGAACACCGGCCTGATCAAATACGCCGGCTCGATCGCGCCGCGGAACGCCTTCCGCAGCGCCGCCGTGACCACGGTTGACCTCCGTCTGTCGCAAGAACTGCCCGTGCCGTTCCTGCCGACCGGCAAGGTCAAGCTGTACATGGACATCGAGAACTTCGGGAACATGATCAACGAGCGTTGGGGCGTCACCGAGCAGTATCCGTTCTACCGCGGCGTCGGTTCGGTCGTCCTGAACTGCCAGACCCCCGGCGGCGTTGCCGCCAACTGCGGCGCCCCCGGCGCGGTGTTCAACTACTCGGCCCTGCAGAACGTCAACTCGGTCTCGGGGACCAACGCCGCCCTGGCCGGCGAGGCGCGTCGTGAGCAAGTGATCCTGCCCGCCTCGACCTGGCAGATCAAAGTCGGAGCCCGCTTCGAGTTCTAGGCCTTTCTGGCATCCAATGACTGAGGGGGCGGTCCGGAAACGGGCCGCCCCTTTTTCGTCGTGGAGCGCCGCCACGGTTGAAAGCGGGGGAGGGCGTGTCTATCTGGCGCGGCCGCGCCCGAGGGCGCCCCCGCCAGGAGGATTCCCGCCCATGACCACGCCCGTGCCCGCCGAATGGTCGCCGCACCGCGCCATGTGGGTCGGCTGGCCCAGTCATGGCGACCTGTGGGAGGAGAATCTCGAACCGGCCCGGGCCTCGACCTCGGCCCGGGC
>JAXHTU010000155.1:0-4133 GCA_034189955.1 Pseudomonadota bacterium | reverse complement strand
CCCTGGCGATCGGCCTGACCGCCGACGGCATCCAGGGCCGGCCCGGGCTGGTCGGCGCCTGGCCCGACGACGGCCCGCTGTCACGGGACCAGCGAATCGGCGCCCAGCGCGCCCTGACGGCAAGCCGGTCATCCTGCTGGCCAACAAGTCCGAGAGCCGCGAGAGCGGCGGTGGCATCGGGGAGGCCTGGTCCCTCGGCTTCGGCGAGCCCGTCGCCATCTCCGCCGAGCACGGCGAAGGCATGGCCGACCTCTACGCCGCCATCGTCGCCGCCAGCGCGGACATCTTCATCGAAGAGGTCGACGAGCCCGACAAGCCGATCCGCATCGCCATCATCGGCCGGCCCAACGCCGGCAAGTCGACCCTGATCAACCGCCTGATCGGCGAGGACCGAATGCTGACCGGCCCCGAGGCCGGCATCACCCGCGACTCCATCTCGGTCGACTGGGAGTTCGAAGGCCAGAACATCCGTCTGGTCGACACCGCCGGCATGCGCCGCAAGGCCCGTGTGCAGGAGAAGCTGGAGAAGCTGTCGGTCGCCGACACCATCCGCGCCATCACCTTCGCCGAGGTGGTCGTCCTGGTCATGGACAAGGACGACGCCTTCGACACCCAGGACCTGCAGCTGGCCGATCTGGTCGAGCGCGAGGGCCGGGCGCTCGTCTATGTCGCCGCCAAATGGGACCTCGAGGAAAGCCCGCAGGCGAAACTGGCCAAGCTGACCCAGATGGCCGAGGACAAGCTGCCCCAGCTGAAGGGCTCGCCCTTCGTCGCCCTGTCGTCGCACAGTGGCCGCGGCGTCGAGCGCCTGATGCCCGCCGTGCTGCAGGCCCACGCCACCTGGTCGGTCAAGGTCAAGACCAAGGACCTCAACACCTGGCTGGCCATGGCGACCCAGAGGCATCCGCCCCCCGCCGTCGATGGCAAGCGGATCAAGCCCAAATACATGGCCCAGACCAAGGCGCGGCCGCCGACCTTCGTGCTGATGGCCAGCCGGGCCGAGGCCATGCCCGAGCAGTACAAACGCTATCTGGTCAACAATCTGCGCGAGTCCTTTGACCTGCCGGGCACGCCGATCCGCCTGATCGTCAAGTCCGGCAGCGAGAACCCCTATGCCCCGGGCGGCTCGAAATCGGGCCCCGAACGCTACAAGGGTGACGCCAAGACCGCGCCGCGCCGCGTTCTCAAGAAGGCGGAAAAGGCCGACCGCCTGTCCAATCTCCCCGGCAAGGCGCTGGAGCAGAAGAAGGCCGGCAAGGGCAAGACCAAGCCGCTCGCCGGCTTGAAGTCCAGCGCCAACAAGAAGGCCGGTTCGTCCGTCGCCGTCCAGAAGGGCGCGCGGGGCGGGGCGCGTCAGGTCTCGCGCTCCGGCCGGGTCCGCACCGGCCAGAAGCACCTGCCGAAGAAGTAGGGCGTCGCCCGCGAATTTTTTGCGACCGTGAACCTCGACTCGCGAAGTCCTGTTCTCCGACCGCCCGGCCTGTGGTAGCGCTTTGGCGACAATCCCGCGGACACCGCCGGGGCCGCCATGACTCGCCGCGTTTCGCCGTCTGTTCTGTCCATGCCCGAGCGCCGCCATGTCCTCGCCGGCGACGGCGCCTCGCGGGTCTGGCGATCACCGCCCGCGCCGACGCGATCCCGTCTCACGCTTCTCCCCTCAACCGGGCCCGTCGGGCCCATCCGGAGACACGACCATGCCCACCGTGAAAACCCGCGATGGAACCGAAATCTTCTACAAGGACTGGGGCGCGGGCCAGCCGATCGTCTTCTCGCACGGCTGGCCGCTGTCGGGCGACGACTGGGACGCCCAGATGATGTTCTTCCGGTCACAGGGGTTCCGCGTCATCGCCCATGACCGGCGCGGCCATGGTCGGTCGACCCAGACCGACGTCGGCAATGAGATGGACACCTACGCCGACGACCTGCTGGCGGTGTTCGAGGCCCTCGATCTGCGCGACGCGGTCCTGATCGGCCACTCCACCGGCGGCGGCGAGGTCGCCCGTTTCCTCGGCCGTCACGGGACCAGCCGGGTCTCGAAGGCCGTGCTGATCGGCGCCGTGCCGCCGGTGATGCTGAAGTCCGAGGCCAACCCCGGCGGCCTGCCCATCGAGGTGTTCGACGGCATCCGGGCTGGCGTGGCCGGCAATCGGGCCCAGTTCTACCGCGACCTGCCCGCCGGCCCCTTCTACGGCTTCAACCGTCCGGGCGCGACCGTCCACGCCGGGGTCATCGACAACTGGTGGCGCCAGGGCATGATGGGCGGGATCAAGGCGCAGTACGACTGCGTCAAGGCCTTCTCCGAGACCGACTTCACCGGGGACCTGGAGAAGATCGACATCCCGACCCTGGTGATGCACGGCGATGACGATCAGATCGTCCCCATCGACGACTCGGCGCGGATTTCCTCGACCCTCCTGCGGCAAGGGACGTTGAAGGTCTATCCCGGTTTCCCGCACGGCATGGCGACCACAGAGGCCGAAACGATCAACGCTGACCTGCTGGCCTTTATCCGCGCCTGATTGACCGTGGACGGCGGCGTGTCAGGATACGTCCATGCTGATCCTGCTCGCGGCCGCCCTTATTTCCGTCGGACAGGACCCGGTGGGTCCGCCGCTCGACTGCCGCAGCCCCTCGAACACGATCGAGATGAACGACTGCGCCGCCGCGGACGTGGTGAAGGAGGAGGCGCGGATGGCGACCTATCTCGCCGCCGCGATCGATGTGCTGCGCGATGAGGCTGAAAGTCCCGAACTGGCCGCGGCGGTCGTGGCGGAACTGCAGTCCAGCCAGAAGGCGTGGCAGGCCTATGCCGACAGCGCCTGTCGCACGGTCTACACGCGCTGGCAGTCAGGCACGATCCGCAACCTGATGGCGCTCGGCTGCCGTGAACGGCTTGCGCTTGAGCGGACTCATACCCTCTGGGCGGACTATCTCGTCTATCTCGACAGCACGCCGCCGACCTTGCCCGAGCCGCTGGCGGCTCCCCGCGTGGCCGGGCACTAGACCAGCGCCGTCACTCCCGGCCCCTGGCTCCAGTCGCTGAACTTCACCTCCAGCGGCGGCTCCAGATCGCCGCGCGCCAGTTCGACCACCAGCGGCCCGATCGCCGAGGGGTGCACGAGCGTCTCCGGATCCTCGCCGGGATAAGCCTGTGCCCTCAACTGCGTCCGCATCCGGCCCGGATCGACGATCGACGCCCGGATCGGCATCGACTCGATCTCGTCGGCCCAGCATTTCATCAGCGCCTCGGCCCCCGCCTTGGTCGCGGCGTATGCGCCCCAGAAGGCCCGGGGCGCGGCGACGACGCTGGTCGTCACATGGATCACCCGACCGGCGTCGGACGCCTTCAGCAGCGGCTCCAGCGAGCGGATCAGGCGATAGACGGCGGTGAAATTGGTCTTCTCGACCTTGGCGAAGCCGCGCGGGTCGGCATGGCTGACCGGGGTCAGACCCTCGGCCCCCATGGTCGCCGCCGCCTGCATCCAGATGTCCAGCCGGCCGAAGCGTTCGAAGATGGCCCCGCCCAGCCGGTCGATGGCCCCGCCGTCCACCAGATCGAACGGAATCAGGGTCGCATGCTTGCCGGTGGCGGCGAAGATGGCGTCGTCCAGCTCCTCCAGCCCGCCCTGCGTCCGGGCCGTGGCGATGACATGCGCCCCGGCTTTCGCCAGCGCCAAAGCGCTTTCATAGCCGATGCCGCGCGAGGCCCCGACGACGAGGGCGATGCGATCTTTCAGGGGAAGGTCTGACATGGCGGCCTGATAGCGCGCCGCCGCGCGCGCCGAAAGAGAAACCGCCTCAGAGGCCCGGCGCGGGTTGCCACAGGCTGAAGCTCACGCCCTGGTCGTCCGACACCACGGCGGTGCGCCCCGATGCGCTGTCCGACGGCACGGCCGCCTTGCCGCCCAGCTCGGTCACCCGCGCGCACAGGGCGTCGACGTCGTCGACCCGAAAATACAGGTGCGGATTGTCCTTCGCCCGCTCCACCTTGGTGAAGCCGAACGCCGGATTGCTGTCGGCGACGTGGGCGTAGGTCGGATGCGACGACGCCTCGTCGAACCGCCAGCCGAACAGGGCGCTGTAGAAGGCGCGCGCCTTGTCGATGTCGGGCGTGTCGATGGTGAAGTAGCCGA
>JAXHTU010000154.1:0-4322 GCA_034189955.1 Pseudomonadota bacterium | reverse complement strand
CGCGGCGATCGGCGCCGGCGTCCTGTTCCTGCCGCTGGCGCTTTGGAGCCTCGGCTACGCCATCGGCCTGCGGTTCGCCGACCTCGGCGACGGCCTCGACTGGGCCCGCGGCCTGCGCCGCCCCGCCCCGCCGCCGGCCGCCGACATCCGCCGCAAGGCCGCCAAGGCCCCGCCCCGTCCGCGCCCCGCGCCCGAGCCGGAGGACGAGGCCCCCCTCTCGCTGGACGCCGACGAGGACCCGCCGTGGCGCGAGTCGGCCCAGGCCCAGGCCCCGGCGCCGGCCCGCGGGGCCGCCGAACCGCGGGTGGCCGCCCCGCGCGCGCCCAAACCGTCGAAGCGCGAGCTCGACGACAGCCAGGTCGCCTTCGACTTCGCCAAACCCTCGACCGGCTTCGACCTGCCGCCGCTGGCCATGCTGACCAAGCCGGCCAAGCGCGTCGCCTCGGTCGACGAGGAGGCGTTGAAGCAGAACGCCAAGATGCTGGAGGGCGTGCTGCAGGAGTTCGGCGTGCGCGGAGCGATCGACCAGATCCGCCCGGGCCCAGTGGTCACCCTGTACGAACTGGTGCCCGCCCCGGGGGTCAAGCACGGCCGCGTCGTGGCCCTGTCGGACGACATCGCCCGCTCCATGTCGGCCCGCGCCTGCCGCATCTCGGTGGTCCCGGGACGCAACGCCATCGGCATCGAACTGCCCAACGCCAAGCGCGAGACCGTCTATCTGCGCGACCTGCTGGCCTCGGCCGAATACGACAAGCCGGCCCATCTGCTGCCGCTGGCCCTGGGCGAAACCATCGGCGGCGAGCCCTATGTCGCCGACCTGGCGCGCATGCCCCACCTGCTGATCGCCGGCACCACCGGCTCGGGCAAGTCGGTCGGGGTCAACGCCATGATCCTGTCGATCCTCTATCGCCACAGTCCGGCCGAGTGCCGCTTCATCATGATCGACCCCAAGATGCTGGAGCTGTCGGTCTATGACGGCATCCCGCACCTGCTGGCCCCGGTCGTCACCGACCCCAAGAAGGCCGTCGTCGCGCTGAAATGGACCGTGCGCGAGATGGAGGACCGCTATCGGCGGATGTCCAAACTGGGGGTGCGCAACATCGCCTCGTACAACGAGCGCGCGCGGGAGGCCCAGGCCAAGGGCGAGCATTTCGAACGCACCGTCCAGACCGGCTTCGACGATCAGGGCCGTCCGGTCTATGAATCCGAGAAGATCCGTCCCGAACCCCTGCCCTTCCTCGTCGTCGTCATGGACGAGATGGCCGACCTGATGCTGGTCGCCGGCAAGGACGTCGAGGGCGCGGTCCAACGGCTGGCCCAGATGGCGCGGGCCGCCGGCATCCATCTGATCATGGCCACCCAGCGCCCGTCGGTCGACGTCATCACCGGCACCATCAAGGCCAATTTCCCGACCCGGATCAGCTTCCAGGTCACCTCGAAGATCGACAGCCGCACCATCCTCGGCGAGCAGGGCGGCGAGCAGCTGCTGGGTCAGGGCGACATGCTCTACATGGCCGGCGGCGGCCGGATCACCCGCCTGCACGGCCCGTTCGTGACCGATCAGGAGGTCGACGAGGTCTGCAAACACCTGCGCTCGCAGGCCGAGCCCGACTATCTGGACCTGATCACCGACGATCCGGACGGCGACGGCGACGCGGCGTTCGACGAGGGCGGCGGCGGTTCCGGCGACGACCTGTACGACCGGGCCGTGGCCGTGGTCACCCGCGACCGCAAGGCCTCGACCAGCTACATCCAGCGCCGCCTGCAGATCGGCTACAACCGCGCCGCCTCGCTGATCGAGAAGATGGAGCAGGAGGGGGTGGTCAGCCCCGCCAACCACGCCGGCAAGCGCGACGTCCTCGCCGGCCCGCCGCCGATGTAGCGAACGACGGCAACGGAGACGGTCGGGCGACGTTATCTGGCCCGCCGTCGGCCGGGTGAAGCTGAACAGGGCTTCATCGGAGCGCCTGAATATGGTCAGGCTCGGGTCACGCCTCCGCCCGACCCATCCTGCAAGACGGCAGACATCAACCATCCCGAACGGGAGAAGACCCTTATGACCGTCTCACGCCGCGCTTTCGCTCTCGGCTCCGCCGCCCTCGCCGCCGTCTCGGCCCTGCCGGCCCACGCCCAGGCCAATCTGTCGGCCGAGGATCGCGCCGTCCTCGCCCGGGCCCAGACCTATCTGCAGGGCCTGACCTCGGCCCAGGGCAATTTCGTCGAGACCTCGGGCGCTTCGCGCCGCGAGGGCCGCTTCTATCTGCAGCGTCCCGGCAAGATGCGCTTCGAATACACCAACCCGGCCGGCCTGCTGGTCGTGTCGGACGGTTCGAACGTCAAACGCTACGACCCGCGCCTCAACGTCTTCCGCCAGGTGCCGCTGGGCCAGACGCCGCTGTCGACCTTCCTCGCCCGGACCGTGCGGCTCGACCAGGGCGTCCGCATCGACCGCGTCACCCGGATGGCCTCGGGCGCCTTCGCCATCACCGCCCGCGACCAGCGCCGCCCCAACGACGGCTCGGTGGTGCTCGCCTTCGCCGGCGACCCGGTCCGGTTGCAGGAGTGGACCATCGTCGACGCCCAGGGCGGTCGCACCCGCACCCAGCTGACCAGCCTGCGCCCGGCTCCCGGCCTCGCCGCCAGCCTGTTCCAGCTGCGCGACCCGACCCAGCGCCCGCGTCGCGGCTGACTCGCCTCACGGGCGAATCCGCCTTGACATTTTTTGTCTGGCGTGTTGTTTTGGCCACAGATCGGCGGGAGCCGGTCACAACCGCTACGGATTTCATCCCCTTCCCGGCGGCGAGAGACGAACCTTCAAACGCCCGGCCCGCAACGGCCGGGCGTCTCTTTTTGTGGGCGCGCTACCGCTCGCGACGCGGTCGCTCGCTGCTTGAGCGCGCCGGGTCTAGCCTTGTGTCGGGCCGCGCTCCCGCTAGGAAGCCCGGATGCTTCGCATCGCCACCTGGAACATCAACTCCGTCCGCCTGCGCATCGACCAAGTCGCCCGCTTCGTCGACGAGAGCGGAACCGACGTCCTGTGCCTGCAGGAGATCAAATGCCTCGAGGACCAGTTCCCCCGGGGCGCCTTCGAGGCCATGGGCCTGCCGCATCTGAGGATCGGTGGCCAGAAAGGCTGGCACGGCGTCGCCATCGCCAGCCGCAGGCCGATCGCCGAAGCCCCGAAGCTGGACGTCTGCCGCGAGGGCCACGCCCGCTGCGTCGCCGCCATGGTCGACGGAGTCGAGATCCAGAATTTCTACATCCCCGCCGGCGGCGACACGCCCGACCGGGCGCTGAACCCGAAATTCGATCACAAGATGGATTTCTACGAGCGCCTGACCGCCGAGATGGCGGGACGCGACAAACAGCGCCCGCTGGTGCTGGCCGGCGACTTCAACATCGCGCCGGGCGAGAACGACGTCTGGAACCACCGCTACATGTCGAAGATCGTCAGCCACACGCCGCTGGAGGTCGAGACCCTTCGGCGGCTGCAGGCGGCGGGGGATTTCTGTGATGTCGTTCGCGACCAGATCCCCGAGCCGGTCAAGCTGGCCAGCTGGTGGAGTTATCGCGCCGCCGACTTCCGCAAGTCCAACCGCGGCCTGCGCCTCGATCATCTATGGACGTCCCCGGGCCTGACCCCCGCCGTGGTCCCGGCCAGCGCCCGCATCCACGACACGGTCCGCGAATGGACCCAGCCCAGCGACCACGCTCCGGTGACGATGGACCTGGACGTCTAGGCCGCCGGCCTAGAACGGGAAGAAGATCGGGATGGCGATCATCGCCGCCACCCAGGTCACCAGATTGAGCGGCAGGCCGACGCGCACGAAGTCCATGTAGCTGTAGTTGCCCATCTGATAGACCAGCACATTGGTCTGATAGCCGAACGGCGTGGCGAAGGCGGCCGAGGCGGCCATCATCACCCCGACGAGGAAAGGCCGCGGATCGACCCCGAAACTCTCCGCCAGGGCCACGGCGATCGGCGTGATCAGCACGGCGACCGTGGCGTTGGACAACAGTTCCGTGGCGAACAGGGTCACCCCGTACAGGATGATCAAGCCGACCAGCGGTCCGAACGGCCGCAGCACCTCGATCAGCACGCCGGCGCCCGTCGCGGCCAGTCCGGTGACCTCGATGGCGGTTCCGACCACCACCATGCCCGCGATCAGCAGCAGGATCTCGGGCCGCAGACCGGCGTAGGCCTCCTCGGGCGTGATCACCCGCAGCAGGATCAGGGCGACCGCCCCGGCGAAGGCCGCGGCGGCGATCGGGGCCCAGCCCAGCCCGGCCGCCGCCACGACGAGAACGAACACCCCGAGCGC
>JAXHTU010000153.1:0-4491 GCA_034189955.1 Pseudomonadota bacterium | reverse complement strand
CGGAGCCGGCTCACCCCTCATCCGCCCCTCCGGGGCACCTTCTCCCCCAAGGGGAGAAGGACCAGCGCTATTCCGCCAGCTGCGCGTCCAGCCGTTCGATCAGGGCGGCGTAGACCTCGCCGGCGGTCTTCACCGTGGCGGGGTCGATCTGTTCCATGGTGTCGCCGTCGGAGTGGATCAGCTGGAAGACGCGCGGGACGAAGCCCTCGGCGAGGCCGGGGGTCTCGCCGCCGTTGAAGGCCAGCCACATCTGGTGGGCGCCGACCTCGTCCTGGAAGCCGAGCGAGACGGTCGGGACCACGGCGCCGGCCGGGGCGCCCTGGGGACGGCCGACGCCGGAGAAGGCGCGGTCGTCCGAAGGCGGATAGATCGGGAAGCCGACGCATTGCATGGCCCGTTCGGCGCACAGTTCCTGAACCGCGCGGGTGACGAAGGCCGACTGGGCCCCGTTGTTCTGGCCGTACATCAGGGTGTCGCCATAGCCGGCGACGTCGGAGTTCACCACGGCGGCGACATTGTCGAGGCCATGCGTCTCGATCCATTTGCGCGCGCCGACGAGGCCCAGCTCCTCCTGGTCGAAGAGGATGATCCGCACACGGTGGTTCAGAGCCTTGCCCTTGAGGATCTTCGCGGCCTCGATGACGCCGACGACCGAGGCGGCGTTGTCGACGACCCCGTGCGACAGGGAGCCGTCGCGCAGCACGACGGCGTCATAGTGGGCGGTCAGCAGGATCTCGCGCGGGCCGTCGCCGAGGGTGACCACGACGTTGCGGCCCTCCATCTCGCCGCCCCGGGGATTGCGGCCGGTGAAGGTCTCGACCACCGGATCGAAGCCGGCGGCGCGCAGCTGGTCGACGACGACCCGGGTGCGGGCCTCGTTGGTCGGCTGGACATAGGCGGCGACCTGGGCGCGCAGGTCGACCTCCTGGGCGGCGACGGGCGCGGCGAGGACGAGAAGGGCCGCGGCGGCGGCGCCAAAGGCCGCCTGGACGGCGCGAGTACGGAACAGCATGGAACCCCCTGGAATGCGAAGGCGCATGGCTAGCGCGGCTGTGACGCCAGCGCACCTTAAAAGGCGGTCATCCGGGGGCGGAACCCGCCGCGTCGGCGCCGGTTGACGGAGACGTCAGTCAAGGGAGACCGAGATGAGCAACCACCCCGACCCGCAGGACCAGCCCGTGAAGGGCCCGGACGACCTCGAACGCAATCCAGGCATCGGGCAGTCGTCGGGCCTGAACCGTCGCGAGGGGCTTGCGCCGATCGAGGGCGACAGCACGGTGGAAGGCGACACCGCCAACAACGCCGGCCCCGGCGGGGCGGTCGATCCGGAGGACCGGGGACGGGCGAACGGCTGAGACCGGCGCCGGTCCCGCGCCGAGGCGGACCTCTAGCTCTTCAGCCGCCAGCCGGACCGGAAAACGCGCCAGCAGGCGAACGCCATGATCAGGGTCAGGGCCGCGCTCATCGCCACGCCGATCCAGATGTTGCTTTCGGCATGGCCGATGAAGCCGAAGCGGAAGCCGTCGATCATGTAGAAGATCGGGTTGAAGTGGCTGATGGTGGCGAACGGCTCGGGCAGGTTGTCGACGAGGTAGAAGGTGCCGCTGAGGAAGGTCATCGGCATGATCAGGAAATTCTGCACCGCCGCCAGCTGATCGAATTTCTCGGCCCACAGGCCGGCGAAGACGCCCAGCATGCCCATCATCAGCGAGGCGGTCAGGCTGAACCACAGGATGGCGGCGAGGTTGGCGACGCCGAGACGGGCGAAGGGCAGGACGCAGACGGCGGTGACCAGGCCGACGACCACCCCGCGGGTGGCGGCGCCGAGGGCGAAGCCGATGGTCAGCTCCAGCGGGCTGAGCGGCGGGGTCAGGAAGTCGGTCGAGGTGCCCATGATCTTGGCCTGGATCAGGCTGGACGAGGCGTTGGCGAAGGCGTTGTTGAGCACCGCCATCATGATCAGGCCGGGGGCGACGAACTCGGCGAAGGGGGTGCCGTGCAGCGGCGGCCGGGCGCCCTGCAGCGCCACCACGAAGACCAGCATGTAGAGCAGGGTCGTCACCACCGGGGCGGCGACGGTCTGGGCCCCGACCTTCCAGAAGCGCCGCACCTCGCGCAGGTACAGGGTCCGGACCCCGATCCAGTTGACCCCGTCGTAACGGCGCGGTTGCGGGAGGCCGGCGGGGCGGGTCGAGGCGAGATCGGTCATGGGGGCGGAGATGCGCTGGCGGGGGCGGGTGTGCAAGGGGTGAGGCAGCAGGCAGCAGGCAGCAGGCAGCAGGCAGCGGGGAGCGGGCAGCGGCCGCGATCCGGCGACGGGATCAATATGCTCGACCTGTTGCCTGCTGCCTGCTGCCTGATCCCTCCCCTCCGTTAACCATCCCTACATCTGGTTCCTGTGGACGGAGTGATTCGCACATCTTGCGTATGTTAGGGCCTCGTTTACGATTAGTGGTAGGTCGAGAGCCCGGGAGGGACCTCTGGACCCCATATATTGAATCCGAGACCCGGAGGGTTGGCTATGACCGCAGGCTGGACTGAAGACCGCGTCGGCGCGCTGAAGAAGCTCTGGCTGGAAGGCCAGTCGGCGAGCCAGATCGCCAAACAGCTGGGCGGCGGCGTGACCCGCAACGCCGTGATCGGCAAGGTGCACCGCCTCGGCCTGTCGGGCCGGGCCGCGCCGTCGCAGCCGGCGCGCGCCACCTTCCGCCCCTCGCGGCCGCGCCCCGCCGCCCCGCCGACCCAGGCCCCGTCGGCCCCGCGCCGCATCGAGGCGGTCCAGCCGCGTCCGGCCCAGGTCCCGGCCGCCATGCCCGACCTGCCCGGCACGGCCACGGTGATGACGCTCGGCGCGCACATGTGCAAATGGCCGATCGGCGACCCGTCCTCGACCGAGTTCAGCTTCTGCGGCCGTCGCGCCTCGGAAGGCGTCTACTGCATGGAGCACGCCCGCGTCGCCTACCAGCCGCAGGTCCGCAAGGGCGGCAAGGACGGGGCGACGGAACTGGCGCGGAGCCTGCGGCGGTACATCTAAAGTAAGGGCGCTATCGCTCGCGACGCGGTCGCTCGCTGCTTGAGCGCGGCCTGCGTCTGCAATCCGGGCGCGCGGGACCGTGTTTCGCGCGTCCGTCCTAATTCGGTCCAACGACCGTCACGAATGGCTCCTAGAGGAGCCGCCGTCCGCCTCCCGCCGCCTTCGCGCGACGGTGAGACTGGGGCGGGGCTGCGGTTATCCGGGTTGACGCAGCCCCCTCGCCCCCCTCGCCACCGTCATCCTCGGGCTTGACCCGAGGATCAGATGTGGGGCCGACACTGTGCGCCAGCTGACGGCCCTCCTGGGGTGACCGCAGGCCGCTTCACCGAGCACCGGATGGTCTGATCCTCGGGTCAAGCCCGAGGATGACGGCGACGGGGTTAAGCTGCCGGCGCCTTGCCTGCCTGCCGCCTAATTCAATACCCGCCGCTCGCCCGGCACGTCGAGGCTGAAGGCCGGGATGGCGGCTTCGAACGAGCGGCCGGAGGCGGCGGTCATGGCGTAGCCGCCGACCATGGAGCCGCTGGGGGCGCCGAGCGGGCAGCCGGAGGCGTAGGTGTAGCTGGCGCCCGGCTGGATCACCGGCTGTTCGCCGACCACCCCGGGACCGCGCACCTCCTCGGTCCGGCCCTGGGCGTCGGTGATGAGCCAGCGCCGGGCCATCAGCTGGACCGGTTCGGACGTCAGATTGACGATCTCGACCTGGTAGGCCCAGACCCAGCGGCCGGCCTCGGGGTCGGACTGGCCGGCCAGATAGCTGGGGCGGACGCGGACGAGAACGCCCTCGGTCTCGGCTTCATAGGCGGGCGTGTCATGCATCCGCCCATGGTCGCCCTCGCGGGCCGCAGGTCAAGCGGGAGCGCGCGCGAGGCGAGGTCGCGGGGCCGAACTGTTTGCGGGAGACGGGGCGCGGAATCGTGTAATCGGAGGCGATGCAGAGCTTTTCCACCTCCCTCCCCGGCATCCTGCCGTCGCAATCCATCGAGGCCCTGATCGCCGGCGGGGCGATCGTTTCGCAGACCCCGTTCGACGCCGACCAGGTGCAGCCGGCCAGCCTCGACCTGCGGCTGTCGGACCAGGCCTGGCGGGTGCGGGCCTCCTTCCTGCCGGGACAGCGCGAGGTCGAGGACCGGATCGCCGACGTGGCCATGCACGCCATCGACCTGTCGGGCGGCTATGTCATGGAGAAGGGCTGCGTCTACATCGCCCGGCTGCAGGAGCGGCTGAGCCTGCCCAAGGGGCTGATCGCGCGGGCCAATCCGAAGAGCTCGACCGGGCGGGTCGACGTCTTCGTGCGGCTGCTGACCGATCGCGGGGGCCGGTTCGACGATGTGGCGGAGGCCTATGACGGGCCGCTGTATCTGGAGATCGCGCCGCAGACCTTCTCCATCCTGGTGCGGCCGGGGACGCGGCTGAACCAGCTGCGGCTCAAGGCCGGCGATCCGCCCAGGCTGGAG
>JAXHTU010000152.1:0-4614 GCA_034189955.1 Pseudomonadota bacterium | reverse complement strand
CCAGCGCCATCGCCGAACGGCTGGCGATGACCTATCACTTCCATGCGGCCATGACCGTCGAGGCGGAGGAGTATGGCGACGCCATCCTGACGCTTCGTCCGGAGCGGCTGGTCAAGTCCGCGGCGCTGCCGACCCTGCGCGGCATTCCGGGTCTGGAGCCGCGCGGCGCGCTGTGGGCGGCGATCGACATCGACGGCGTGGAGCTGAACGTCATCACCACCCATCTTGGCCTGGTGCCGCGCGAGCAGCGGCTGCAGGTCGCGGCCCTGCTGGGCGAAGGGTGGCTGGGTCATCCGGCCTGCCTCGGCCCGACCTTGCTGACCGGCGACTTCAACGCCACCTCGATCACCCGGCCCTATCAGGCGCTGGCGCGGCGACTGTCGGACTGTCAGCGGGAACTGGGTCTCAAGCCCTCGATCAAGACGTTTCCGTCCAGCTTCCCGGCCATCCGCATCGATCACTGCTTCACCAGCCCCGAGATCGTGGTGAAGAAGGTGACGGCGCCCTTCTCTCCCCTCGCCCGGATGGCCTCGGATCACCTGCCGCTGGTGGTGGATTTCGAGATCAGGGCCTGATCAGCGGCTGAGGCGCCCGCTGCGAGCGGCTGCGCCGCTTCCACGGCTGGAAGGCGTCGGAGGTCGAGGTCGGATCGCCCAGCTGGAACTCGGCGATGAACTGTTCGATCGCCGACGGCGGCTTGGCGCCGAGGATCTGCATACGCCCGGTGTCGAAACGCTGGATAGCTTCGCCGACGGACCCGAACAGGGCCTCCGCGGCGGCGAACTCTTCAGCGCTTTCGCCGATCCAGTGGCCGATGGTGCGGTGACGGAAATCGCGGATCGCGGCCCGGCCGGCGTCGGTGGTCGGCGCCGCCGCGACATCGCATTCGCTGTCGAAGCCGAACGAGCGGTTGTTCAAGTTGGTGGAGCCGATGCGCAGCACCTCGTCGTCGTAGATCGAAACCTTGGCGTGGACGATGATCCGCTCGCCGCCGGTCGTATGCGGGGCGAAGGCGCGGAAGCGGTTGTTGCGGTCGGCCTGTTCCAGTCGGAACAGCACCTCGGCCCGGGCCGTGTCCATAGTCATCTGGTCGAACCAGCTGGGGCTCGCGCCCGTCGACACCAGCACCACCTCGGGGCTGTCCGGCTCAGCCAGACGCGCGGCCAGGGCGGCGGCGATTCTCGGCGAGGTGAAATACTGGTTTTCGAGATAGATCAGACGGCGCGCCCGGCGGATGGCGTCGAGGTGAAGGGCCTCGTTCTCGCGCACCTCGCGACGCCCGGCCCAGGCCGGTTCGGTCCGCGCGATGCCGACCGGGGTGTCGAGCATGTCCGGCACGACGCCGTCCGGCCAGGGATCGCCGTCGACATCCTGGGCGACGACGCGTTCGGAGGATGAGCGATACCAGCGCTCGCGGGCCAGATCGCCGAGCGCCCGGGCGGCCGGACCATCCATGACGCACATGACCTCGTGTCGCGGCGGCGAGATTCGGCCCGACGGCTGGCAGCGGCGGGGGTCGTCATCAAGGTGTTCGTCCGAATCCCAACGGTCGGTGGCGACGTCCCCGCCGCCGCAGAAGGCCACGGCGTCGTCGATAATGACCACCTTCTGATGATGGCAGGCGCCCGGGGGGCTGAGGTTGTCGAGCCGAAGCTCGACCATCCGCTTGCGGAACCAGTTCTGCGCCCGGTGCGGGAAAAAACCCTGCGATGCCGCGATGACCAGCGGCGAACGCCAGATCAGCAGCCGCACGTCGAGGTTCGGGCGCGCCTTGACCATCATGCGCAGCTGGTGGCCGATCTGGGCATGGGGGTCGTCGGGTCGGGACCGCGGATCGAGCCGGGTGCGCGGGTCGAACTGCCAGCCCAGCATGACGACCGACCGCTTCGCCTTGCCGAGCGCCGACTGGAGGGCCTCGAAATAGGCGCCGTTCTCCATCAGCACGGCGAACCGCCCGGCGGTCTCGACCCGCCAGCAGTTGTCTCCCGGCTCAAGCCAGGGCTCGCTCTGTTCGTCCGCCAAATGGCTCATGGAGGCAGCCTGACCGATTCGCGTGACGGCGGCATGCGCCCAAGCTTTACAGGACGCTTCGCGGCCCGTTCCGTTCCATGCCGCCAGGTGATGAGCCAATACGAGCGGCGCGGATGTCGCCAGGATTGCCCAACCGCTGTTTTGGGCGCATAAGAGCGCGTTCAATCGGACGGGGAGGTCGGCGATGCAGGCGCTGATCGAAATGATCATCGGCTTTATCGCCCTGCTGGCCGCCGCGGCGCTGTCGCAGTTCGGCCTGCAGCTGGACGCGCCCGAGACTCCCCGGCGCGAGATCCACCGGGTGCGCGACTGCGGCGAGCGGCCAGCCGGCGCCGTCCTCGCCGTCGCCGAACGCAAACAGGACTGCTGAGCCCGCGCGGATTCGTCCGTGCTCGCCTTTGCGCGCCGCAAATGAGCCGCTAGGGTCGGGACGGGTCGCGCGCCCCGGCTGCGCGACGTCGCATCCAGTCGAGATCGCCGCCTCATGAAGTCCCGCCAACGGCCACCGCTGACACTGACCGACCCCGAACCGGAGGTCGACGCCATGGCCGAGATCAAGGCCGCGCTGGAAGCGCCCGACGCGCCGGAGCCGGACCCGCACGCGGAGCTGGACCCCGAGCTGGAGCCGGAAGCCGAGCCGCGGGCCGAGCGCCCGATGTCCGAACGCCGCCGCCGCCGCCTGGCCGAGGAACGCCGCCAGGCCGAGCAGCGGGCCGCCGAGGCCGCGAACCGGGACGCGGCGTCCCTCGCCCCTGCGGCGCGACCCGAACTCTCGCAGTCGGCGGATGCCCCGCCCGTCGCCTATGATCCGCCCCCGCCGCCGGCGCCGCTGCGGCGGCCGATGGAAGTCGCCCCGTCAGGGCGACACGCCTATCTGCTGGCGGGAGTCGCGGCGGCTCTGTGGATCGGCGGCGTGGCCGCCTGGGTGGCGTTCGAGATCGGCTCCGGCGCCGTCGAGCTGGAGCCCTTGCGGCTGGCGGTCTACGCCATGATCGCCCTCGCCCCGGCCGGCCTCGCCATCATGCTGGCCCACGCCGTGCGGCAGGGCGCCGGCCTCGCCGCCGAGACCCGCCGCGCGCGCGGCCTGTCCGAGGCGCTGATCGCCCCGACCGCCCTCGCCGCGCAGCAGACCGGCGAGGTGCTGCAGTCGCTGCGCAACGATATCGACCAGGCCTCGCTCGCCGCCGAGCGGGCGCGCCACGACATGACCCTGCTGCGCGAAGCCCTGGCGCATGAGACGACCCGTCTCAACGAAGCCGCCGAGACGGCCGGCCGCACCGCTCGCCGGCTGGCCGAACAGCTGGGTCACGAGCGCGACCAGATGCAGACCCTCGGGGTGCAACTGGACAGCCAGGCGACCGGGGTGATCGACGCGGTCGAACGCCAGTCGCGCATGGTCGTCGACGCCTCCGACCTGGCCCAGACCCAGTTGCGCGAGGCCGAGGCCGCCCTCGCCGCGCGCGCCGCCGACCTCGCCGCCGCCGCCGGCGAGGCCCAGGACGCCGCCCGCCTCGCCGCCGAGGACCTCGCCCGCCAGACCCTGCGGCTGGAGAACGCCGGCTCGGGCGTCGCCGAACAGATCCAGTCGGTCGAGGAAGGCCTCGGCCAGCAGCGCGCCGCCCTCGTCACCGCCGCCTACGCCCTGCGCACCGATCAGGAGGATTTCTCGGCCCAGGTCGAGAGCCAGCGGGCGCAGCTGACCGAACAGCTGTCCGCCACCCGGGCGGTGACCGACGAGCTGGGCCTGACCTCGGCCCGCACGACCGACAGCATCAAGGACCTGGTCGAGGCGGCGACGGACCAGTTCCGCGCCCTCATCGACATGTCGCAGCGCGAGGCCGACGGCTTCGACAGCGCCACCAAACTGGCGCTGGACAAGTTCGAGTCGCTGGCCGCCGAGGCGCGCGACGCCCTGGTCGAGGAGACCCGACGCGCCCTCGCCGCCCTGCAGGCCACGGCCGAGGACTCCCGCGCCGCCGCCGCCGATGCGGCGGATCAGGCCCTGGTGCGGGCCGACCGCCTCGGCGAGGCCCTGTTCGAGGCGGCGCAGAAGGCCGACCAGGCCGCCGACGCCCGCGTCGACAGCGCCCGGCGCATCGTCGTCGAGACCAGCAGCCTCGTCGACGAGGCCGGCCAGCACGCCCTCGAGCGGCTGGAGACCACGGTCGAGCGTATGAACGCGGCCTTCGCCCGCATCGACCAGGCCATGGAGGACCTCGACGAGCGGGCCGCGCGCCTGCCGGAAGAGGCGCAGAAGCGGGTCGAGGCGGTGCGCGCCTCGGTCGAGGAAGGTCTGGCCGCCCTGTCGGCCGCCTCGCAGAAGGCCGCCGCCGACACCGAGGCGCTGGACGCCGGCTTCCAGGAACGGGTGCGGCGCAACTACGACATGCTGACCGAGGCCGTGCGGTTGATGGGGGTGGTGTCCGGCGAGAGCCCGACCACCAGCCGCCGCCGCGAGGCCCTGGCCGCCGGCGCGAGCCCGGCCGGAACGCGCGCCCGAGCGCGCCCAGGAGCGGTCCGCCGAGCGTCCGGACGAGCCGCGCGGCTTCGGCCTGCGCGGGCGGCTGAAGTTTCAGCCGCCCG
>JAXHTU010000151.1:0-4766 GCA_034189955.1 Pseudomonadota bacterium | reverse complement strand
GCGGCGGGCTGTGGTCGAGCGATGAAGCCCGGGCGATGGAGAGTCCGGGGGTCCTCGAGGGCAGGGATGGATCCTGCCCGCTTGCTCGCCGCGCGGCTTGAGGATCGGGCCGATGCCGCTACATGCGGTCACGTCCGACCCGGGCGGGGTCCAGCAATGGCTCCGTCCGTTCCGGTAAGGCCTAAAGCGGGCCGCCAGCCGGAGGGTCGTGTGGAAAACGACTGCGCGGGGCGGTCTGTCTCGTCGAAACGGTAAACCAAATCAGCACCGGGCGAGGCCCGGCCGCCCCGCTCTCTCCCCACCCGTCTGGAAACAGCCGGCGCAGACGCATGCCTTCAGGTCTTTGACAATCGAACTAGCCGCGCGGAACCAGCCGCCACATCCTCAGCGGATGTCGCACCGCCCCCGCCTCCTCGCCGGCCGCGGCCCCCCGACCCATGTACAGGTCGGCCCGCACCGGCCCGCGGATGGCCGAGCCGGTGTCCAGCGCCACGACCAGCCCCTGATAGCTCCCGCGCGCCCCGACCAGATTCCCGCCGTCGGCCGAAATCCAGACCAGGTCGCCGTAGCGCCAGTGACCCGGGTCGACGGCGATGGCGCGGCGCGCGGGCAGGGGAATGCCCGCCGCCCCGTTCGGGTCGCCGCCGTCGTCGGGATCGAGGCTGAAGAAGATGTAGCGCGGGTTCAGCGCCATCACCGCCCGCGCCTCCGCCCCGCGATGCGCCGCCAGCCAGGTCCGGATGGCCTCGCCCGAGGTTCCGTTGCGCGGCAGCAGGCCCCGCTCCGCCATCGGTTTCGCGATGCCCGCGAACGTCTGGCCGTTGTCGGCGGCGTAGGCGGCACGCGCCCTCGACCCGTCCTCGAAGGTCAGATAGCCCGAGCCCTGGATCTGCATGAAGAACAGGTCCTCGGCCCGCATCCACGCCAGAGGCCCAGCCCCCGACCGGGCGCCCGAAAGCGCCCCCGCCTCGATCTGCGCCCGCGGCGGCAGGACCTGGCCGCGCGTCCAGCCGGCGGGCGGCGCCAGCACCGGCATGTCGAACACCGCGTCGGGGCTGCGGCGGGCCGCATACTCCGGCGCGAAATAGGCGGTCAGCAGGCCGGGGCCGCCCTCCGGCGTCTCCGCCGCCACGACCGAAAAGCCGCTCTCGAAGAAGGCCCGCGCCAGCGACGGGGTCACCGGCTTCGAGGTCCGGCGCAGTTGCAGGGCGCGGTCGCACTGGGTCCGGGCCGCGGCGTCGCGGGCGATGCGGCAGGTGTCGGCCCAGGCGTTGAAGGCGGCCAGATGGTCCTCGTCGGCCCAGCCCGCCAGCGCCGCGGGGCTCAGTCCGGCGGGGAGGGCCGGGCCGGGCGTCGGGAGCGCGGGGATCGGAGCCGGGATCGGGGCCGGAGACGGCGCGGGGCCGGATGGGGGAGCCGGCGCCGTGACGCAGGCGGCCAGCAGCAGGGTCAGCGTCAGGACGACCGCGCCGGCGGCCGTCCGGGGCCAGGCCCCGCGGCCGCCCCACCTCATGCGGCGGCGGGCTCGGTGCGGGCCAGCAGCCAGTTGGGATCGCTGGCGCCGAGGGTCCGTTCGAAGGTCCAGACCTCGGCGACGCGGCGGTCCTCGACCTGCTCCTCGACCGAGGCGTTGGCGGACTTCACCCGGTTGCGCAGTTCGGCGAGGAAGCGGACCTTGGCCGTGGCGCGGTTCTCCTGCGCCGTGGCCAGCTCCAGATCGGCCCGGGCCGGATGCAGGAACTCGGCCTCCTCGGTCTCGCCCCGGGCCTCGCGCGCGGCGATCCCCGCCTCGAACGATTCCATCACCCGGGCGGTCAGCAAGGGTTTCAGCGTCTCGCGGTCGCCGGCGGCGTAGGCGCGCACGATGGTCTCATGGGCCTGGCGGGCGCCCTCGAGGAAGCGCACCGGGTCGAAATTCGGGTCGCGCGCCTTGAGGCCGGCGATCGACGACAGGGTGGCGGCGTCCAGCAGGGTCGGCCGGGCGGCGCCCGCTTCGGCCGGGGCGGCCGCGGTCGCCGGCGCGGGCGGCTTGGCGCGCGCGTCCTCCTCGGGCTGGCGCCCAACCTTCTTGCCCAGCACATTATACAGCTGGAACAGCACGATGGCCGCGATCACGGCGAAAATGACGATCTGGACCTGAACCTGCACAGGCATTCCTTGACTGGCGGCCGACGAAAGCCGGCGCGACGAAACGACGATTAGGGGCTGATATGGGGGCGCGCAAGGCGAACGGCGCCCCCCCGGGCCCGCGACCGATCGCCCTGCCCGGGAACGTCCGCCTCCCTCCCGGGCGAGCGTCGTTGCCGCAACGGACGGTGCATGCTAGTCGCCGCGCCTTCCGGGCCGGTCGACCGCGCCCCCCACGCCACTGCAGACAAGACCGATCCGCCATGACCGACGCCGCCCCCACCGACGCCAACAAGGCCGCCGACGCCAACACCCCCAACGGCGCCGAAGCGCCCGCCGGCCCCGGCTTCCGCATCCTCGCCCAGTTCGTCCGCGACCTGTCGTTCGAAAATCCCAAGGCCCCCGACTCCCTGCGCGTCGAGGGCAAGCCGGCCATCGATCTCGGCGTCGAGATGAACGCCCAGGGCCGCAAGGACGGTCTGTTCGAAGTCGAGCTGCGGCTGACGGTCAAGGCCACCACCGACGCCCTGACCGTGTTCAATGTCGAACTGGTCTATGGCGGCCTGTTCGCCCTGTCCGGCGTGGCCGAGGCGGACATCGAGCCGATGCTGCTGATCGAATGCCCGCGCTACCTGTTCCCCTACGCCCGCGAGATCATCTCCCGCGCCACGGCCGACGGCGGCTTCTACCCGCCCTTCATGCTGGACCCGATCGACTTCGCCGGCATCTATCTCTCGCGCCAGCAGCAGATCGCCCGCGGCCCGGCCGAGATGGCCCAGGCCTGATCCGGAAGAGGCGGCCTCAGGCCGCCTCGACCTCCAGCCCGTAGGCCGCCCACAGCGAGTGGTCCTTCAGCGTGGCGCGCAGGAAGGCCAGATGCGCCGCCTGCTCGGCCTCGGTCACCCGCGCCGCCAGCGGCCGCGGCCGCGGTCCGTAGGCGCCGAGGGCCGCCTCGGCCGCCGCCCGGCTCGCCACCGTCTTGCCCGAAGACAGATCCAGCCGCCGCTCCTTGCCGCCCTTCAGCTCCAGATAGACCTCGGCCAGCAGCCGGGCGTCGATCAGGGCGCCGTGCAGGGTCCGCTCGACGAGGCTGATCTTGAACCGCTTGCACAGGGCGTCCAGCGAATTGGCCATGCCCGGAAACCGGCTCTGGGCCAGTTTCAGCGTGTCGATCCAGCGCGTCTCCTCCAGCAGGGGATGACCGCAAAGGCCGCACTCGTAATCGATGAAAGAGCGGTCGAAGGCGGCGTTGTGGGCAATCACCGGCGCGTCGCCGATGAATTCCATCAGATCCTTGACCACCTCGTGGAAGCGCGGCGCGCCCTTCACCTTCTCGTCGGTGATGCCGTGCACCCGGATGGCGTCCGGCGGGATCAGCCGCTCGGGATAGACCAGGGTGTGATACATCCGCCCGGTCGGCAGCAGGTCCTCGATCTCGATACAGCCGACCTCGATCAGCCGGTCGCCCGTCTTGGGGTCGAAGCCGGTGGTTTCGGTATCGAGAACGATTTCGCGGGTCATACCCCTTATTGAATCGCTTCGTCGTCGGGCGAAACCCCGCGCCGGGGCGAAGTCCACCCCGGCGCCAGAACCGTCCCCACGATTTCTCCGACCCGGGCCCGCGCCGCCTCCAGCCCCCGGTCGGTCTCGACGATGAAATCGGCCCGCCGGCGCTTTTCCGCATCGGGCGTCTGCCGCGCCAGAATGGCCTCGAACCGCTCTTGCGTCATGCCCGGCCGGGCCAGCACCCGCTGCGCCTGGACCTCGGGATCGGCGGTCACCACCACCACCGCGTCCACCGCCGCGTCGCCGCCGGTCTCGAACAGCAGGGGAATGTCCAGCACCGCCAGCCGCACCCCGCGCCGCTCGGCCGCCGCCAGATCCTCCAGCCGGCCCCGCATCACCAGCGGATGGACGATGGCCTCCAGCCGGCGGAAGGCCGCCTCGTCCTGGCCCAGCGCCCCGGCCAGCCGGATCCGGTCTACCGCCCCATCCACGACCGCGCCGGGAAAGGCCTCGCCGACCGGGCCGACCGCCGCCCCGCCCCGGGCGTACAGCCGGTGCACCGCCTCGTCGGCGTTCCACACCAGCGCGCCCTCGTCGGCGAACATACCGGTCGTGGTGGTCTTGCCCATGCCGATGGAGCCGGTCAGGCCGAGCACGATCATCCGGTCTCTCCCAGCGCCCTGAGCGCCCGCGCCCGCACATCTACCGACGGCGGCTCCACGCCGAAAAAGGCCCGGAACGACGGCCGCGCCTGGCCGATCAGCATGGCCAGCCCGTCCACGATCGTCAGCCCCTGCGCCCGCCCGGCGGAGAGGAACGGCGTCAGCAAGGGCTTGTAGGTCATGTCCATCAGCACCGCGTCGCCCCGCAGCGCGCCGATGTCGATCTCCGGCGGAACGCTCAGCGCATTGACCACCAGCGCGGCTTCCGTCGCCGCCTCGGGCCCGGCCGCCCGGACGCCGAGATCCGCCGCCAGCCGCTCCGCCCGCTCCGTCGTCCGGTTCAGCACGCTCACCGCCGCCCCCGCCGCCTTCAGCGCCGCCGCCGCCGCCCGCGCCGCGCCGCCGGCGCCGAGGATCACCACCGCCTGCCCGCGCACGTCGAGCTCGGGCGCCTGCTCCGCCAGGGCCGCC
>JAXHTU010000150.1:0-4853 GCA_034189955.1 Pseudomonadota bacterium | reverse complement strand
GTTCGACGGCATCCCGCTGGACCAGATGTCGGTGTCGATGACCATGAACGGCGCCGTCCTGCCGGTGCTGGCGCTCTATATCGTCGCGGCGGAAGAGCAGGGGGTGGCCCACAGCGCCCTGACCGGGACCATCCAGAACGACATCCTAAAGGAGTTCATGGTCCGCAACACCTACATCTACCCGCCCGGGCCGAGCATGCGGATCATCTCCGACATCTTCGCCTGGACGGCCGGGCACGCGCCGAAATTCAACTCCATCTCGATCAGCGGCTACCACATGCAGGAGGCCGGGGCCTCGGCCGATCTGGAGCTGGCCTACACCCTCGCCGACGGGATCGAATACCTGCAGGCCGGCGTGGCGGCGGGTATGGACGTCGACCGCTTCGCCCCGCGCCTCAGCTTCTTCTGGGCCATCGGCATGAACTATTTCATGGAGGTGGCCAAGCTGCGCGCCGGTCGCCTGCTGTGGGCCGAGGCGGTGTCGAAATTCGGCGCGAAGGATCCGCGCTCCCTCTCCCTGCGGGCTCACTGCCAGACTTCCGGCTGGTCGCTGGCGGCGCAGGACGTGTTCAACAACGTCAGCCGCACCATGGTCGAGGCCATGGCGGCGGCGGGCGGCCAGACCCAGAGCCTGCACACCAACAGCCTCGACGAGGCTCTCGCCCTGCCGACCGACTTCTCGGCCCGCATCGCCCGCAACACCCAGCTGCTGCTGCAGATGGAGACCGGCCTGACCCGGGTCATCGATCCGTGGGGCGGCAGCTTCTATGTCGAGCGCCTGACCCATGAACTGGCCGAAAAGGCCCGCGCCCACATGGCCGAGGTCGAGGCCTTGGGCGGCATGGCCAAGGCCATCGAAGCCGGGGTGCCCAAGCTGCGCATCGAGGAATCGGCGGCGAAGACCCAGGCCCGCATCGACACCGGCCAGCAGACCGTCGTCGGGGTGAACAAATACCTTGCCGACCACGTCGATGACATTCCGGTGCTCAAGGTCGACAACGCCGCCGTCCTGACCTCCCAGCTCGACAAGCTGAAACGACTCCGCGCCGAACGCGACGAGGCGAAGACCCGGGCGGCGCTCGACGCCCTGACCGCCGGCGCACGCGGGAACGCCAACCTGCTGCAGCTGTCGGTCGAGGCGGCCCGCGCCTACGCCACCGTCGGCGAGATCTCCGACGCCCTGGAGGCCGCCTTCGGCCGCCACGTGGCCACGGTGAAGACCGTCTCCGGCGTCTATGCGAAGGAGGCCGGCGACGATCCGAAGATCGCCCGCGCCCGCGGCATGGTCGCCGCCTTCGTCGAGAACGACGGCGGCCCGCCGCGCGTGCTGATCGCCAAGCTCGGCCAGGACGGCCACGACCGCGGCCAGAAGGTCATCGCCACCGCCTACGGCGACCTCGGCTTCGAGGCTGTCGCCGGTTCCCTGTTCCAGACCCCGGCCGAGGCGGCGAAGGAGGCGGTCGAACGCGGCGTCCACGCGGTTGGGGCGTCATCGCTGGCCGCCGGCCACCTGACCCTGGTGCCCGAGCTGAAGGCCGAGCTGGAGAAGCTGGGCCGACCCGACATCATGATCGTCGTCGGCGGGGTCATACCGCCGTCCGACGTCCAGACCCTGATCGACATGGGGGCGGCCGCCGTCTATCCGCCCGGCTCGGTCATCGCCGACACCGCCATCGATCTGATCGACCGGCTGAACCAGCGCCTCGGCTACGCCCAGAAGGCCTGACTCAGGGGCGGTGGGCGCCGGGCAGGGCGGCCACCTGCTCGGCCGTCAGCACGCGCTCGACCCGGGCGCGGCACACGCCGCCCGGCGCCGACGATCCCGGCACGCCGATCCGCGCCCAGTCGCCGGTGCAGATCCGGCCCCCGGCCAGCGGCGGGTCGCCCAGGATGACCAGGCTGTTGGCGGTGCTGACATCGAGACAGCCGCCTGAGGTGTTCAGTTCGAAGACCTGGTCGCCCTGGGCCCGGACGAACAGCTGGCCCCGCTCCCCGTCGCGGAAATTGCGCACCTGGTTCGTGTTGAAGCACTGCCGCTCAGGCCGCGCTGAGGCGCTGTCCGCGGGCAGGCCGGTGTCGAGGCCGGGGGCGCAGGACGCTCCCATCACGGCGAAGGCCGCCACGGCGGCGGAAGAAACGAGACGGCTCATGTTGGATCTCCGGACGACGTGGATCAGCCCCGGGCTCAAGCCTCTCCCGCCTGCGACCGTTCCGCAAGCGGGTCGCGAAATTTGAAGCGACCCGGATCGACCCGCGCGGCGAGGCCGACCGGCAAGGGCGACGGGGCGCCGAGCACCGTCGCCGCGATATGCTCGGCCAGAAGCGGGGCGACGCAAAAGCCGCGCGAGCCCAGCCCGCCCAATATGAACAGCCCCGGCGCCAGCGCGCCGGCCAGCGGCAGGCGGTCAGGGGTCGTGGCCCGGACGGACGCCCGGCTGGCCCCCTGGCCGGCGGCCCGTATCCGGCCGGCGAGCTGCGGCAGACGGGCGGCGAGGGTCGCGAGGTTGCGGGCCGTGGAGTCCGGATCGGTCGTGGTCGTCGTCTCGCCCCGGTCGTGGGTCGCTCCGAACAAGAGACCGCCGCCGGTCGGCGCGGCATAGCCGCCCCAGGCGACCGGCGGGACCGTCACGCCCTCGACCCAGTCTGCCTGTCCCCGCACCGGCGCCAGCGACAGGGCGGGCGCGAGGGCGGCGGCGCCCCAACCGGCGGCCAGGATGACGATCTCCGCTTCGAGCAGGGTCCGGCCCTCGCCGTCGATCAGCCGCCACCCCCCCGGTCCTGGCTCGATCCGAGCCACGGCGCCGGTGATCCGTCCGGCTTCGGCCAGCCAGGCCTTCAGCACCGGGTGGGGCGCAAGGGCGAAGGCGTCGCGCATCAGCAGACCGCCGCCCTCCACCGGTTCGCCCAGTCGGTCGGCGCAGTCGGCGGCGGTCACGGTCGTCATCGCCCCATCGGACCAGACGTCCTGGTCGGCTACCCTGGCGAAACGCCCCGCGTCCCGCGCGGCCTGCTCCAGCTGCAGCACCCCGTCGGCGAGGATCGCCCCGGGGGCCGCCGCATACAGGGTCCGCGCCCGACCGAGGGCCTGGGCATGAAGGGCGGCGATGTCGGCATCGCCGGCGTCGAGCCGGGGGGTCACGAGGGCGGTCGGGAAGCCAGACCCCCCGGCTCCCGGGCCCGTCTCCTCCACCACCGTGCATGCCGCGCCCGCGGCGGCGCAGGCGCGGGCCAGGGCCGCGCCGGCGATGCCCGCGCCGAGGATGGCGATCGTGGGAGTCGGTGCGACGGCGCGGGCGCCCGGCAGGCGGGCCTCCAGCCGCTCGCGCTTGCGCCCGTGGCCGGGCTTCTTCTCGACGACGAAGCCCCGTTCGGCGAGGCCGCGCCGGACGCTTCCGGCCACGGTGAAGGTCGAGACTCTCGCGCCGGGCGACGAGCGGGCCGCGACGCCGTCCAGCACCGCGTCCGACCACATGCCGGGATTCGCCGAGGGCGCGAAGCCGTCGAGGAACCAGGCGTCGGCCCGACCGGACCATTGCTCCAGCGCCCACGCCGCCTCGCCGACGGCGAGGTCGAGGGTCGCGTTGAATCCGGGCAGGTCGATGCGATGAAAGCCCGGCGTCGCCGCCGGCCAGCCGTCGAGCAGCGCCCGGGCAGCGTCGGCCAGCTCCGGCCAGGCGCCGAGCGCCTGCGCGGCCTCGTCCCGGCTCAGCGGATAGCCCTCGACGGAGAAGATGTTCAGCTGTCCCTCCGCCGGCCCCTCGCGGCGCCACAGATCCAGCAGGGCGGCGATGTTCAGGCCGGTTCCGAAGCCCAGTTCGGCCACGGTGAAACGCGGCCGTCCGCGCCACGCCCCGGGCAGGCCGCACCCGGCGAGGAACACCGCCCGGCTTTCGGCCAGACCGTCCTCGCGGGAGAAGTAGACATCGTCGAACCGGCCCGAGCGCGGCGCGCCGTCGACAGTCCAGACCAGTCGGGGCGAACGGTCGTCGGTCATGGCTCAGCCGGCGGCGGGAGAGGCGGGCGAACGAAAAGGGGCCGCCCGTGGGCGGCCCCCGATCGCGATCGCGTCTTTGCTGACCTGTGTCAGTGGGCCTCGACCGGCGTGGCCGGCGCGGACTCGGCCGCCGGGGCGGTCGGGGCGGGCGCGGTCTGGGCGACCTCCGAGGCGGCGGCCGCGTCGGCGGCGGCCTTGGCGTCGGCGGCGGCCTGATCCTCGGTCACCGTCACGGCGGCCTGGTCGGCGATGCCGGAGGCCTCGGCGGCTTCGGTCGAGGCTTCCGGCGCGGTGTCCTCGGCGTTGTTGTTGCAGGCGGCCAGCGTAAGGGCGGCGGCCGAGGCGGCGATCAGGGCGACGATGCGCATGGGGGAGATCCTTCGTTCGGGCGGACGACTGTGTCCCGTACCCCGGGATACCGGGGCTCGCCGGGGGGCCGCAAGTGAATTTGGCGCAAGCCGGGTATGGCCGCGCACAACGAAAAAGGGCCGCCCCGGAGGGCGGCCCTTTCCGAACGGACCCTGAGGTCCGTCAATCCGTCACTCTTAGTGAGCGGCTTCCGTGGCCGGAGCTTCGGCGGCCGGAGCGGCGGCGTCGGCGGCCGGGGCGGCGGCGGCGTCGGCGGCCGGGGCGGTCGCGTCGGCGGCCGGGGCCATGGCGGCGTCAGCGGCCGGGGCTTCGACGGTCACGTCGGTGGCCGGGGCTTCTTCGGTCTTTTCGGCGGGCTGGCAGGCGGCCAGGGCCAGAGCGGCGGCCGAGGCGGCGATCAGGGCGGTGATGCGCATGGTGTTTCTTCCTTCAGAAGGGTCATACGAGGTCATGAATCCTCGCAGGTCGGAGATAACGGCTTCGTGACCCG
>JAXHTU010000015.1:0-44010 GCA_034189955.1 Pseudomonadota bacterium | reverse complement strand
GTGGGGGACTCCGGGCGCCGCCGGCGGATGCGCAAGGCCCCCTCCACCATCCGTCGCATGGTCCCCCTCCCCCAGAGGGGGAGGAATGATGTTGCGGCTGCCCCGGTCACCGTCGCTTGCCCTTGCGGACGCCTTTCAGGCCGCCGGCGGGCTTGCCGCCGCGCGGCGGCTTGGGACCGCCGGGGCGGTTGGCGCCGCGCTTGGGGAAGGCGCCGCCGCCGGGGCCGCGGGCGCGCTGGCCCAGCCGCGGCTCGGGGGCGTTGGGGTCGCGCGGGGCGGGGTCGGAGAGCATTTCGAAGACCAGGCCGCCGGTGATGGGGGTGGCCTCGACCAGCTTGACCTCGACAGTGCGGCCGAGGGTCCAGCGCTGGCCGCTGCGCTCGCCGACGAGGGCGTGGATACGGTCGTCGTGCTGGAAATATTCCCCGCCGAGGGTGGAGACGGGCACGAGGCCGTCGGCCCCGGTCTCGTCGAGGCGGATGAACAGGCCGAAGCGGGTCACGCCGGTGATGCGGCCGGTGAAGGTCGCGCCGACGCGCTCGGCGAGGAAGGAGGCCATGTAGCGGTCCATGGCGGCGCGCTCGGCGGCCATGGAGCGGCGCTCGGTCATGGTCACCTGTTCGGCGATGGCCGGCAGTTCGGCGATCTCGCGGTCGGTCAGGCCATCCTTGCCGAGGCCGAGGGCGCGGATCAGGCCGCGGTGGACGATCAGGTCGGAATAGCGCCGGATCGGCGAGGTGAAGTGGGCGTAGCGGTCGAGGTTGAGGCCGAAGTGTCCGACGTTCTCGGGGCTGTAGATGGCCTGCATCTGGGTGCGAAGGACGACCTCGTTGACGACCTCGGCGTATTCGCCGTCACGGGTCTCGTCGAGCAGCTTGTTGAAGCGTTTGGTGGTGGCCGGTTCGCCCTTGTTCCACGGCTTGCCGATGGTCTGGAGGAAGTCGCCGAGATTGAACAGCTTCTCCTGGCTGGGGGCGTCGTGGACGCGGTACAGCAGGGGCGTCTTCTTCTGCTCCAGGGTCTCTGCGGCGCAGACATTGGCCTGGATCATCATCTCCTCGATCAGGCGGTGCGCCTCCAGCGACTTGCGCGGGATGATCGAGCCGATGCCGCCGCCGGGGTCCATCAGGACCTTGCGCTCGGGGCTCTCGATGGCCAGCGGCGCGCGCTTGAGCCGGCCCTTGAGCATGGCGCGGTAGGCGTTCCACAGCGGGTAGAGGATCAGCTCCATGATCGGGCCGGTGACGTCGTCGGTCCCGCCGCCGTTCTCGACTCCGTCGATGGCCGCCTGGGCCTGTTCGTAGCTGAGGCTGGCGTGGGAGCGCATCAGGCCGCGCAGGAATTTGTGGCTGGTCTTGCGACCGTCCTTGTCGAAGACCATGCGGACGGCGAGGCAGGCGCGGTTCTCGCCGTGCTTGAGGCTGCACAGGCCGTTGGACAGGACCTCGGGCAGCATCGGCTCGACGCGGTCGGGGAAGTAGGTCGAGTTGCCCTTCTCGCGGGCCTCGCGGTCGAGGGTCGTGCCGGGGCGGACATAGGCGGCGACGTCGGCGATGGCGACCCAGACGATCCAGCCGCCTTCGTTCTTCGGGTCCTCGTCGCGCTGGGCGAAGACGGCGTCGTCGTGGTCGCGGGCGTCGGCCGGGTCGATGGTGATCAGCGGCAGGTCGCGCAGGTCCTCGCGGCCCTGGAGGGTCGGCAGGGCCTGATCCTCCGCTTCCTTCAGCACCGTGTCGGAGAAGCCCATCGGCACATTGTGGGCGGCGATGGCGATCAGGGAGGCGGCGCGGGGATCGTCCTCGCGGCCGATGGTTTCGAGGATCTTGCCGCGTTTGGGGCCGTAGCGCTGCTCGCCCTTTTCGATGGCGGCGAGCACCAGGTCGCCGTCGCGCAGGCCCTCGGCCTGGGCGTGGGGGACCAGGAGCACGTCCTTCGAGCGGCGGTCGACGGGCTCGACCCGGACCTCCTTGTTGGACTTGCGGATGACGCCGAGGACCCGGTTGGTGTCGGTATCCAGCACCTTGATGACGCGGGCTTCCCAGCCGTTTTCGCCGTGGGAGAATTTGGCCAGGACGCGGGCGCCGAGGCCGGGGGCGGCGCCGGTCTTGCCGGAGTTGTCCGGGACGAGGATGGCGCGCGGGGCGTCGCCCGAGGCCTCGACGAGGCGGACGTAGAATTCGCCGTCGACGTCGCGCTCGATGACGTCGGCGACGCCGACGGGGGGCAGGGCGCCGGCTTCGGAGAAGCCCTTGCGGCCGCGCTTGCCCAGTTTGCCCTCGGCCTCGAGCGCGCGGATCATTTCGCGCAGGGCGCGGCGGTCATTGCCCTTGAGGCCGAAATGGCGGGCGATGTCGGTCTTCTCGGCCGAGCCGGCCTCGCGCAGGAAGGCGAGGAGGGTGGCCTTGTCGGGCAGGCCTGCGGGCGGGCGTTGGGAGGATTTGGTCATTGGACTCCTGTGATACCGCGCGTTGCGGTCAAAGGACACGCCGCGCGGGGGATGCGGTGAAGGTTGTCGTGGACATACCGGCTAGTCGCCGGCGTCGGTCCGGTCCCCGCTTCGACGCGGCGCCGGCTTGTCGGGCGCGCTGCGTTCGGGGGTGTGACGGCGCCACGGCCAGCGGCCCTCGATCTCGGTCTCGAGGGCGACGCTGAGGAAGGTGCGGATGACGACGACGGCCGCCAGCAGGCCGACGCTCTCGAACGTCAGGGGGGCGGTGACGGTGGCGATGATGTCGGCGCCGACGAGCAGCTCGAGACCCAGCAGGATGCCGCGGCCGAGGTTGGCTCGCGCCCCGCCATAGGCCGAGGACCAGTCCCGGGTCCTGAAGCCAGTCCGGCACCAGACGATGGCGGAGACCGCCACGGCGAGCAGGATGACGGCGATACCGAGCATTTCCAGAGCGGTCGCCGCGTGGCGGGCCCATTCAATCAGGTTCCCGTCCCGGGCCAGGGTGGTGCTGGTCATGATCCATTCTCCCACAGGTCCATCGCGACGGCGGCCGATTGGTTCCGGACCCGCGCCGCCTTGACCTGCGCCGCCGGTACGACCAGCTTCCGGCCTGTATCGTTCCGGAGTTGTCTGAATGTCCCTCGCCCCGACCCCGGTCCTCGCCGCACCCACCGGCTCGCTGCTGGACCTGATCGGCAAGACGCCGATGGTGGAGGTGACGAAGATCGACACCGGGCCGTGCCGCCTGTTTCTGAAGCTGGAGGCGCAGAATCCCGGCGGGTCGATCAAGGATCGCATCGCCCTGTCGATGATCGCGGCGGCCGAGGCGGAAGGGTTTCTGAAGCCCGGCGGAACCATCGTCGAGGCGACGGCCGGCAATACGGGTCTGGCGCTGACGCTGGTGGGCCAGGCCAAGGGTTATAAGGTCCTGCTGGTCATCCCGGACAAGATGTCCAAGGAAAAAATCCAGCATCTCAGAGCCATGGGCGCCGATGTTCGGCTGACGCGTTCCGATGTCCCGCACGGCCATCCCGAATATTACACCGACATGGCCGAGCGGCTGGCGCAGCAGATTCCGGGCGGTTTCTACGTCAACCAGTTCGCCAACGACGCCAACGCCCTGGCCCATTTCCAGACCACCGGTCCGGAGATCTGGGAGCAGCTGGATCACGACATCGACGCCTTCGTCGCCGGGATCGGCTCGGGCGGCACCATCACCGGCATCGCCCGGTTTCTGAAGAGCGTCGGGTCGGACGCGAAGATCATCCTCGCCGATCCCGTCGGATCGACCCTGGCCGGCATCGTCAACGATGGCGTACCCGGGCCGGAGGGCAGCTACACGGTCGAGGGTATCGGCCAGAATTTCGTGCCGGACACGGCCGACATGAGCCTGATCGACACCGCCTATTCCATCCCCGACGCCGAGGCGATCGCGACCGTCCGCGACCTGCTGCTGAAGGAGGGCGTGCTGGCCGGGTCCTCGTCGGGCACGCTGATCGCCGCCGCCCTGCGCTGGTGCCGCCAGCAGACGGAGCCGAAACGGGTGGTGACCTTCGTCTGCGATACCGGGGCGAAGTATCTGTCCAAGGTCTACAATGACGCCTGGCTGGCCGACCAGGGGCTGGGCGAACAGCCGCTGCACGGCGACCTTTCGGACCTGATCGGGCGGAAGTACGAGAGGGGGGACGTGGTCACCGCCGGGCCCGACGACACCCTCGACACGGTGTTCAAACGCATGCGCGGCGCCGATGTGTCGCAACTGCCGATCCTGCAGGACGGGCGGCTGGTCGGCATCATCGACGAGAGCGATCTGGTCCATGTGATGAACACCGACGAGATCACCCGCAAGGAGCGGTTCGCCAAGGCGGTGTCGACGGTGATGACCCGGGATCTCGACACGGTCCAGGTCGTCGAGCCACTGGAGGCCCTGATTCCCCTGTTCGACCGCGACCGCGTCGCCATCGTGCTGGACGGCGAGAAATTCGTGGGGCTTATAACCCGCACCGACCTCATCAATCATCTGAGCTTGAACCGATAGATGCGCGCCTTTTCCATCGCCCTGTTCGCCGGCGTCCTGACCGCCATTCCGCTTGCCGCGACCGCCATGCCGACGCAGGACGGCGTGGATTGCATGGCCCCCGAGGCCCCGCCCCAAGCGACGGTCGAGCGCACCACCTTCCAATCGCGCGGACGCGAGATCCAGGGCCTGCTCTACAAACCCGCGCGGCCGAACGGCGCGGCCATCGTCCTGCTGCACGACCGGGAGGGGATCCAGGAAGATCTCGCGCGCTACGAAGCTCAACTCGGACGGCTGGCGTCCTGCGGCTACACGGTGATCGCTCCGAGCTACTACGACGCCGCCGGCCCCCGCTCGCGAAACGACCCCCTTCTTGGACAGAAGTGGGACCAGGTCGTCGACGAGGCCATCGTGAAGGTGGGAAGCGTCAACGGCGTGGACCCCGCCCGTGTCGGGGTCTGGGGTCATGGCCGCGGCGGCAACCTGGCCCTGAACAATGCGATGGAAGGGACCGCGGCCCGCGCGGTGGTCGCGGTCGCCGCCGGAGGACGGGTTGAACGCAGTCGGGAAAGCCCGCCCATCCTGCTGATCGCCGGGGATCACAGTCTCGTGGCCCCGATCTACACCTCGGAGGAGCTGGCGCGGACCCTGCGTCAGCTGGGTCTCGACGTGACTGTCGAATCCGTGCCGTCCAGCGCGCGCGAGTTCGAGCCGGAGGCGTGGGACGCCGTGTTCGCGCGGACCCGCGCCTTCTTCGACACCCGCCTGGCCCCCGCCGGGTGACCGTGTCTCCTGCCCGGAACAGCCAGGGGTTTTCGACCCGCGCGATCCACGCCGGACAGCGGCCCGACCCGACCACGGGCGCGGTGATGACGCCGATCTACGCCACCTCGACCTACGCCCAGGAAAGCCCGGGCGTGAACAAGGGCTATGAGTACGCCCGCGGCAAGAACCCGACCCGCGAGGCGTTCGAGGCCTGCCTGGCCGACCTCGAGGGCGGGACGCATGGCTTCGGCTTCGCCAGCGGCATGGCGGCGACCTCGACGGCGCTGGAGCTGCTGGACGCCGGATCGCACATCGTCACCGGCGACGACCTGTACGGCGGCTCGTGGCGGCTGTTCGAGCGGGTGCGGCGCCGGTCGATGGGGCTGGACTTCGCCTATGTGGATCTGAGCGACGTCGCGGCGGTCGAGGCGGCGATCACGCCCAAGACGAAGATGCTGTGGGTCGAGACGCCGACCAATCCGCTGATGAAGCTGGCCGACATCGCCGCGCTGTCGCAGGTCGCGAAGGCGCATGGCCTGCTGCTGGTGGTGGACAACACCTTCGCCACCCCGTGGAGCCAGCAGCCGCTGGCCCTCGGCGCCGATGTGGTGATGCATTCGGCGACCAAATATCTGAACGGCCATTCCGACATCATCGGCGGGGCGCTGGTGACGGCCAATCCGGAGCTGGCGAAGGAGATCAGGTTTCTGCAGAACTCGGTCGGCGGGGTGATGGGGCCGTTCGACGCCTTCCTCGCCAACCGGGGACTGAAGACCCTGGGCCTGCGGATGAAGGCGCACAACGAGAACGCCCTGACGGTGGCGCGCTGGCTGGAGGAGCGGGCGGGGATCGCCCAGGTGATCTATCCGGGGCTGATCAGCCATCCGCAGCACGATCTGGCGGCGCGGCAGATGAACGGGCGCTTCGGCGGCATGGTCACGGCCATCATCGACGGCGATCTGGCGCGAACCAGGCAGGTGCTGGAGCGGGTGCAGGTCTTCACCCTGGCGGAATCGCTGGGCGGGGTGGAGAGCCTGGTCAATCACCCGGCCATCATGACCCACGCCTCGGTGCCGAAAGAGCTGCGCGAGGCCGGCGGGATCACGGACAGCCTGATCCGGCTGTCGGTCGGGGTCGAGGAGGTCGAGGATCTGATCGCGGATCTGGATCAGGCGCTGGGCGGGTAGACCTCGCCTGGGCCGTCATCCTCGGGCTTGACCCGAGGATCAGATCATCCGGTGCGCTGTCAGGAGAGTTGCAGGCGCGGCCGAAGGGCCGTCTCGACCGCACAGTTCCGGCCCACGTCTGATCCTCGGGTCAAGCCCGAGGATGACGGTGCGGGACAGGGTTTGAGTTCAGGCGGCCTTGGAGGGCAGGGCGGTCTGGTGGCCGGTGGCGGGGACGACCTTCTTCTTGGCGGGCGCGCGGGGCTTCTTGACCGTGGTCGAGGGCGCGGCGGCGCGGCGTTCGAATTCGGCGTCGATCAGCGGCAGGAGTTCGGCGGCGGTGTTCATCTGCACCGCGGAGCCGGAGTCCGACAGGCGGGCGGCGTTGGCGCGCAGGGCCTTGAGGTCGGCGTCGCTCATGGTCGGGAGCTTTTCGGCCAGCGGGGTCATCGGATTCTCCTGGAGTGAAAAACAGTCGGGCCGGCGCCTGTTCGGCAGCCGGCCCTTCCGTCAGCTGGACTCAGGTCCAGCAGGGTCGCTTGTCGGAAACTATTCGGCGGCCTTCAGGCGACCGGCCGATTCCTTGCCCGAACGCGAGTCGCGCTCGATCTCGTAGGAGACCTTCTGGTTTTCGTTGAGCGAACCCAGGTCCGAAACTTCGACGGCCGAAGCGTGGACGAAAACGTCCTTGCCGCCATCATCGGGGGCGATGAAACCATAGCCCTTGGTGGAGTTGTACCATTTCACAGTGCCGGTAGCCATTTTCAGGACCTCCGCTAGCAGTTGACCGCCGGAAGAGGTTCCGGGTCGGCCTGTCGGGTCTGAATGGATCGGCTTTGGACCTCGGTGCGCGATGCAAAGGGGCAGCAGCGTTTCGCAAGAGATCGACGAAACCTGAAGTGGGCCCTTTCCCTGGCAATAGCAAGGGCGAAGTCACGAAAGCGCCGGGCCGCCGCGCGGGGCGGCGGCCCGGGAGGCCGTCGTCAGTTGGGCATGGAGACGGTGTCGGTCACATGGATGACGCCGTTCGACTGCGGCACGTCGGCCTGGGTGACGGTGGCGACGCCGCCCGTTTCGTCCGTCAGGATGACGGAGTCGCCGCGCAGCGAGGCGGTCAGGGTCCCGCCTTCGACGGTGGTCAGGGCGGCGCTGCCGCCGCCGGCGTTGATCTGCTCGATCAGCTGGGCCGCGGTGACCCGGCCGGCGACCACGTGATAGGTCAGGATCTTCGTCAGGGCGTCCTTGTTGGCGGGCTCGACCAGGCTTTCGACCGTGCCGGCCGGCAGTTTGGCGAAGGCGGCGTCGGTCGGGGCGAAGACGGTGAAGGGACCCGGGCCGGACAGGGTCTCGACCAGACCGGCGGCGGTCACGGCGGCGACCAGGGTGGTGTGGTCGGCCGAGTCGGAGGCGTTCTGGACGATGGTCCGATCGGGGGACATCGCCGCGCCGCCGACCATGACGGTGTCCTGGGCGGGCGTCGAGGCGGTGTCGACGGCGTCGGAAGGGGCGGGCGTCTCGGCCGCCGGCGAGCAGGCGCTGCCGAGCAGGGCGGCGGCGGCGAGGCCGGCGACAAGAAGGGTGCGGTTGGGGGCGAAGGTCATGTGTGTCTCTCCTGAGCGGCCGTCGATACGGCTCAGGCCAGAGACGAAGTCACGGCGCGCGCGGATCACCTTTGCGGCTACTGGCCACACCCCTTGATCCGGAAAGGCGCTCCGTTCGTAAGGGGCGCCCCGGACAGCAAAACGGCGGCGGAGCCGGGCCCCGCCGCCGTTCGAAATCACGCGCCGGAGACCGGCGCCTGAACTCAGCCCTCGGTCTTCAGCTGGCCAGCGGATTCCTTGCCCGAACGCTTGTCGCGCTCGATTTCGTAGGAAACCTTCTGGTTTTCATCGAGGCCGCGCAGGCCCGCCTGTTCGACGGCCGAGATGTGGACGAAAACGTCCTTGCCGCCGTCGTCGGGCTGGATGAAGCCGTAGCCCTTGGTGCCGTTGAACCATTTCACAGTGCCGGTAGCCATGTTTAGACCTCCGTTTGGCGTTGGCCTCAGGGAACAGCCCCTGGAGGCCTGTCGGGTCTAAAAGGAGCGGCTAGACCTCAGTGCGAAAGCAGAGGGTGGCGTTTCGCAGAAAGAGATCGACGACCGAGTTGTGGACGGTTCCGGCGGCGAAATCAAGACCCGGCCGGGACGTCAGGTCGCGGCGTCTTCGGCCGGCTGGTCAACGACGGGCTCGTCAGGGGCGATGTAGTTTTCCTGGCAGAGCTTGCGCAGGGCGGCGCTCAAGGTCGGCCCGTACAGGGAGTCCTGAACGCGTTCGAACCCTTCGGACGAAAGGGCCTGTTTGATGTCGCTGACCGTCCGGCAGCGGCCCTCGCGGGCCAGTTCGTAGGCGCGTTCCAATGTGGTGGGTCTGTGAGTCATACACCCAAGATAGGGATGACAAGGCCGGATTGCGAGCCTCAGAAGGCGAGACTGAGGCCGGCGACCAGAGCGTCGTCATATTGTTCGCCGGGAATGTCCGCGTCCGTGCCGTGCCAGCGCAGGTCGGCCTCGAGATCGCGGGTCAGGGCGTATGAGACGCCGATGTTGTAGCCGGTGTAGTCGACGCTGTTGTCCTGCTCGCGCCGGCCAATGGCGGCGGAGGCGTAAAGCTTGTCGGTGAAGTCCCAGCCGACCTGGGCCTCGACCCAGGTCCAGGCCTCCGTGGCGCCGGTGCTGTCGGGCGAATATTGCGCGCGCAGGCGACCGCTGGCCGGCCCGATCGACCGCTTCATGTCGGCGGTGAACTCCCAGGCGTCGCGATCCGCGCCCGGATCGGCGTCGACCTGCCACTTGTGCTTGACGTTCAGGTCGAAGTCGAAGCCGGCGTAGTAGGGACGGAGGCCGGCGCTGAGGGCGACCTCGAGCTCCGAACCGGACGATTTGATCGTCTCGAACGACGGCCCGGCGTAGAGGAGCCCCGATGCGCTCTCCCATTCGGCCTCGCCCCAGACGAAGGGGTCGCCGTCCGATTTCGAGGCGCCCTTGGAGCGGTTGTCGGTCGCGGCGCCGACCACGAACGACCAGGAGCCGGCCGATGGCGCGGGATCCTGGGCGGCGGCGGTCGTGGCGAGGGCCAGAAGGGCGGTCGCGGCGGCGGTCGTCGTCAGGGTTCGGATCATCAAGCTTCGCTTCCTGTCAGGCCCGGAGGGGCCCGGAAGCGAGCCGCTCTAGTACCGCTTTTTGTCGAAAACGGCGCAGGCCTCTGCATATTCGCTGCGAAGCCGGGCGACAAGTTGCTCCGTAGGCAGAATATCATGCACGGCGCCCGCGCCCTGGCCGGCGGACCAGACGGTCTTCCAGGCCCTGGCTTCGTCGCCCATGTCGAGCTTGTGCTCGGGCAGGGACTTCGGATCGATGCCGTTGGCGATCAGCGACGGGGTCAGGAAATTGGCCGGGATGCCCGACACCGCGGGGGTATAGGTGATGTCGCTGGCGCCGGCGTCGACGATCATCTGCTTGTATTCGCCCTGGGCCATCGACTCCGTGGTCGAGATGAAACGGGTGCCCATATAGGCGAAGTCGGCCCCCATCATGGTCGCGGCGGCGACGTCGCGGCCGGTCGACAGACAGCCGGACAGGATGATGGTCCCGTCGAAGAAGCCGCGAACCTCCTCGACCAGGGCGAAGGGATTGACCACCCCGGCGTGGCCGCCGGCGCCGTTGGCGACCAGGATCAGGCCGTCGACGCCGGCCTCGGCCGCCTTGCGGGCGTGGCGGACGTTGGCGATGTCGTGGAAGACCACGCCGCCATAGCCGTGCACCGCCTCGACCACGTCGCGCACGGCGCCGAGGGAGGTGATGATCAGCGGCACCTTCTCCTCGACCGAGACCATCATGTCGGCCATCAGGCGCGGGTTTGTCGGGTGGACGATGTGGTTGACGCCGAAGGCGGCGGCGTCGGGCTTGAGCCGCGCCTTGATCTCCCGCAGCCAGTCCCGATAGCCCTCGGTGGTGCGCTGGTTCAGGGACGGAAAGGTGCCGATGACGCCGGCGTTGCAGCATTCGACGACCAGGTCGGGGCCGGAGACGAGGAACATCGGCGCGGCGATCACCGGCAGCGTGAGTCCGTTTTGCAGCGAAGCCGGAATGGCCATGACGTTTCCCCGGGTTGTCTTTGGCTACGGATAGCGGGGTGTCGCGGGGGAAGGCAAATTGGGGTCGAGGGATTAGGGATTGGGGATTAGGGATTCAGGATGACGGGGCAGGGAGCAGGACGCAGCGGTCGACGCTCGCTGTACGCCCAGGGCATTCAATCCTAATCCCTCATCCCTAATCCCTGAATGACGGCGGGGCTATGAGCCGCTAAACCCCGACCATGACCACAGACACCTCAGGCCTGCACCAGCTGGGCCAGCACACCCCGCAACCCACGTCGCCGGAAACGGCCGAGCTGGAGCGGGTGCCCAATCCGCATGCGGACACGCTGTATCTGACCCGCTTCACGGCGCCGGAGTTCACCAGCCTGTGCCCGGTGACCGGCCAGCCGGACTTCGCCCATATCGTCATCGACTATGCGCCGGGCGACTGGCTGGTCGAGAGCAAGTCGCTGAAGCTGTACCTGACCAGCTTCCGCAACCACGGCGCCTTCCACGAGGACTGCACCGTGGCCATCGGCAAGAAGATCGCCGACCTGCTGCAGCCGAAATGGCTGAGGATCGGCGGCTACTGGTATCCGCGCGGCGGCATACCGATCGACGTCTTCTGGCAGACCGGCGCGCCGCCCGAGGGGCTGTGGCTGCCCGACCAAGGCGTGCCGACCTATCGCGGACGGGGATAGGGGCCCGTTTCGGGCGGCGTTGGTACGGTTCATCACAACGAGCACGACGAGGTCACAACGGGCACGACGGGACCGGGGATGGGGCCCGGCCGGCGTCTTCCTCAAGCATCTGAATCGCGGCGTAGGCCGCAATTGATTGCTCGACCGCGCGCCGTGCGGTTCGGGATTGCTCAGGGCGAAGCGGGACGTTCTGACCTGTTCAGCTCACAGGACCCGTTTGTGTCCGTTGTGCCCGTCGTGATGAACCCGTTTCGCGCGGGCCAGAAGATCCCTAGCCGCCGTAGCCCCGGCCGCCGCCGCCGAAGCCGCCGCGGGAGACCACGGCGGTGCGGCTCTGGGCCCGGACCGGGGCCTTGCGCGCGACGTCGACATCGTTGCGGTTGGCGACGGTGCGGCCGGTCCGGTAGTCGCGCGACAGATAGCCGCCGCCGTAGCCGTTGGAGAACTGGCCGTTGCGGTCGCGATACAGCGGGCCGCCGCCGCGATAGCCGCCGTTCATCAACTGACCGATGATGAAGCCGGTCGCCAGCGGGCCGAAGAAGGACCCGCCGCCGCTGTTGTTGAGCGGCCGGCACTGTTCCGGGCCCCATTGGCCTTCGCACTCTTCGCGGGTCGCATAGCGCGGCGCGCTTTCGGCGGCCTGGCGCTGGGCCTCGGCCTGGGCGGTGTCGCACTCGGCGTCGGAGACGTCGTTGGCCGCCTTGCACTCGACCAGCGAAGTATAGGCCAGGGCCGGGTCGGGCTCGGGCAGGGGGGCGCGTTGCGGCGCGCCGCAGGCGGCCATGGAGAAGCTGACGGTCGCCATCAGGCTGGTGACCTGCAGCGTCCGCGACCGCTTCAGCCGGCGCATGGTGGTGGTTTCGGGCAGGGTGTGTTCGCTCATCGGATCAGGCCGTCATGCAGGCGGCGTTGAGCAGGCCGACGCCGATGGAGATGGAGGCCAGATAAACGCCCGCGGCCAGCTCGCCGGCCTCGATGCGCGAGGCCAGCGCCTTGTACAGCACCCGGCTGACGACGATGAAGGACAGGATCTGGATGACGCCGGCCAGCAGGGCCCAGGCCGCGAACTCCGGCAGGCTGACCGTATGCGACAGCGCCGAGGCCAGCGGCAGGACATAGCCGATCAGGGCCCCGCCGAGGGCGACGGCGGCGGCGGTGTTGCCCTGCCGGATCAGGTCGCGCTCGTGATACGGCGTGATCATCTGGTAGACGAATTTGAACGCCGAGAAGAAGACGATCGCCGCCGCGAAGGCGATCAGGAAGGCCGTGGCCCCCGTCTGAAATGCGAACCAGTCAAGCATCGTTCTGTCCCCTCAGGCGCCGTCAGGCGCGGAATTCGGCCATGTCCAGCGGGATGCCGATCATGATCTCATGTGTGGCTTCGCCGCCCTCGGGCTCCTGCTCGAGAGCGATCATCAGTTCGCGGCCGCCGGCCAGGTCCCGCGCGTACAGCATGCAGGTCTGGTAGATCCTGGCATAGGGCTCGGTCGCGGCGCGGTCGTCGTAAATGGTCTCCCACAGCTTGACGGGAGGCTGGCGCGCGTCGCTCTCGGAGAACCAGTAGCGGGGGTATTCCGGCAGGCCCTCGGGCGCGCCCTTGAACACCGGTTCGGACAAGCGATCCGCCCACGCCCGGCGCGCGCCGTCGTTGGGCGGATAAGCCGAGGACCACGGCGTGAACAGGGTGAAGTCATAGGCCGCCGCGCCATCGGCGTCGTCGCTCAGGGCCTGCAGCATGACATGGTCGTCGGTGTAGAAGCGATGCACGAACGGGCCGTCGTCCAGCTGGACCACGCCCTGGGCGGTGATCTCCAGCGCGTCGCGGTCGAGGCTGAAATGCGTCTCGTCGCCCAGCCGGCGCCAGGCCAGCGGATCGAGGGCCACGGTGCGGCCCACGGTGATGTTGCGCACCGTGGCCAGCCGCGAGGCGGGGGCTTCCTTCTCCGACGATCCGAACAGCTTCTTGAACATCAGGCCTGGGGTCCGGCCAGACCGGTCAGGTCGAGGCGCGTGGCCGATACATAGAACAGGCGGTCGCCGGCTTCCACGGTCGTTTCGAGCGGAGGGTTGAAGCGCGGCGATTTCACGCTCTGCGGCTGGTGGGCCAGCAGGGTGGCGCGCTGATCCAGGAGCCGCCTGGCCAGATCGCCGAACGGCTGTCCCGCCCCCTGCCACGTCAGGCTGAACAGGGTCGCGGCGTCGTCCAGATGACTGGTGAGGGCGCTGATCACATGGCTGGCGCCGGGGTCGCGGGCGGCCCGGGCCAGCATCTCGGGCCCGGAGGACAGGACGATCTCGACGCGGGGGCAGTGCTGGGCCAGCAGGCGGGCGCTGTCGGCGTCGTCGAGGAAACAGACGATGTGGGCCGAGGCCGGCGTGGCGGCCGAGGCGGCGAGGGTCGCGGTCAGGGTGTCGGCGTCGGTGCTGGCGTAGACCAGCACCCGGCTGGCGCTGGCCGCCCCGGCGCGGGCGAGGGCGTCCATCGAGGTCAGGCTGTCGCCCTGGACGTAGCGGATCCGCGGGTCGAGATCTGCGACGGCCTGTCGCGTCAGCAGGACCAGCGTCTGGTCCGCGTTCAGCTCGGCGCCCAGCTCGTCGATCATCTTGGGCGTGCGCGTCGGGTGATAGCCGATCAGCAGGATCGTGTCGGTCATCCTCGAATAGTCTCCCTTGCCGGATCGTCTGATCCGCCAGATTTCGCCGATGGCCGCGAGAATCTTGGCGACGATGGTGGTGAAGGCGGCGATCGCGCCCGGAAAAATCCAGATCGCGGTGACAAGCCGCCCGGCCACGCCTTGCGGCGACAGGTCGCCGTAACCGACGGTGTAGGCGGTTGTCGCATACCAGTAGAAGAATGTCGTCGGCGCGCGCAGCTCGGCCTCGCCGGCCATGGCCAGCAGCAGCCATGACGAAAGGGCGTGGAAGATGATGAGGCCGCCCAGCATCCGCCACTACATATCCGCCATGGCGTGGAACGCCCGGTCGAACATCACGGCCAGTTTCATTCGCGGCAGCAGCATGCCATCCCCTTGCCTCGGCGCCAGACATCGCAGACGTCTAGGCAAAGTCAAGCGTACCTGTTACGCGTTACATGAAACATGCGTAATCCGACCTCGCCCTCCTTGTCGCCGGCCAATGAGCGCATACGTGCGTGGCGCAAGGCCCGTCGCGAGGCGGGCATGGTCAAGCTGGAGTTCTGGGTTCCGGACGCCGCCCGCGACGATGTCAGGGCGGCGGTCCACGCCATCGTCACCGAGTCCACGCGCGGCCCCGATATCGTCCGGCGCCCGCGTCGAAGCCTTTCAACCGATCCTTCTGGAGCAAGCCCCCCCATGGACGCCGTGATCGAAACCGCCTGGACCGTTCCGTCCATCAAGGTCGCGCTGGACGCGTCCGAACTGGTCCGCGAGGGCGAACTGACCACCCGGGTGCTGGAAGGCGCCGAGCCGGTGCTGCTGGCGACCATGCACGAATATGGCGACCTGCCGATCTATCTCAGCGTCGGCGGGGCCCAGATCGTCTGTTCGGTGCTGCTGTGGCCGGTGGCCGAACAGGCCGACCGGCACGCCTTCAACGAGTTCCTGCTCAAGGCCCAGCGCATCGTGCCGCTGTCCAATTTCGCCATCACCTCGGTGAACGAGGAGGATGTCTATGAGCTGATGGGTGAACTGTCGTGCAAGACGACGCTTCAGACCATATTGATCGAACTGCGCACCCTCGCCGAGAACGCCATCGACGCGACGGACCTGCGCGAAACCTTCGGCGCCGACGCCGCCTGATCCGGGAGAGAAACTCATGTCCATGCTCGCCAAACTCTCCGCCCTGTTCCGCGGCACCGCCCGCGAGGCCGGTCAGGCCGTGGTCGACGCCAACGCCCTGAAGATCCTCGACCAGGAAATCCGCGACGCCGACACCGCCCAGGGCAAGGCCCGCGACGACCTGGCCGGCCTGGTGGCGCGCCGCCGGATGGCCGAGAACGAACTGAAGAGCTTCGGCGACCAGATCGCCAAATACGAAAGCTCGGTCCGCGCCGCCCTCTCGCAGGGCAAGGAGGACCTGGCCCGCGAGGTCGCCGGCCGGATCGCCGAGCTGGAGACCGAGATCGGCACCCGCGGCCCCATGATCGAGGGCATGAAGGAGGCCGAGGCCCGGCTGCGCACCGCCATTTCGACCACCGACCAGAAGATCGAGACGCTGCGGCGCGAGATCGACATCGTGAAGGTCAATGACTCGGTGCAGAAGGCCCAGACCTCGGTCGCCCTGCAGTCGCAGGGGGCGCATTCGCGCATCGGCTCGGCCGCCGACAGCCTGCAGCGCATCAAGCAGCGTCAGGCTGTGCAGGAGGAACGTCTCCGCGTCGGCCAGGAGCTGGAGGACAAGCGCACCGGCGCCGACCTCGACGCCAAGCTGCGCGACGCCGGCATCCTGCCCGGCCACGCCTCGGCCGACGACGTCCTGGCGCGGCTGACGGCGAAGGAGGTCACGGTGGTGACGCCGCAGATCGGCTCGTCGGTTCCCGCCTCAAAAGATCCGGCCTGAGTTCGGATGGAACGGATTTCGCTGGTTCCGCGGCCCGACTGGCAGGCGCGCGCCGAGGCCGTCGGCTTCACCTGGCACCACGATTCCGGCGAGCGGTACTGGGATGAGAGCGCGGCCTACGCCCTGTCCCTGACCGAGGTCGAGGAGGGGCTGGAGGCGCCGACGGCCGAACTGCACCAGATGTGCCTCGATCTGGTCGACGAGGCTGCGGGGTCCGAGCGGATGATGGAGTTGCTCGAAATCCCCGAGGCGTCGCGCGACTATGTCGCCGACAGCTGGAAGCGGGGCGAGCCGTCGCTCTATGGCCGGTTCGACTTCGCCTATGACGGAACGGGTCCGGCCAAGCTGTACGAGTACAACGCCGACACCCCGACCAGCGTGTTCGAGACGGCGGTGTTCCAGTGGTTGTGGCTGGAGGACGGCATCGCCAGCGGGACGCTGCCGGCCGACGCCGACCAGTTCAACAGCCTGTACGAGAAGCTGGTCGACCGCTTCCGGGCCATCTTCCCCGAGGGCGGCTTCGTGCATTTCTCGTCGGATCCCGAATTCGTCGAGGACCGGCAGACGGTGCGCTTCCTGGAGGACCTGGCCCGGCAGGCGGGACTGGACCCCAAATTCGTGGCGATCGACCAGATCGGGCTCAACGCCGACGGCCGGTTCGTGGACGACGAGAACTGGCTGATCGGGGCCATGTTCAAGCTCTATCCGTGGGAGCAGATGCTGCGCGACGACTACGCCGAGCCTCTGCCGAAGGCGGACGTCACGGTGCTGGAGCCGGCGTGGAAGGCGCTGCTGTCGAACAAGGGGCTGTTGCCCCTGCTGTGGGAGCGGCATCAGGGCCATCCCAACCTGCTGGCCTCCTTCTTCGAAAGCGATCCGGCGCATGCCAGCCTCGGCGACGCCTATGTGCGCAAGCCGCTGTTCTCGCGCGAGGGAGCCAATATCTCGATCGTCGAGGGCGCGGCGCGCGAAGAGGGGCTGGACGCGGGCTATGGCGAAGGCCGCCACATCCGTCAGGCCCTGCACGCCCCGCCGCGGTTCGACGGCCAGCATGTGATCGTCGGTTCGTGGCTGGTCGGCGACGAGCCGGCCGGGATCGCCCTGCGCGAGGACCCCGGCCGGATTACGCGAAACACGTCGCGCTTCGTGCCGCACTTCATCAGGGACTAGGGGCGCCTAGCCCCACTGGGTCGTGTTGACCGGCTCCGGGGCGACGTCGAAGTCGCCGTCGGTGGAGGCGGACAGGTCGCGCCAGGCGTTCAGCCCGTCCTGCAGGCTGTCGATCTTGCCCTGGACCATGCCGATGGCGTCCGTGCCGGCGGCCCAGCGCACGGGCGGGGTGGGCGCATTCGCCAGAACCACCAGCGCCTCACCCAGCTTCGCCGGATCGCCGGCCTGATTGTGGCTGCGGCCGTCGTAGAAGGCCTTCAGGGCGGCGGCGGCTTCGGCGTAATCGGGGATGGCCTGTGAGCCGTGCCGGACCGAACTCGGCTCGAGGAAGTCGGTGCGGAAGAAGCCGGGCTCGACCGCCGTGACCTGAATGCCAAAGCGCCGGACCTCGGCGGCGAGGGATTCGGTGAAGCCCTCGACGGCGAATTTGGAGGTGCAGTAAAGGGTCCCGCTCTCGCCGCCGACGAGGCCGCCGACCGAGGAGACGTTGAAGATCCGACCCGAGCGTTGGGCGCGCATGGACGGCAGGACGGCGCGGGTGACATGCATCAGGCCGAAGACATTGGTGTCGAACTGGGCCTGGACGTCCTCGGCGGTCGACTCCTCGAACATCGACAGCTGGCCGTAGCCGGCGTTGTTGACCAGCACGTCGATGCGGCCAAAGCGGGCCAGGGCGGCGTCGACGGCGGCCTGGACGGCCTCGGGGCGGGTGACGTCGAGGGCGACGGACAGGAGGCCGTCGCTGTCGGCGCCGAAGCTCTCCGTCAGGGCTTCGCGGCGGCGGGCGGTGGCGACCACGCGGTCGCCGGCGTCGAGGGCGGCGCGGACGATGGCCGCGCCAAGGCCGCGCGAGGCGCCGGTGACGAACCAGATTTTCGGGGTGGGGGCGGTCATGGGAAGGCTCCTTGGATCGGGAGCCCCGTTATGCGCCGCCGCGCCCGGTGAGCCGTAGACCGATCACGCCAGACTCTTGCACGATTCCGCCAAGGTGATTGGCGCGGCGGACCGGTCGCTTGCGTTTCGGCCTGTTCAGCGCTTGGGTGGGTCCATGAACGGATTGCACGAACTCGCCGCCCTGGTGCGCGGTCATCTGGGAGAGGCGTGGCCTGAAGGCGTCGGGCCGGCGCTTCTGCCTGGCCTCCAGCTGATCGCCAGCACCGCCGTGACCGAGGCGCAGCAGCTGGTCTATGAGCCGATGCTCTGCATCATCCTGGAGGGGGCGAAGAACACCACCCTGGGCGCCGAGACCCACGCCTATCGCGCCGGCCAGTATCTGGTGGTGTCGGCCGATCTGCCGGTCAGCGGCCAGGTGATCGAAGCGCCCTATCTGGCGGTCGGCATACCGCTGGACCCGGCGATGATCGCGGAGCTGCTGGTCGAGACCGGGGGCGCCGCGCCGGAGACGGCGCCGGCCAGGGCGCTCGCGGTCAGCGACATGGACGCGGACCTGATCGACACGGTGACTCGGCTGGTGCGACTGGCGAACCGTCCGGGCGAGGCGGCGGTTCTGGCGCCGATGATCCGGCGCGAGCTGATGTGGCGGCTGCTGACCGGCGAGCGAGCCGACATGGTGCGCCAGATCGGATCGGCGGGCGGACGGCTGGAGCAGGTGCGCCGGGCCATCCGCTGGCTGCGCGAACACTATGCCGAGCCGATGCGGATCGAACGGCTGGCCGAGGTGGCGGGGATGAGCGAGACCTCGCTGCACCGCCACTTCAAGGCGGTCACGGCGATGAGCCCGCTGCAGTACCAGAAGCAGGTGCGGCTGCAGGAGGCGCGCAATCTGCTGCTCAGCCGGGGCCGGGACATGGCGGCGATCGGCTTCGCCGTCGGCTATGACAGCCCGTCCCAGTTCAGCCGCGAATACAGCCGGCTGTTCGGCCAGCCGCCGGGACGGGATCTGGAGCGGCTGCGGGCCGATCCGTCGCTGGCGGTCGCGATCTAGCGGCGGGCGCCGGTCGGGCGGCGGCGAAGCCGGGCCCAGGCGATGGCGAGCACGCTCACGCCCAGCAGGCCGGCGCCGAGGCCGTCCCACAGGCCGTCCGCGAGCAGGGCGCCGATCAGGCCGATCAGGCTCAGCGCCGCGAGCGCCAGCGGTGCGCCGAAGATGGCGACGAGGGAAAAGCTGCCGCGCATCAGGCGGCCCGCCGCTTCTTCGTCAGCCACAGATAGAGGCCCGAGCCGAGGATGAAGATGGTCGCGAGATCCAGCAGGGCCCAGACGATCTTGAGCCCGAGGCCGCCGTAGTCGCCGAAATGCAGCGGCTGCGACAGGGACAGGGCCTTCACATACCAGGGCGACTCCGCCACGGCGGCGAGTTCGCCGGTCCGGACGTCGATCAGCGCCGGGGTGGTCAGATGCGTCGTCAGCGGCGTGTCGCCGTGGAAGAAGACGGCGTAGTGGTGGTCGGTCGAAAACTCGGTGCCGGGGAAGGCGACGAACTGCAGGGTCCGGCCGGGCAGGGCGGCCTTCGCCCGCTCGACGGCGGCGTCCAGCGAGGCCCATTGGCCGGGGGCAGCGGGCGCCTCATGGGCGGCGGTCAGGCCGGCCAGGGCCGTGTCCTTCCAGTAGGCGAGGATGGGCGTCGCCAGGGTGTTGACCACGCCGGTGGCGCCCACGACCAGCACCCAGGCGACGGTGACGATCCCCAGCAGATTGTGCCAGTCGAGCCAGCGGGTGCGGGCCGCCTTCTCCAGCCGCAGGGCGCCGAACGGCAGCCGCCGCATGAAGGGGGCGTAGAGAACCACGCCTGACACCACGGCCACGATCAGCAGCAGGCCCATGCCGCCGAGGAACAGCATGCCGGCCAGGCCGAGGAACAGGTCGGTATGGAGCTGAAGGATGAATTCCATCACCGGATGGCCGGCGACCGGCGGGGCCGGGTCGCCGCTGGTCCGGTCGACAGGCTGGAAGTTGAACTGGCCGGCCGGGGCGTCCGGCGCGCGGCTGGTGACGTTCACCACCGGCCGGTCCTCGTCGAAACTCATGAAGGCCGGGACGTCGCCGGGATGGCGCGACAGGGCCGTGGCGAGGACCTGATCGAGGTTCAGGCCCTCGCCGTCGGGGTTGGCCGGGGCCCAGGCCTCGTCCAGCAGGACGTGCTCCAGCTCATGGGTGAACACCAGCGGCAGGCCGGTGAGGCACAGCATCAGCAGGAAGACGGTCGAGACCAGGCTCGACCATTTGTGGACCCACGACCAGACGCGGAGGGTGCGGGTCTTCATCCGGCTCAGAAGTCCGTCGAGATCGACAGGCGAAGGGTGCGCGGCGCGCCGAGCGTCAGATAGTTGGCGCCGGGGTAGCCGCCGACGGCGACCCACTGGTCCTCGTCGGCGAGGTTCTCGACCCGGGCGCGCAGGGTGACCGGACGGCCGGCGATGTCGGCGGCGTAGCGGACGCCGGCGTCGAACCGCGTCCAGCTGTCCAGCTCGACCGCATTGGCGGCATCGACCGGTTGTTCGCCGGTATGGACCACGCGACCTTCGAGGGTCAGGCCGGCGACCTGCGGCACATCCCATTCGACATTGACGTTGCCCTGAAGTTCCGGCGTGCCGATGGGGCGATTGCCGTCCAGCGCGCCGCCGGTCGTGCGGGTCAGTTCGGCGTCCAGCCAGGTCCAGCCGCCGAGAACGCGCAGGCCGTCGCGCGGCTCGCCGAAGAAGGCGATCTCCAGACCGGCGTTCTCCTGCTCGCCATTGGCGGCGAAGACATTGTTCTGGACGAAGGCGCTTTGAAGCGTGGTGCGGAAGAGGCTGACGCTGCCGCCGAACCGCCCGAGGTCGTACTTCAGGCCCACTTCCATCTGCTCGCCGAGGAAGGGCTCGAGGATTTCGCCGGCGTTGTCGACCGGCTCTCCGCCGGCGGATTGGGGAGCGATCTGCCCGGGGATCAGGGCCTCGGCGTAGTTGGCGTAGAGTGAAACTTCTTCGCTCGGCTTGTAAACGACGGCGAAGACCGGGGTGACCGCGTCGCTCTCATAGGGCAGGCCGGGCGCGCCGGTGACGTAATCATAGGTCCGCGTCTCGATCTCCTGATAGCGGGCGCCGGTCGTCACCAGCAGTCTGCCGTCCATGAAGGACATCATGTCGGCGAAGGCGACCGACCTGTTGTTGACGCGCTCGGTCACATTCGGGTCGTTGAAATCACCCGAGAAGGAGACGTTCGCGGGCGCGCCGATCGACACTGGATTGTCCAGGGTCCCGACCGCGAAGCCGCCGAAATTGCCCGCCCACGCATTCCTGGATTTCGACTGGACCTGCGACGCCGAGGCGACCAGGCGATGCTCGACCGCCCCGGTCGTCACCTCGGCGCGAATCCCGACATCGCCGGACCAGATGGTGTCCTCGCGAACATTGTCGAAGCGGTTGACCGTCAGATTTCCGCTCGCGTCGGTGTTCGGATTGGCCAGCACATTGGCCTCCTTGCCCTGACGCCCGCCGAAGGCCGCCCATGCCGAGACGGTGTCGGTCAGATCAAACTCGCCCCGGACGACGCCGAACAGCTGTTCCTCGTCCGTATAGGTCCACGGCTGGGCGAAATTGCCGTCGGCCGAAGGGGCGGCGGGTACGGCGCCGGCCGGGGTCACGGTCGGGCGCGGAGTGTCGATATGGTGGTCCTGCCAGCCGATATCGGCCGAGAAACGGGCGCGGTCGCCGCGGCGGTCCAGGCCGAGGCCGATCACGCTCAGCTGACGGTCTTCGCCCTCGACGCCGGCCTCGCCGTCGCGCCGGGCGATGTTGAGGCGGCCGCCCCACGCATTGTCGGCGCCGAACCGACGCGCCAGATCGGCGGCCAGATAGAGTTCGCTCTCGCCGTCGAGGCCCGCCGTCAGCCGGTTCAGCGGCGCGTCGGGGGCCCGCTTCGGCGTCAGGTTGAAGGCGCCGCCGACACCGCTGCCGCCGGGCGCCGCGCCGTTCAGGAAGGCGGTGGCGCCGTGGAAGACCTCGACGCGCTCGAGGAATTCCGCGGCCACGAACTGGCGCGGCAGGATGCCGTAGAGGCCGTTGTAGGTCATGTCGTCCGAGTAAACCGGGAAGCCGCGGATAACGTACAGCTCCTGGAAATTGCCGAAGCCCTTGGAGACGCGCACGGCGGGGTCGTTCTGCAGCACGTCGCCGACGCTGCGGGCCTGCTGGTTGCGGGCCAGTTCCTCGGTGTAGCTGGTCGCGGCGAACGGCGTGTCCATCACATCCATCGCACCGAACAGGCCGACGCGGCCGCCGCGCGCGACCTGGCCGCCGGCGTAGGGCGCGGTCAGGGCGACCTGCGAGCCGGTGACGACGACCTCGTCCAGATCCGTGGTGGTGTCGGCGTCCTGGGCCATGGCGGGGGCGGCCAGAAGGGCGGCGCAGCAGGAGGCGAGCAGGAGGGAGCGGAACATGGGGAGGCGCTTTCAAAGAATGAGAACGCGTCGCAATATACGACGCCAGCCCCGCCTTCAACCCGGTCGTGCCTCGCGGCGGGTGGATGCGGCGAAAAGGCGGGTTCCTGGCGTCCCGCCGCCGATTTCGATGCCCACCGACCGACCCGGCGGCTAGGCTCGTCGCATGACCGAACCGCGTCGTCTTCCGCTCGAAACCTGGGGCCGCCACTGGCTGGGACGCCTGCAAATCCGGGCCGACCAGCGCGCCTGGAGTCGGTACGGCTTCGAGTTCCTGATGTTCGGAATCAAGCAGGGCTGGGCCTGTCTGTTCGGCGGGGCGATGCTGGCGCTGCTGATCGCGACCCGGCTGTGGTGGCCGGAGGGGGCGCCAGTCGCCCGCTACGACTTCCTCGTGCTGGGAGCTTTGGCGATCCAGGCGGCGATGCTGGCGCTGAAGCTGGAGAGCTGGGAGGAGGCGAGGGTGATCCTCGTCTTCCACATCGTCGGCACCATCATGGAGCTGTTCAAGACCGCGGCGGGGTCGTGGCTCTATCCCGAACCCTCGCTGCTGCGGATCGGCGATGTGCCGCTGTTCTCGGGCTTCATGTATGCGGCGGTGGGCAGCTATATCGCCCGCATCTGGCGCATCTTCGATATCCGGTTCCGCCACTATCCGCCGCTGTGGACGACCTGGGCGCTGGCCGCGGCCATCTATGTCAACTTCTTCGCCCATCACTGGCTGCCGGACGCGCGGCTGGGGCTGTTCGCCCTGACGGCGGTGCTGTTCGGGCGCGGCTGGTTCTATTTCACCCCGGACCGGCGCCGGCGGTCGATGCCGTTCCTGTTGGGCTTCTTCCTCGTCGCCCTGTTCATCTGGTTCGCCGAGAACCTCGGCACCTGGGCCCAGGCCTGGGTCTATCCCGGACAGGAGGACGGCTGGGAGCCGGTGTCGCTGGCCAAGCTGGGCAGCTGGTTCCTGCTGATGATGATCAGCGTGGTGCTGGTGTCGCTGGTGCACCGGCCGGAGGAGGAGCCGGAACCTTGACCCGCTCATCCCCGCGAAGGCGGGGATCCAGTTCTGTCCAGCGTGACCTCGGCGTTTCGGGGCAGCCGATTGCGCGCTAAGCCTCGCCGTCCATCATCCAAAGCACTGGCTCCCCGCCTTCGCGGGGATGAGCGGAAGAGAATGAAGTCAGACACCGACGTCGTCATCCTCGGCGGGGGCCACAACGGCCTCGTCTGCGCCTTCTACCTCGCCCGCGCCGGTCTGAAGGTGACGGTGCTGGAGCGGCGGCATGTCGTCGGCGGGGCGGCGGTGACGGAGGAATTCCACCCGGGCTTCCGCAACTCCACGGCCAGCTACACCGTCAGCCTGCTGAACCCCAGGGTGATCGCCGACATGGCGCTGGCCCGGCACGGGCTGCGGGTGGTGGAGCGCAAGGTCTCCAACTTCCTGCCGTTCGACGACGGTCGCTATCTGCTGGCGGGCGAGGGGCGGACGCAGGGGGAGGTGGCGAAATTCTCGCCGCGGGATGCGGCGCGCCTGCCCGAATACGAGCGGCGGCTGGAGGTGGTGGCCGGGGTGCTGCGCGACTGGATCCTGAAGGCGCCGCCCAATGTGGTCGAGGGCGGCGGGATGGCCATGCTGCCGGAGCTGTTGAAGGGCCTGTCGCTGGGGCGGCGGGCGGCGGGCCTCGACACGCAGGGGCGGCGCGACCTGCTGGATCTGTTCGCCAAATCGGCCGGCGACTGGCTGGACGGCTGGTTCGAAAGCGACCCGGTCAAGGCCCTGTTCGGCTTCGACAGCGTCGTCGGCAACTACGCCAGCCCCTACACGCCGGGCTCCGCCTATGTGCTGCTGCACCACGTCTTCGGCGAGGTGAACGGCAGGAAGGGCGTCTGGGGTCACGCCATCGGCGGCATGGGGGCGATCACCCAGGCGATGGCCAAGGCCTGCGCGGAGGTCGGCGTCGAGGTGCGGCTGGAGACGCCGGTCGCGGAGGTGCTGACCGAAAAGGGCCGGGCCATCGGGGCGGTGACCGGGGCCGGCGATGTCGTGCGGGCCCGGGCGGTGGTCTCGAACCTGCACCCGCGCCTGCTGTTCGAGCGCTTCGTGGACGACGCGATCGTGCCCGCCGACTTCCGCGAGCGGATCGGCAACTACCAGTCAGGCTCCGGGACCTTCCGCATGAATGTGGCCCTGTCGGCGCTGCCGGAGTTCAGCGCCCTGCCGGGTCAGGGCGACCACCTGACGGCCGGGATCATCATCGCGCCGTCGCTGGCCTATATGGACCGGGCCCATGCCGAGGCGCGGCTGAACGGCTGGTCGTCGAAGCCGATCGTCGAGATGCTGATCCCCTCGACCCTCGACGACAGCCTCGCCCCGCCGGGACAGCATGTCGCCAGCCTGTTCTGCCAGCACGTCTCGCCCGAGCTGGCCGACGAAGACCGCGACACGGTGGCGGACCTGATGATCGACACGGTCGAGGCCCATGCCCCCGGTTTCAGGGCGTCGGTGATCGGGCGGCTGGCGCTGGGGCCGCGCGATCTGGAGCAGCGGTTCGGCCTCGTCGGTGGCGACATCTTCCACGGCCGGCTGACGCTGGACCAGTTATTCAGCGCCCGCCCGGTGCCGGGCCACGCCGATCATCGGATGCCGGTTCCGGGGCTGTACCTGTGCGGATCGGGCGCGCATCCGGGCGGCGGGGTGACCGGGGCGCCCGGACACAATGCGGCGCGGGCGGTGCTGAGGGATCTGGGAGTAGGGTCTAGGGTCTAGGGGTCACGGGCCGCGCTCCGGACTGCCGCAGTCTTCACCGCTGCTTCCTAGCCCCTAGCCCCCAGACCCTATTCAGACGTCCGCCAGACCCATCGCCGTCATCAGGGCGTCGCGCACGGCGGCTTCGGTGAAGGGTTTCTGCAGGGTCGGCTGACCGCGCCACTCGTCCGGCAGGCCGCCCTCGCCATAGCCGGTCGAGAAGACGAAGGGGACGCCGCGCGCCTTCAGCGCCTCGGCGACCGGAAAGACCTGGCGGCCGGCGACGTTGACGTCGAGCAGGGCCGCATCGATCGTGGCCGGACCGGCGACCAGCTCCAGACCCTCCTCGACGGTCGCCGCCGGGCCGACCGGCTCGCAGCCCATGTCCTCGAGAATGGTCTCGAGCAGCATGGCGACAAGGGATTCGTCCTCGACGACGAGAACGCGACGGCCTGCAAACGCCTGGCTCATTGGCCCTGCTCCCTGTCCAGTGGAATTGAAAATGTCGCGGTGAATCCGCTGTCTGCGTAGTCGAGTTCGACCTCGCCCGCCAGATCGTGCCGAACGTTGCGTTCGATCAGTCGACTGCCGAATCCCTTGCGGTCGGGCGGAGCGACCGGCGGGCCGCCGATCTCGCGCCAGACGAGCTGAAGTCGGGGCCGGGTCTGGTCGGCCAGCGCCCAGTCGACGAGAACCCGCCCGTCAGGGGCCGACAGCGCCCCGTATTTGGCGGCGTTGGTGGCTAGTTCGTGGAAGATCATGCCCAGCGACAGCGCGGCGGCCGGCGGCAGGGCGACATGCGGACCGTTGACCGACACCCGGGTGCTGCCGTGGGCCTCGGTCTCGTGCTGCAGGATGGCCTCGAGCGCGGCCCCTTCCCAATGGCTCTGGGTCAGCAGATCGTGGGTGTGGGACAGGGCCAGTAGCCGGGCCTGGAAGCCTTCGGCGAAGGTGCGCGGATCGCCGTGCGAACGGGCGGTCTGCATGGCGATCGACTGAACCGTGGCGAGGGTGTTCTTCACCCGGTGGTTCAGCTCGTCGATCATCAGCTTCTGTCGCTCGGTCGACAGAACCGTTTCGGTCACATCGTGACCCTGGACGAAGATGCCGGCCACGGCGCCGGTCGCGTCGCGGATCGGCTGATAGATGAAGTCGAGGAACCGCGTTTCAAGCGGGGCGTCCGGCGTCCGCTGGAGCTGCAGTTCGCTGCCCCGACCCTGGTGCGGCTCGCCGGTGACGTAGACGCTGTCCAGAAACTCGAAATAACCCTGGCTGACGACCTCGGGCAGGGCCTCGCGCACCGGTTTGCCGGCGATGTCCCGATGCCCGATCAGTTGGGCATAGGCGGCGTTGTGCATCTGAAAGACATGGTCCGGGCCGGACAGGACGGCGACGAAGCCGGGGGCCTGCATGAACATGTCCATCAGGCGATTGCGCTCGGTCTCGAGGCGGCGATTGGCCTCCTGCACCTGCTCCGCGCGGCCGAGGACGGCGCCGCCCAACATCAGGTCGATGGCGCTGGCGCTCTCCGGCGCACGGGCGGCCTCGCGCAGGCGTTGCAGTTCACTGATGTCGGTGGTGTGCTGGAGGATGAAGGTCACCTCGCCGGCCTCATCCAGCATCGGCGTGTGGGTCGCGCTCCAGTACCGATTTTCGAACACCTTGCTCCCGTCCTCAAGGAGTCGCGGGATACGGAATTTGACGAGCGGCAGGTGGTCGCGCTGGCGCGTGTCGCGGGCCCGTTCCAGCGAAGCGCGGACCTGGCGCACGTTCTCGGGCGCCTCCTCGTCCGGACCGGAGTCAAACGCCGAAAACAGGGGGTGGCCGATAATGGCGGCGCGGGTGCTGTTGGTGACGTCGAGATACGCCTGGTTCGCCCCGGCGATGCGGAGATCCGGCGTGAGCAGCACATAAGGATTCGGCGAAGCGTCAAACGCGCTCGCCAGATCGACGGCGATGCCGCCCGATTTAGCCAGTTCCTTCAAAACCATCCCCGCCCGTGCGCGCCGCAACAACGCCTTGATCGCCTATCGGTTCACACATCAGGCGTGTCTCCAGCATTTTGCCGTTTGAGCCAAGAGGGCGGGCGACGTTAGTCTGGGGCCATGTCCATGGTTTCCTTTCTGACGGCGGCGCTTCTGATGATCTCACCGTCGAGTGCCGCGGATCCCGGGCCCCGGGCGACGGTGGAGCAGGGCGTGCTGGCCGGGCGTGAGGCGGACGGCGTGCGCAGCTTCAAGGGCTTGCCCTATGCCCGGCCGCCGGTCGGCGAGCTGCGTTGGCGGGGGCCGCGGCCGGCGGAGCCGTGGACCGGAGAGCGGGACGCCGGACAGGTCGGGGCGATTTGCATCCAACCGCCGGCCAATGGCGACAACGGCGTCGGCCCCCTGCCGATGAGTGAGGACTGCCTGACGCTGAACGTCTGGACTCCGGCGGAGCGCGACGACCCGACCGCGCCGTTGCCGGTGATGGTGTGGATTCACGGCGGCGGACTGAACAACGGATCGGGCACGGCGGCCCTGTATGACGGGACGAACCTGGCCAGGCGCGGCGCGATGGTGGTGACGATCAACTACCGGCTGGGACGGCTGGGATTCTTCGACCATCCGGCGTTGGCGGCGGAGCGGAAGGCGGACGAACCGGCGGCCAACTACGGGCTGATGGACGCGGTCGCGGCGCTGCAATGGGTGCGGGACAATGCGGCGGCCTTCGGCGGCGATGCGGACAATGTGACGATCTTCGGCGAATCGGCGGGCGGGGCGCTGGTGACCCGACTGATGATATCCGGGCCGGCGCGCGGCCTGTTCCACCGGGCGGTGGTGCAGTCGGGTCTCGGCCGCGACGAGAACACGCCGCTGGACCGGCCGCGGCGTGACGGCGGGCCATCGATGCAGGCGCGGGGCGTCGCGTTCGCCGAAGGTCTGGGGCTGGCGGCGGCGACCGCCGAACAGTTGCGCGCCATACCGGCCGAGGCCCTGCTCAAGCCGCCCCCGAACTTCTACGGCGGCGACCTGTTGATCGCGGACGGCCGTTACGGGGGGCAGGATGTCGAGCCCGCCTTCGCCGCCGGACTGGAGGCGCCGGTGCCCCTGATCATCGGCACGAACAGCGCCGAATTCTGGTGGATGAAGCCGTCGGACCTGAGCCCCTATGGCGCGCTGGACGACGCCATGACGGAGGCCGAGCGGGCGGCCTTCCTGGCGGCCTATGGCGGGCAGGCCGGCTATGACCAGTTCGTGGTCAGCGACCTGGTGTTCAACGAGCCGGCGCGGCGGCTGGCGCGGCTGCACGCGCGCAACGGCCATCCGACGTATCTGTACCGGTTCGACGTGGTCTCGGCGGCGATGCCGGAGCCGCACGCGGGGGCGACCCACGCCTCGGAGCGGCAGTACGTCTTCGACACCCTGACCGCCTCGCCATGGCCGACGGAGGCGATGGACCAGCGGCAGGCGGATGCGATGGCCGGCTACTGGACGACCTTCGCGGCGAAGGGGGACCCGAACGGCGGGATGCGTCAGGCGTGGCCCGAGTTCGGCGCTGAACCGGGGCGCCTGCTGGAGTTCACCAATGACGGACCGGTCGCGAAGCCGGTTCCCTTCGGCGAGCGGCTGGACCTGATCGAGGCCTTCTACACGCGGGTGCGTTGACGGTTCAGAGCACGCCGCCGTTGGACTTGATCACCTCGGCGTAGAGCAGGCCGGAATCCTTGATGGTCCGCTCCTGGGTCAGGAAATTCACGTGGGTGATGCCGAACCGCTTGGAGTAGCCCAGCGACCATTCGAGGTTGTCCAGCAGCGACCAGGCCATATAGCCGCGCACGTCGACGCCCTTGCCGATGGCGTCGTGCATCGCCTTGAGGTGGTTCTTCAGATAGTCGACCCGCATCGGATCGTGGATGCGGCCGTCGATGGCGTGGGGCGGATCGTACCAGGCCGACCCGTTCTCGGTGACCATCAGCGGCAGGCCGTTGGTCTGCTCGTGCAGCCAGACCAGCGTGTCGGTCAGGGCCGGGGGATAGACCTCCCAGCCGGTCTCGGTGTGGGCGTGCTGGATCTGTTTGACCGGGCGTGACCGCGTCGGCCAGGCGTCCGGCGCGTTCTCGGGCACCGAGCGGGTGTACCAGTTCAGCCCCATCCAGTCGGTCGGCTGGGCGATCAGATCGAAGTCCTCTTGCGGGAACTCGCGATACGCCTCGCCATAGACGTCCTTCAGCTCCTCGGGATAGCCGCGGCCCATCAGCGGGTCGAGGAACCAGCGGTTCATCTGGGCCTCGGCGCGTTTGCGCGCGGCCTCGTCCTCGGGCCTGTCCGAGGCGGGATATTTCGGCTCGATATTGAGCACGATGCCGATCTGGCCCTCGCCGACCTCGCGGAACCGCTTCACCGCCGCGCCATGGGCGCGCAGGACATTGTGGCCGGCGATCATGGCCTCGAAGGCCGAGCGGTGGCCGGGGGCGAGGGCGCCGTGCAGATAGCCGCCGTCGACGATGACCCACGGCTCGTTTATCGTGCCCCAGGTCTTCACCCGGCCCTTGAACCGCTCGAACAGAACCTGGCCGTAGTCGGCGAACCAGTCGGCGATGTCGGGGTTGAGCCAGCCGCCGCGGTCGTCCAGCGCCGCCGGCAGGTCCCAGTGATACAGGGTGCACAACGGCTCGATCCCGGCCTCGATCAGCTCGTCGATCAGGTCGTCGTAGAATTTCAGCCCGGCCTCGTTCAGCCGGCCCGTGCCGTCCGGCATGACCCGGCTCCAGCTGACCGAGAATCGATAGGCCTTGAGGTTGAGCCGCTTCATCACGGCGATGTCCTCGCGCCAGCGGTTGTAGTGGTCGCAGGCCACGTCGCCGGTGTCGCCGTCCTTCATATTGCCGGGCGTGTGGCTGAAGCGGTCCCAGATCGAGGCCCCCGCGCCATCAGCCATGGACGAACCCTCGATCTGATAGGCGGCGGTCGCGGCGCCCCACAGGAAACCGTCTGGAAACAGATAGTTGCCGGTGTTGTCCAAAGTCATATTCGAGGCTCTCGCAAGGCGTGGGAGGGGCGGCGAAGCGCGGGTTTCCGAGACAGCGGTTACGCATGTAACCCCGTGAGCACAACCGCACTGTGTCCAGACTAGGGCACTTGCGGCCGCCATTGCTAGTGTGTCATGTATCGGTTACACGGAATTCATCGAACGGACCCGCGCGAAGCGGGCCGGTATCGCGGACTGTTTCAGGGAGGACGATGTTGGCGCCTGGTGCGACCCCGAAAACGCATGCGGACTCCCGGTCGTGAAGGCCGCGACGATCCGTGATGTGGCGGAACGGGCCGCTGTGTCCGTCGCCTCGGTGTCGCGGGTCCTGACCGGCGCCGGCGCGGTGGCCGAGGGCACCCGCGCCCGCGTGATGCAGGCCGTCGAGGCGCTGCAGTATGTGCCCCATTCCGGCGCCCGCAGCCTGTCGACCAGCAAGACCCAGACGATCGGGGTCATCCTGCCTGACCTGTACGGCGAGTTCTTCTCCGAGCTGATCCGCGGCATGGATGTGGCGGCGCGGGCGCTCGGCTTCCACCTGATCGTCTCCAGCTCGCACGACGACGCGGCCGAGGCGTCGGCCGCCATCCGTTCGATGCGCGGCCGCGTGGATGGTCTGATCGTGCTGTCGCCGCACCTCGACGCCGCCAACCTGGCTGCGGGCCTGGCCGGACGCCTGCCGATCCTGCTGATGAACGGCGGCGACGGCGCGGGGCGACCCTCGATCGTCGTCGACAACCACGGCGGCGCGGTCCAGGCCGTCGATCATCTGGTCGCCACCGGCCGCCGCCGCATCGCCCATATCTCGGGCCCGACCGGAAACCTCGAGGCCGAGACGCGCCTGGCCGGCTATCTGGAAGCCATGGCCCGGGCCGGTCTCCCGACCACGGTGGTCGAGGGCGCCTTCGACCAGGCGTCGGGTCATCGGGCCGCCGCCGAACTGGTGGCGCGCGCCGAACGTCCGGACGCGATCTTCGCCGGCAACGACATGATGGCGGTCGGCGCCCTGCTGGCCCTGCAGGACGCCGGACTCGCCGTGCCCGAGGACGTGGCCCTGGTCGGCTTCGACGATGTGCCGATCGCCGGCCTGATGCGGCCGGGCCTGACCACGCTCCGGATCCAGATCGCCGAAACCGGACGGCGCGCGCTTGAGCGCCTCGTCCGTCTCATCAACGCAGCGGGCGAAGCCGTCGCCGACACCGCCTGCGAGGTCGTCCGACCCGAACTGGTCGTCCGCCCGTCAAGCAACCCGGCGACGTCTGCCCAACCCACATCCGGCGCGCGGCCTGAAGCCGCCGCCGACCTGACAACCCTGAAGGGGGAGAACCCGCAATGACCCGTATGCCCAAACAGTATCTGGGGGCCGTATCCGCCCTGGCGGTCGCCGTTTCGCTGGCCGCGGCCGGCGGCGCGGCGGCGCAGGTCTCCACCTCGACCATTCGCGGTTCGGTCACCGAGGGCGCCCAGGCCGAGGCCGGCGCGGCCGTCGTCGCCCGCGACGTCGCTTCAGGCTTCACCAACCGCGCCACCGCCAACGCCGAGGGCAATTTCGTCCTGTCGGGGCTGCGTCCCGGCACCTACGAGATCACGGTCACCACGACGGACGGTCAGACGGCCTCGGAAGTGGTGTCCGTTGGTGTCGGACAGGTCGGCGAGGTCGCTCTGGAGATCGGCGGCGAAATCGTCTCCGAGACGACCACCACGGATATCGGCGACGTCGTCGTCGTCGGCCGTCGTCTGGTCGAGGTCCGCACCCCGGAAAACGCCACCAATGTGACGACGCAGCAGATCGAATCCCTGCCGCAGATCAACCGCAACTTCCTCAACTTCGCCGCCCTCGCTCCGGGCGTGCGGGTCTCCCAGAACCAGGAGGAGCAGACCATCACCGCGGGCGGCCAGCGCGCGGAATCGGTCAACGCCTTCATCGATGGCGCGAGCCTCAAATCCAATGTGATCGCCGGCGGCCTTGCCGGGCAGGATGACAGTCGCGGCAACCCCTTCCCCCAGGCGGCGATTCAGGAGTTCCGGGTTGTCAGCCAGAACTTCAAGGCGGAGTACGAACAGGCGTCGTCCGCCATCATCACGGCCGTTACGCGGTCCGGCACAAACGAGTTCTCCGGCGAGATCTTCGGAACCTATCGCGACGAAAGCTTCATCACCCAGGACGAGTTCGCCAAGCGCAGGGGCGAAGAACGGGCGGACCTGACCGTCAAACAGTACGGCGCCGCCCTCGGCGGGCCGATTATCCGCGACCGCCTGCACTTCTTCGGAAGCTATGAGCGGAAGGAGGAGAACCGGGCGTCAGTGGTGAATCTGGGCCGTCAGGACCAGCGTTTCACCGACCTGTTCGGCCAGTACATCGGCACCTATGCCACGCCGTTCGAGGAAGACCTGTATTTCGGCAAGCTGAGCTGGCAGCCGGCGGACGCGCACCTGGTCGATCTGAGCGTCACCTACAGGGATGAGTTTGACACGCGAGGCATCGGCGGGGCCAACTCCGTCGAACGCGCGACAGAGCTGAACCAGAATACCCTGAGCTCGAACCTGCGCTGGCAGTTTCAGGGCAACAGCTTCCTGAACGAGCTCGCGGTCGATTATCGCAAGTACAACTACAATCCTCAGCCGGTGAACTTCAGCGCATTCGGCGAGAGCTACAACATCTTCGAAGACAGCGATCCGGCGACCCCCGGCGTCCAGATCAATCCAGAGCGGGGCATCGGCATCCTCAATCTCGGCGGGTCCGACTCCCGGCAGGACATCGTCGACGAGGCCCTGACGATCCGCGAGGATCTGACGTTCAACGACGTCGAATGGAAAGGCTTCCACACCATCAAGATGGGCGCCAAATACTCGATGCAGAACTATCAGGTCACCAAGGAATTCCAGCGCAACCCGCTGTTCTTCTACGACCTTGACGGGCGTCCCGAAACGAGCGGCGATCCGGATGTTCCCTATCGTGTTGAACTGGGCCGGCCCCTCCCGGCGGTCGACCTGAAAAACAATGTCATCGGCCTGTATATCCAGGACGACTGGCGGATCACGGACCAGCTCGAGCTCAACCTCGGGATCCGCTGGGACTACGAGGACAACGCCAACAACAACGACTACACCACGCCCCAATCGATCCGCGACGGTGTCGCCCAGCTTCAGGCCCAGAACGGGGGGTATCTCCCCAGCTTCTTCAACGAAGAGGACTATTTCGCTGACGGCGATCGGGAATCGTTCAAGGGCGCGTTCCAGCCCCGGATCGGCTTCTCCTATGACGTCTTCGGCGACCGCTCGACGGTGATCTTCGGCGGGGCCGGCCGCTACTATGATCGCGTCCAGTTCAACTTCTCGTTCGACGAGTTCAGCAAACCCTCCGAGTTGCGTCAGAACGCCTATTTCAGCACGACGGGGCGGCCGGTCGGCGAGGTGGACCCCGTCCGCGGACTTCCGGGCGATCCGGGCGATCCCATCCTCTGGGATCCGTCGTACGCCACCGTCGAGGGTCTGGATCCGGTCTTCCAGACCATTCCCGGCCGCGGTGAGGTGTTCATGCTGCAGAACGAGTTCGAGCCGCCGCGCACCGATCAGTTCAATCTGGGCGTTCGCCAGCGGTTCGGCGATTGGCAGACGGAACTGACCCTGGCCTACGGCCAGACCGCCAACGAGTTCACCTGGTTGTACCTCGCGCGCTGCCGTGAAGGCGGCGTTGGCGACAACGGCGGGTTCTGCGGCCCCAATGACGCCAACCCCTACCGGGGCTATTTCGTCTCCGATCACAACAAGGAGCGCGACTGGACCGCGGTCTACCTCAAGCTGGACAAGGCCTATACCCGGGATTCCGGCTGGGGTCTGAACGTCGCCGCGACCTGGTCGGAGTCGAACCAGAACGGCACGGACGATTTCTTCGCCTTCGACTTCTTCGACATCGAGAGTTCGCCCGACCGCTACACGGACAACGACGAGCGCGTGCGGATTGTCGCCAACGGCATCGTCGACCTGCCGCTGGACTTCCAGCTCTCGGGTATTCTGACGCTGGGCACGGGCACGCCTTACGACATCCAGGGGACCGGCGGTCTGGATATCCAGAACGGCTTCCGCGGCGAGCGGCAGAACTTCCTGATTCCGGACGCCTTCGCCTATCGCAACCTCGACCTGCGACTGACGAAAACCATTCCGCTGTGGAATGAAGATGAGGTCCAGATCTTCGTGGACGCCATCAATGTGTTCAACTTCAGCAACTACAATGCTTACAATCGGACCCTGTATAACTTCCCCGGCGGGGTCCAGACGCCGAACCCTGCGTACGGAACGCCCACCGGCGTGGCCTTCCCGACCCGCACCTTCCAGATCGGCATGAGGTACAGCTTCTAGCGGCTGCCGAACCTGACGGCCGCCCCTGCCATGCGCGGGGGCGGCCGACTTCTTTGACGAACCAGTATTTGAGTATGAGGATGGAGCCCATGGATCGGCGGCGCTTCCTGTTGGGATCCACGGCGGCCGGCGCGGCGGCGCTGGGCGTGGCCGGATGCGCCTCGCCACCGGGGTCCGCCTCGACGATCGGCGCGCCCTTCGGCCGCGATCCCGAAATCGACGAGCTGCAGCGGCGAACCTTCCAGTGGTTCGTCGACACCACCAATCGCGCCAATGGTCTGACGCCCGACCGGTGGCCGACGAAATCCTTCGCCTCGATCGCCGCCGTCGGCTTCGCCCTGACCTGCTGGCCGATCGGGGTCGAGCGCGGATGGATGACGCGGGAGGAGGCGCGCGAGCGCACCCTGATTACGGCCCGCTTCTTCCATGATGCGCCGCAGGGGCCCGGGGCCCGCGGTACGAGCGGCCACAAGGGGTTCTTCTACCATTTCCTCGACATGGAGACGGGCCACCGACATGGGAACACCGAGCTGTCGACCGTCGACACGTCGCTGCTGCTCGGCGGCCTGCTTTATGCGGCCCAATGGTTCGACGGCGATCATCCGCAGGAGGCCGAGATCCGCCGGCTGGCCCAGGCCGTCTACGAGCGGGTCGAATGGGATTGGGCGGTCGTCCGTCCGAACCGCATCACCATGGGGTGGAAGCCGGAGAGCGGCTTCATCGCGGCCGACTGGAATGTCTACAACGAGGGCATGCTGGTCCTGCTGCTGGCCATGGGCAGCCCCACCCATCCGGTTCCCGCGGCCGTCTGGAACGAATGGTGCAGCGTCTATGACCGCAGCTGGACCGACGAATGGGGCCCGGCGCACCTGCATTTCCCACCGCTGTTCGGCCACCAGTACAGCCATATGTTCGTCGACTTCCGCGGCGTGCACGACGCCTTCCTGCGCGCCAAGCAGGCGGAAATCCCGGGCTTCGACTATTTCCAGAACAGCGTCCGGGCGGTGCAGGCGCAGCGGAAATACGCCATCGACAATCCGATGGGCTGGGCCGGTTATTCGGCCGATGTCTGGGGCCTGACCGCCTGCGACGGACCGGGCGACATCAGACAGGTCATCGACGGGCGCGAGCGGCAGTTCTTCAGCTATTCGGCGCGCGGGCCGGGCGACCGCGACGACGGAACGATCGCCCCGACCGCCGCCCTCGGCTCGATGCCCTTCGCGCCGGCCGAGGTCACGGCCTGTATGAAGGCCATGAAGGCCCGCTATGGCGCGGCCCTCTACACCGAATACGGCTTCCTCGACTCGTTCAACCCGACCCTGACGCAAACCGACCAGACGCTGCGCCATGGCCGCATCGTGCCCGGGATCGGCTGGGTCGACGGCGACTATCTGGGCATCGACCAGGGGCCGATCGTCATCCAGATCGAGAACCACCGGTCGGACGCCGTTTGGCGCCGGATGCGCGGCGAACCGAACCTCGTCCGCGGTCTGAAGGCGGCCGGCTTCACTGGCGGATGGCTGGATAACGCATGACGCTGGCGCGGCCGGATCGACGGGCGGCGCTCGGCCTTCTGGCCGGGGCCGCCGCGACGGGTCTGGCCGGGTGCGGACGGCGGGAGGAGGGGATCACCCGCCTGACCTTCTGGGCCATGGGCAATGAGGCGGCGAGCGTGCCGCAACTGCTGCCGGAGTTCGAGCGGCTCAATCCCGGGATCCGGGTCGATGTCCAGGCCCTGCCGTGGACGGCGGCGCACCAGAAGCTGCTGACCGCCTACGCCGGAGACTCGCTGCCGGACCTGAGCCAGGTCGGCAACACCTGGGTGGCCGAGATGGCCGCCATCGGGGCGATCTCGGCCCTGCCGGCCTTCGCCTCCGACCTGCTGACAGACCAGTTCCCCGCCGTGCTCGAGACCAACCGCATCGACGGCCGGGTCGTGGGGGTGCCGTGGTATGTCGACACCCGGCTGCTGTTCTACCGTTCCGACCTGCTGGAGCAGGCGGGCTATCAGAGCGTGCCGCCGACATGGGCGGGCTGGAAACAGGCCCTGCACGCGATCAAGCGTCGGGTGGGCGAGGATCGCTACGCCGTCCTGTTGCCGCTCAACGAGTTCGAGCAGCTGCTGACCTTCGGCCTGCAGGGCGATGCGCCCCTGTTGCGGGACCAGGATACGCGCGGCAACTTCTCCAGCCCGTCATTCGTCACGGCCCTGGCCTTCTACAAGAGTCTGTTCGACGAGGGTCTGGCCCCGGTGGCGACGGGCGCGCAGATATCCAACGTCTGGACCGAGTTCGCGCGCGGCTGGTTCAGCTTCTACTTCTCCGGCCCCTGGTCGATCGGCGACTTCCGCAACCGGCTGGGACCGGAGACCCGATGGACAACCTCGGGCGTGCCGGGGCCGGACGGGCTCGGGGCCTCGGCCCCCGGCGGGTCCTCGCTGGTGGTCTACAGTTCGTCGCCGCGGCAGGCTGCGGCCTGGACGCTGGTCCGCTACCTGTCCGACCCGGCGGTGCAGGCGCGCTTCAACGTCATCACCGGCAACCTGCCGGCGCGGCAGAGCGCCTGGTCGGCGCCGGCGGTGGCGAACGATCCGTATGTCGCCCCCTTCAAGGGTCAGCTGGCGCGGGCCGAGGCCGTGCCCAAGGTGCCCGAGTGGGAGCGGATCGTCACAGAGATGCAGATCGTCGCCGAGCGGATGGTGCGCGGCGAGTACACGCCGGAGACGGCCGCGGCCGAGATCGACCGCCGCGCCGACCGGCTGCTGGAGAAGCGCCGCTGGATGCTGGAGCGGGGCCGGGCATGACCGACGTCCGTCTGAACCTGGCCAAGGTCGAGGCCGAGGCGGCGGCCCGTCCGCGCCGCCGGCCGGGCGGTCCGCGCGCGCGCGAACGGGCGGCCTGGGGCTTCGTCGCCCCGGCGCTGATCGCCATCGGCGTGTTCTTCGCCCTGCCGGTGTTCGCGGCCCTGCTGCTCAGCCTGACCGATTTCGACATCTACGCCCTGGCCGATCTGAACAACGTCCGCTTCATCGGCCTGCGGAACTATGAGCGGCTCTTCGCCAATCCGCTGTTCTGGGGGGCGATGAAAAACACCGGTCTGTTCGCCCTGTTCGGCGTGCCGCTGTCGATCGCCGCCTCGCTGGCGGCGGCCGTGGTCCTGAACGCCCGGGTGGTGAAGTGGCGACCGGTGTGGCGGGTGATCTTCTTCGCCCCCTTCGTCACCACCCTGGTGGCCACGGCGGTGCTGTGGAACTACCTGCTGCACACCCGCTACGGCGTCATCAACTGGGCCATCGCCAGCCTCGGCCTGCCGCCGGTCGACTGGCTGGGCCAGCCCTCGACCTCCATCCCCGCCATACTGATGTTCGTGGTGTGGAAGATCTTCGGCTACAACATGCTGATCTTCCTCGCGGTTCTTCAGACCGTGCCGGACGATCTGTACGAGGCCGCGCGGATCGACGGGGCGGGGGTGTGGAAGCGGTTCACCCACGTGACCCTGCCGGCCATCGCCCCGACCCTGCTGCTGGTGTCGATCATCTCGGTGGCCAGCTTCTTCCAGCTGTTCGCCGAGCCCTATGTCATGACCCAGGGCGGCCCGGCCCAGTCGACCGTGACGGTGCTCTACTTCATGTACGAAGAGGGCTTCAAATGGTGGAACCTCGGCTCCGCCAGCGCCGTGGCCTTCGTGCTGTTCCTCTGCATCCTCGCGGTGACCCTGGTGCAGCTGGCCGTGGCGAAGCGGATGGGAGCCTACGAATGAGTGGTCCTCGCCTGCGCGCCCTGTTGCTCAATCTGGCCGTGGCCCTCGTCGCGCTGCTGGTGATGTTCCCGCTGCTGTGGATGCTGTCGGTCAGCTTCATGGCGACCGGCGAGGCGGCCAGCTTCCCGCCGCCGCTGTGGCCCAGGACCTGGACGCTGGAGCACTATCGCGACCTGTTCGTGCGCCAGGGCATGGGCCGCTATCTGTGGAACAGCTTCGCCCTCGCCACCATGGCCACGGGGCTGGCCCTGCTGTTCACCGTCCCGGCCGGCTACGCCTTCGCCAAGCTGCGCTTCCGGGGCCGCGAACGGCTGTTCCAGCTGCTGGTCGCCGCCCTCGTGGTGCCGGCCCAGATCGGCACCCTGCCGCTGTTCCTCATGCTCAAGGGGATGGGACTGGTGAACACCTACGCCGGGGCTCTGGTCCCCTGGCTCGCCTCGATCTTCGGCCTGTTTCTGGTGCGGCAGTATTCCCTGTCGATCCCCGACGAGATGCTCGAGGCGGCGCGCATCGACGGCGCCAGCGAGGGGCAGATCTTCCGCCGCGTCGTCCTGCCGACGTTGCAGCCGATCATCGTCACCCTGGCCCTGTTCGTCTTCCTCGGCAGCTGGAACGACTTCCTGTGGCCGCTGATCGTCCTGACCGACCAGTCGAACTACACCCTGCCGGTCGCCCTGGCCGCCCTGTCGCGCGAGCACGTGCAGGACATCGAGCTGATGATGGCCGGGGCGGTGATCACCGTGGCCCCGGTGTTGATCCTGTTCCTCGCCCTGCAGCGCTACTACATCCGCGGCATGCTGGCGGGCAGCGTTAAGGGGTAGGAACTCAGTCGCCGTAGCTGTCGTACCGCTGGCCCTGGGCGAGGTTGCCGAACTTCGTGGTGTCGGCGTCGAAGGACAGTTTGACGATGCCGATCGGGCCGTGGCGCTGCTTGCCGATGACCACCTCGGCCTGGTGTTTCAGCCGGTCCATGTCCTCCTGCCATTTGAGATGCTCTTCCGAGCCCTCGCGCGGTTCGGCGCGGCCGAGGTAGTAGCTTTCGCGATAGACGAACATCACGCAGTCGGCGTCCTGTTCGATCGAGCCCGACTCCCGCAGGTCGGACAGCTGCGGCCGCTTGTCCTCGCGCTGCTCGACCTGACGCGACAGCTGCGACAGGGCGAGGATCGGCACCGACAACTCCTTGGCCAGGGCCTTGAGGGCGCCGGTGATCTCGGACACCTCCTGCACCCGGTTCTTCTGGCTGTTGCTCTCGCCGGTGGTGATCAGCTGCAGATAGTCGACGACGATCAGGTCGAGACCGTGCTCCATCCGCTTCAGGCGGCGGGCGCGGGCGGCCAGCTTGGACATCGACAGGCCGCCGGTGGCGTCGATGTACAGCGGGCTTTCGCCGATCTCGACGGCGGCGTCGCGGATCTTGCCGAAGTCGGCGGCGTCGATCTCGCCCTTGCGCAGCTTGTCCGACGACACGCCCGAGGCGTCGGCGAGAATCCGCATGGCCAGCTGTTCGGCCGACATTTCCAGCGAGTAGAAGGCGACCACGCCGCCGTTGACGGTCTTGCGGCCCTCGGGCGTCGGCTCCCAGCGATAGCTGCGGGCGACGTTGAAGGCGATGTTGGTGGCCAGGGCGGTCTTGCCCATCGACGGACGGCCGGCGAGGATCAGCAGGTCGGACGGATGCAGGCCGCCCAGCTTCTGGTCGAGGTCGTCCAGCTGGGTGGCGAGGCCGGCCAGCTTGCCGTCGCGCTGATAGGCCTCGGCCGCCATCTGCACGGCGCCCGACAGGGCGGTCGAGAAGCTGACGAAGCCGGACGAGGGCTTGCCGGTCTCGGCCAGGGTGTAGAGCCGCTGTTCGGCGCTCTCGATCTGGTCGATGGCGGCGGTCTCGGGCTGGGGCGCCTCCTTGATGATCTCGCCGCCGATGCGGATCAGGTCGCGGCGCAGGGCCAGGTCGTAGACGACCCGGGCGTAGTCGGGCGCATTGGCCCCCGGCGGGGCGCGGTCGACGAGGTCGGCGAGATAGCGCAGGCCGCCGAACTCCTGGAAGGCTGGGTCCAGCTTGAACCGCTCCATCAGGATGGTCGGTTCGGCCAGCAGGCCCTGGCGCACGTGGTCCTCGATCGCCTCATAGAGCCGCTGGTGGAAGGGCTCGTAGAAATGGCTGCCGCGCAGCCGGTCGGACAGGCGCTCGAACACGGCGTTGTCGAACATCAACCCGCCCAGAAGCGCCTGTTCCGCCTCCAGATTGTGGGGCAGCGACGGGATGGAGGCGGAGTCCATCGGGGACGGGAAGGCGGCGGGGGCGAAAGCGTTCATCGGGGCCATGTCTTAGCCATGACAGCCCCGTGCGTCAGTCGCGGACGTACGGGATTTCAGGGATAAGTCCGGGCGGTTGTGGGCAGTCCCGAAATCCGTAACCGGATCAGTTCACGCCTGACCGGGGCAGGGGTAGCTGGAGGCCATCCAGGCGCGGATGCCGTCGGTGACGGACATGCGTTGCCGCCGCGTCTGCGGGATGCCGTTCAGGTAGGTCAGCAGTTGCCGCGGGTTCAGAGCGATGCTATCGGGCGGGCAGGCCGGCGGGGTCTGGCCGGCGGCGCGCGCCGTGCGGATCTCGGTGCGGACGGCGCCGAAAGCCCGCTCCACCTCGCCCTTCAACCGGTGCGCGTCGGGACGCAGCATGGCGGTGGGGTTGAGCGGAATGCGATTGGCCCGGGTGACGAAGGACTCCAGCGTCGTCCCCGACTGGGCGGCGGCGGGGCTGGCGACGAGACAGGCGGCGAGAGCCGCGATGAGAATGGCGCGCATGGTTTTACCCTCCGGACGAACGGAGTTTGCCGGAGAATTTGTGGCCGATCAACGGCAGCCGGCGCGGGCGGATTTCGCCACCCGCGCCGGCTCCGGTCACCAGTTCACGGCGAGACGGGCGTAGACGAAGCGCCCGTTGAAGCCGAACGGCGAGAAGTTGGAGTAGGGGAAGGCGCCGGAGGTGTTGTTCGCCGGCCGACTCTGGGCGGTGTATTCGTCGAAGGCGTTGTCGGCCCCGACCGCCACGGTGACCCGGTCGCTGAGGGCGTAGCGGGCCTCCAGATCGACCACCACGGCCTCGCCCAGTTGCAGGTCGGTGGCCGCGGTCGCCCCGGGCGACAGGACGTCGCCGAAGGCGGTCACGCGCAGCGTCCCGCCCAGCCGGTCCTTGAGCCAGTCGGCCTGGGTCACGACCTTCCACGGCGGCGTGCCTTCCTCGAACCGCAGGGTGGCCTGACGGGCGAACAGGGAGACCGGGGTCGGCAGAACGCCCGTGGCCGAGGTCGGGGTCTTCGTCACCGAGAAGTCGTTGACGTTGCCCGCCAGGGTCAGGTCCAGCCGACCGAAGCCCTCGTCGATCCGGTAGCGCGCCACCACGTCGAGGCCGGTCGTCTCGGTGTCGACCCCGTTGATGAAGAACCGGGCGGCGGAGGCCCCATACGGCTGCAACAGGTCGAAAATGGTCCGGGCGTTGGTGCCCGGCGCCGCCGTGGCGCTGCCGGTCAGGGTTTCCGACAGGACGATGCGGTCATCGATGTCGATGCGATAGGCGTCGGCGGTCAGTTCGAACGCCCCCTTACGCCAGACCACGCCCAGCGAATAGTTGGTCGAGGTCTCGGGCTCCAGCGGCGTGCCGCCCAGCGCCAGGCCGACCGGGCTCACCGACGGGAAGGTGCCGGTCTCGTAGGGCACGTTGGAGATGTAGAGGATGGCGGTCTGGGTGAAATACTGCTGTTGCAGGCTGGGCGCCCGGAAGCCGGTCGAGACGGCGCCGCGGACGGCGAAGCTGGGCGCGAAGTCGTAGCGCGCGGCCAGCTTGCCCGAGACGTTGTCGCCGAAGTCCGAATAGTTCTCATAGCGGGCGGCCGCCGAGACGGTGAAATTCTCGAACACCTCGCCTTCGAGATCGACATAGACGCCGGCGTTGTGGCGATCCTCGTCCACCTCATTGGCCGGGGTGAATCCGGTGAAGCCGCGCGAGCCCCAGCTCAGGTCCGTGCCGCCGATATTGAGGAAAGTTCCGCGTTCGTAGGAGCCGGGCTCTCCCGCGCCGATCTGGTAGCTTTCCCGACGCGCCTCCAGACCGAAGGCGACGTTGAGCGGGCCGTAGAAGCCGACCTCATATTCCCGCGCGGCGTCGATCCCGAGCACCAGCTGGTCGTAGGTCAGGGAGCCCGCGTAGAAACTGGTTGGAGAGGTGGGGCCCAGCGACGGGTTCAGGGTGTTCTCGACCCCGAACTCGATCTCGTTCCGGCCGTAGCCCAGATTGACGTCGACATCGAAGCCTGCGGCCGGCCCGCGCACGCCGCCGACGGCGGTCCAGTCGGTGCTGTCCGTCAGGATGCGGGGCAGGTAGCCGTCCGGATAGACCCGGCCTTCTCCGGGATAGTCCGGGTTCTGGGCGTTGTCGGTGGGCGTCCGGTAGAAGGCGGCGGCGGCGGCCTCCCGCGTCTGGTAGCCCGCCCAGCCGTAGGCGTCCCACCCGGCGGCGAGAGGCTTGCCGGCGTTCAGATAGACGGCCAGGTCCTCGGACTCGGGGTCGCCCTGGCCGCCCCGGACCCGGGCCGGCGTGAAGCGCGGGTCGATGTCGCTGCGGTTGGTGGACTGGCGATCCCGGTATTCCACCGAGGCGGTCAGGAAGCCGTCGGACCCCAGACCGAAGCCCTGCCAGCCCGACACGGTCAGGCTCTCGCCGTCCGAGAGGTCGTCCCCGCCGCCGTAGGCGCCGATGTAGTCGGTCACATAGCCGCCATAGGTCACGGTCGCGCCGCCCCCGCTGGAGGCCTCCCGCAGACGCAGATTCAGAACCCCGGCGATCGCGTCCGATCCGTACTGGGCCGCCGCGCCGTCGCGCAGGACCTCGATGCGCTCGAGGGCGGAACTGGGGATGGCGTTCAGGTCGACCGCCGCCGAACCCCGGCCGACCGAGCCGTTGGTGTTCACCAGCGCCGTCGAATGCCGCCGGACGCCGTTGACCAGCACCAGGGTCTGGTCGGGCCCCTGGCCCCGCAGGGTGGCGGGCCGGATCGAGTCCGTGCCGTCCGTCGCCGACGGGCGGGGGAAGTTCAGAGCCGGCACGCTGGCCGCCAGCTGGGTCGCCAGGTCGGTCGCGCCACGCTGTTGCAGGGTTTCGGCGGTGACGACGTCCACCGGGGCGACCGTGTCGAGCCGCGAGCGGCCGGTGACCCGGGTCCCGGTGACGACGATCTCGTCGACGACCGTCGTATCCTCCCGCGGCGGGGTTTGCGGGGCCGTCTGGGCCGAGGCGGCGCCGGCCAGCAAGGCGGAGGCGGACACGGCCGCGGACAGGGCGAGACGGAGAGTGGTGGTGGTCATTGCGATATTCCCGATGCGACGCAGGTTTCCGAACAGCGTCGCGCGCAGCGATCGCCGGGGTTCGGGTCTTGCGGTGTGTTGTTGGGTTCAGGTCCGGCGCGAGGGCCGGGGGAGGGTCAGCCGGTTACAGCGAATGTCGACATCGCATCGGCCCGCCGTGGTGCGCGCGGAAACGGGCGGCGAGGGCGGTCCGGGGAAGGGGCGTATAGTCCCGCATGGTCGTCTCCCGCTCGATCGGGAACTCTTGCGGTGACAGATGAAGGGAGTCCGGGCATGGCCCGGGCTCTCATCTGCCGCGACCCGGGGAGGGGTCCCGAAGGAGTTGGCACCTTACGGCGTTCCGCAGGTTGCCCCGACGTCAAAGGGCCTATCCCTCAGCCGGTCTCGATGAGCAGATCGAATATTGCGGTGCGTCATAAACGGATCAAGTCCGTGACAGAAAAAAGTTCGGCGGCGCGGGGTTTCCCCCGCGCCG
>JAXHTU010000149.1:0-4962 GCA_034189955.1 Pseudomonadota bacterium | reverse complement strand
ACCGCTTCGCGGTCCCCCTCCCCCTGCGGGGGAGGAATGCCCAACACCTTCCGTCTGACCGCCTCGAACGCCGCCGCGTCCGGCTCCCCCGGATCGGCCGGCCCGTCGCCGTCCAGCCGCGCCGCCGCCCGCGCCATCACATCGGCCACCCGCGCCGCCTCGGCCGCCCCGGTCATCCGGTTTTCGCGCATCAGCCGGATCGCCTTGCCCAGCGCCAGCCGCGCCCCCGCCCGCGGGTCCAGCACCCCGCCGTCGACCGCTTCCTCCGCGTCCGCCGCCGCCTCGATCTCCGCCATCGCCTCTTCCGGCTCCGGCATCCCCGCCGCCTCGGCCTCGGCCAGCGACCGCTTGCTCCAGCCCTCGCGCCAGATGCGTTTGCGGATGGCGTATTCGGTCACGCCGAACACCTCGGCCAGCCGCGCGGCGCTCTCGCCGCGCAGATAGCGCGGCCGGATCAGCGCCCAGACCCGGTCGGCGCGGATGCGATAGGGGTTTCGTCGGGGTGTGTCGTTCGTCCTGTCCATCCCCCCAGTATCGGCCCGCCGTCTCCTGCGGCGGGTTCAGGACGCTGGTCCGACCGGCGTCTCGTGGAACATCAAGGGGTTGGGCCGAAATATTGTGACAGGGGCGGGCGGATTGTCAGCAATTGTCCCGGGTGTCGCGGGTGTCGCCGCTGTCCCGCCGCCCCATGTCCCGGGTGTCCCGGGCGAATTGTCCCGGTCGGGGCGGGCTGCGGAGATCCGTCCCCGCCCCCTGGACCCGACATGCGCCGGCGGTGGGCGGGGGAGGTCGGCTCTACGGCTTGGAGACCGTGACCGCTTTCGACCCGTTGCGGACGTTCGCCGAACCGTCCTGCGAGCAGCTACTTGTCGCGTCTTGGCCTCTCTCCAAAGAGCAAATCGAGGATCGGGGCTCGGTTCATTGTGCTGGCGTTATGGTCGATCCCGGTGCTTGGCGACCAGCTTGGGAGGTACCGCGATAACCGACGAATTTGAAATGCGTCCGCACCTGCGAGAGCCGTCAGGCCGACGAACATAGCGAGGGGCAATATGATGGAAGCCGCGAACAACGAGGCCGTAATCACGCAGGCCGCGAAACCAAATCCAGATATCCAAACCCGCCGGCTTTCCCAGTACAGGAAGTGCCGCATGATCTCATGAACAGGCAGGTCATCCCGCTCCCAAAATTCAGCTACTCGGTTCGGCCCCAGGAAGAACACAGCCGCGTAGATCGCGATCAAAGCCAGAAAGGGGTACAGGGCATGGGGGGCGAGCATTCCGTGACGGTAGCTCGTCTCTCCGCCCGACCCAAGTTCCGCTATCCACCCATAGCGGTCCCTCTCGATGCCTGCTTTCCCGACCTCGCCCCTCGATCTCGCCCGCCGTCATCCTCGGACTTGATCCGACGATCAGAGGCGAGAGGCGGACTGTGCGGCGGGGCCGGCCCCCGTGCCCCGCCCGTGCAATCCGCGACGGAGCACCGGATGATCTGATCCTCGGGTCGAGCCCGAGGATGACGGCGGCCATTGCCGGTGAACGCGAGGGACCGTTTCGCACCCATCACGGACATTCCGCCCCCTTGACGCCGCCCGGCACGCACCTATCTCCAACGCACTGTTTCAACAACGAAAGGAGGTGGTCGAATGTCTCATTGTCTCACGCCGCTCGCGGCCCGTCGCATGAACCCGGCCTCCCCTCTGGCGGGGTTCAACGCCTGACGCAGGCCGCTCGCGGCTGAACAATGAAAGGGCCGCTTCCTCCGGGGGGCGGCCCTTTTTGTCGGGCGCGCCCGTCCGCCCCGGGCGGCGGGACCGGGCGCCGAACGAGCCGCATCCCCGAGCGTCGCGCAACCAACCGGCCGTCCGCCCGGTTGTCCTCGCGGCAGGAGGCGTCATGTTCGTCAGCCCCCGACCCGAATCTCTCGAGCGGCTGGTCTATTGCAGCCGCGCCCGCGTCGACACCGGTTCGCTGCAGGCGATCTCGGAAATTCTCGGCGTGTCCCTGCGCAACAACGCCCGCGAGGGCCTCACCGGCGCCCTGGCGGTCAATGACGGCTGGTTCCTGCAGGTGATCGAGGGCCCCGGCCAGGCGGTGGACCGGCTCCTCCGCCGCCTCGCCGCCGACAGCCGCCACGCCGACATCGAGATCCTGTCGCGTCGCCCGGTCAGCGGCCGGCTGTTTTCTGACTGGGCCATGGTCGCGGCCCGCATCACGCCCGACGTCGGGCCACAGCTTCAGCGGCTGATCGACGAGTGTCGCGTCGCGCCCGAGGCGGCGGTGGACGCCCTGCTGCGCATCGTCGCGGAGCGCAGGGCGGGGCTGGAGACCGGCCCGGCCCGATAGGGTCCGGCCCGGCGCCGGACGGTCGAAGCGGATAATGGAAGGGCCGCCCCGTGGAGGCGGCCCTTGCCGTCGGTCCGTCACCCGGGCCTCAAGGCCTCAGGCCTTGTCGATCGCCGCCGCGATCTCGTCCGTCGAATGCCCGGTCAGATCCTTGGCGATCTCGCCGACCACCCGCGCCGCCGTCTCCTTGTGCCAGCCCTTGCGCAGCTGGCCCATGGTCTTGGGCGCGGCGATGACCAGCAGGTGTTCGACCTTGTTGGCCAGCACCCATTTGTTCAGCACCTCGGTGACGCCGAGGGCGAAGCCGTCCTCGGCCTGGGTGTCGTTGTCGGGATTGGCCTCGCTGGAGATGCGGCCGGGGGCGCCCGAGACGCGATCGGCGATCTGCGGCGTCGGCCGGGCGGTCAGGCTGATCTCCTGCCCCCCGGTGTTCTCGAACAGCGCCAGCTTCTCGCCGTCGACGACGGCCACGAGCGTGCCTTTGGAAAGTCTCATCCCGAATCTCCGATTGTGGGGGGACCGGATGAACGTGCGGCGCCGGGGGCGGTTGCCAGCGAAACTCACGTAATCGTGAGTAGAGTGACGGCGAGAAGAGCGCATCTTAAACGAGCATTCAAACGAGGAGCTTCAGATGATCTCGCGTCAAGTTCGTAAGCTGGGCCTGGTTGGGGCCTTCATGGCCGGTGCGGCGATTATCGCCACGCCGCTGCCGGCGGCGGCGGCGCCCACCGCGTGCATGAGACTGGGACTGTCGACCTGTGACCCGATTTACGCCCGGTTCTCGACGGAGTGGTGGCTCTGCTACAACCAGACCGTCGAGGAGTGCGAGGCGCTGAATCCGCCTTCGGTGGAGCCTTTGGACCCGCCCGGCTGGCCCTGGCCCTGGCTCTGACCACCGACTGTCCGACAAGGCCCGCCGCCGCGATGGCGGCGGTGGCGGGCCGCGGAATTGATATGCAAGCGGCGGGGCGATGCACCCTGTCCGGTGTTTCGTCGTCGGGACGTCAGCGGCCCGGCAAGGCGCCCGCAAGTCGCAAGAACCCCGGCAGATCCACCACCTCGGCCCGGTCGTCCGGCGCGATCCCCGCAGCCTCGCACAGCGCGGCCCCGCCGAGGGTCTTCAGACTGGACCGCAGCATCTTGCGCCGCTGCCCGAAGGCCGCCGCCGTGACCCGCTCCAGCCGCTTCAGCGTCTCCGCATCCGGCCGGTCCGCCTTCGGGACCAGATGCACCACGGCGCTGGCCACCTTGGGCGGCGGCGTGAAGGCGGCGGCGGGCAGGTGCATGACCAGCCGCGCCTCGCACACCGCTTGGGCGATCACCGCCAGCCGGCCATAGGCGTCGTCGCCCGGGGCGGCGACGATCCGCTCGGCCACCTCCTTCTGGAACATCAGGGTCATGGCGTGCGGCGTCCACGGCCCGGTCAGCCATTTGATCAGCAGCGGCGTTCCGACGTTGTAGGGCAGGTTCGAAACCACATGCGCCGGCCCGTCGACCAGCTCCGCCTCCCGCACCCCCAGGGCGTCGCCCTCGACCACGACCAGCCGCCCCGAGCCGTCGTCCAGCTCGGCCAGCAGCGGCAGGAAGCGCGGATCCTTCTCGACCAGCACCACCTTTCCGGCGTCGCTCTCCAGCAACGCCCGCGTCAGCCCGCCCGGCCCGGGCCCGACCTCGATGACGCCGCGCCCCTCGAACGGCCCCGCCAGCCGCACGATCTTGCGCGTCACATTCAGATCCAGCAGAAAATGCTGCCCGAAACTCTTCTTCGCCAGCAACCCGTGGGCGTCCAGCGTTTCGCGGAGGGAGGGGAGGTCGGTCACATCAAATCCGCTTCAGCTTCCCTTCTCCCCTTGGGGGAGAAGGTGGCCCGGGGGGCCGGATGAGGGGTAGGCCAGCCGCCGCCCCGGCGCCAACCGTTTTCCCGCTCACCGATGATCAGCGCGCCCCCGCACCGCCGCCGCATGTCGCCGGATCGCTTCGAGCATGATCGCGGGGTTATTCAGAAACGCCTCATTGCCGAACCGCAGCACGGTGAACCCGGCGGCTGCAAGGCGCGCGTCGCGGCCGGCGTCGCGGTGTTCGCGCAGCCTGTGCACCCCGCCGTCCAGTTCGATCGCCAGCCTGATCTCCGGACAGAAGAAATCCGGAATCGCGCCGGCCGTCGGCGCGTGGCGACGAAATTTGAGCCCGTCGCACCGCCTGCCTCGAAGCATGGCCCAGAGTTTCACCTCCGCGCCGGTCATCTCCGTACGCAAGCTTCGGGCTTGGCGTGTTCTTGTCGACGTCTGGAACATCGGCGGGCCTCCCGGGCGAACCATGACGGCTCAGCCCGGGCGTGGCCAGCGAATGCTATCTGAAGTAGAACCCTTCTCCCCTTGGGGGAGAAGGTGCCCCGGAGGGGCGGATGAGGGGAAGGTCGGCTCCAGGCGGGGCGCCGACCAGTTCGCCTCAAACATCCCCCTCATCCGGGCCTCCGGCCCACCTTCTCCCCCAAGGGGAGAAGGATCAGACCGCGCCCCTCGCTCCCGCCATCTCCCCCGCCAGCCGGATCGCCGCGATCAGACTGTCCGGCCGCGCCACGCCCTGGCCGGCGATGTCGAATCCCGTGCCGTGGTCCGGC
>JAXHTU010000148.1:0-5034 GCA_034189955.1 Pseudomonadota bacterium | reverse complement strand
CGGGCCTGTACCACGGCACCCAGCAGATCAATCAGGGCCAGATGGACCGCTGGAACATCGTCACCACGCTCAACTACCTCGACCACGACGTCGAGGCCGACATCGTCGCCGCCAAGGTGCCGGAATGGTCGGACGCCGAGGGCCGCCGCAAGATCGCCGCCATGGTCCGCGTCGCCGACATGACCCGCAACGCCTTCATGAACGGCGACATCTCGACGGTGATGAGCCCCCGGACCGTAATCATCTGGGCCCAGAACGCCATCATCTTCGCCGGGGATGTGGGCCTCGCCTTCCGGCTGACCTTCCTCAACAAGTGCGACGAGCTGGAGCGGCCGACGATCGCCGAGTTTTACCAGCGGGCGTTTGGGGAGGATCTGCCGGAGGCGGCGACGCGGGTGAAGGTGGGTTAGGGATTGGTCCGGAGCACCCTCAGCTCACGCCACGCCGGTTCATGAAGGTCCGCGTCAATGACTACGTCTTGCAGGCCCTTGGTCTTGAACAGGGTCGCGGCGCCGCCAGCGTTCCAGATTGCTTCGATTTGGGTTCTGTTCGCGGATAGGTCTTCTGCCCAAAGCGCTCCCTGCTTCGCCAAGTCCGACAGGTCGGAGCGCTCACCAAACACGACGGTGAGGAGCATCAAGCCGCCCTCGGCGTAATCATCTCCAGCGCCGGCCCCATCTTCCGCCGCTGCTCCAGCAGATCGTGGTCGATCTGCAGTCCGAGGAAGAACCCCGCGCTCAGCCCCCAGTAGCGCGTCAGACGCAGGTCGGTGTCGGCCGTCACCGCGCGCTTGCCCAGAACGATCTCGTTGATCCGGCGCGGCGGAACGCCAATGGCCTTGGCCAGGGCCGTCTGGCTCATGCCCAGGGGCTTGAGAAAATCCTCCATCAGGACGTCGCCCGGGGTCGGGTTCTTCAGCCAGTCGTCGGGATGGCCGATGCTGGCGAAGCGGTCAGTGGTAATCGCAGATTTCGACATCCTCGCATCCTCCTTCGGTCCAGCGGAAGCAGATCCGCCACTGCCTGTTGATCCTGATCGAGTGCTGGCCCTTACGGTCCTTGGTCAGCGCCTCCAGGCCGTTGCCCGGCGGGACCCGCAGGTCCTCCAGCACCACACTCCGGTTCAACTGACGCAGCTTTCGCAACGCCACGTCCTGAATGTCGCCGGGCAGGCGACGGGATCGCTCGCCGGCCCAGACCTTCTCCGTCTCGCGGTCGCGAAAACTCCGGATCATGAAGGCGCTATATAACGCATAACGTTATACGTTGCAACACCCCGTGACCCGCCCCCGCCCCCCCTTTCCCGCCCCCCGGTCAGGCCTCGTTAAGCTCCATCCCTTATGGCCACGCTTGGCCGGGGGATAGTTCGAGTGCTCAAGAATTCCGATCGCCTGCGGGCCTACGCCGACCGCTATGGCGACATGTTTCCGGTGCGCATCGCGACCATAGCCGCTGTCGTGGTGGTCGCCTGGCTCGTGCTCGGCCGGGGCTGGGCGCTCAACTTCGCCATTTTCCAGCTGGGCCTGTATCTGCCGCTCTGGCATGCGGTCCAGACGGCCCGCGCCGACCCGGGCGCGGACGGCGCCGGCGGCCGGTTCCGGCGGGCCGCCGAAGTCATCACCTTCGCCCTGGCCAGCCACAACGCCCTGTTCATCCTCGCCGCCTGGCACGCCCAGCCCGAACACAGCGACTATCTGCGCCTGCTGCTCGCCGGCAATCTGATGGTCGGCGCCCATCAGGTTCACATCAGCCGGGCCAGTTTCGCCGCCGCCGTCCTGCCGCCCGCCCTCGCCGCCATGGTGGTCGCCTCCCGTCAACAGTCGTCGGACCCCGGCCTTCAGGCCGCCGTGGCTCTGTTCGTGCTGGGCGTCTGCGCCGCCGCCTGGCGTCAGTGGCGCAGCGATCGCGAGGCGGTCGAACTGATGATCACCGTCACCGAACGATCGCGCCAGCTTCGCGCCGCCCTGGCCGAGGCCGAAGAGAATCACGCGACCGCCGAGCGCGCCAACAAGGCCAAGTCACGCTTCCTGGCGATGATCAGCCACGAGGTGCGCACCCCGCTCAATGTCATTCTGGGCCTGACCGAGGTGTTGCGCGGGCGGCGACGTCCGAAGGCCGAGGCCGCCGTGATCGACGACATGGCCGACGCGGGCGGCATGCTGTTGCGCCTGCTCAACGGCGCCCTCGACATCTCACGGATCGAGTCCGGCCAGGTCGATGTCCGCCTCGCCCCCGTCGACATCGGCGAGCGGATCCGGTCCATCGCCCGCGTCTGGCGCTCACGCGTCGACGAGCTGGGCCTGACCCTCGAAGTCGAGCTCCAGGGCGCGCCGGAGAATTTCATCGTCCTTACCGACGAGGCCCGGGTCGAACAGGTGCTGATCAACTACCTGTCCAACGCGCTGAAGATGACCCCCGCCGGGACCATCCGCATCCTCGCCCGCGCCTTCCCCGCCGCCGACGGCCGCGTCGAACTGGACCTCGAGTTGCACGACCAGGGCCCAGGCGTCCCGGAGGACCAGCGCGACCGCATCTTCCAGCCGTTCGAACAGCTCGCGGCCGGCCGCGCGGCGGGCGGCTCGGGTCTCGGGCTGGCCCTCTGCCGCGCCAGCGCGGGGGCCCTCGGCGGCGCCGTGGGCGTCCGTTCGGGACAGGCCGGCGGCGCTGTTTTCTGGTTCCGGTTCACGGCCGACCGCGCGACCCTTCCCACCATGGCCGCCACCGCCCCCGTCGCGGCGCAGCCGCCCGCCGTTGGCGGGGCGCGCGGTCGCATTCTGGCGGCCGAGGACCATCCGGCGAACCGCAAGCTTCTGGCCCTGCTGTTCCAGTCGTTCGGCATTGAGCTGGTGCTGGCCGCGAACGGTCAGGAAGCCGTGGACGCCGTGCGCGGCAGCCGCTTCGACCTGGTGCTGATGGACGTCATGATGCCGGTCATGGACGGCGTCGCGGCCGTGACCGCCATCCGCGCCGAGGAGGCGGCGTCCGGTCGGTCGCGCCTGCCGATTCACATGCTGACCGCCAATGTGTTCGATGACGACGTCGTCCGGTATATGGCCGCGGGGGCCGACGGCGTGTTGCGGAAACCCATCGAGGTGGCCGCCCTGCAGGCGGTTCTCGCGGCGGTCCCGACGTCCTGATCCGCGGCAGCGACGCCATGGTCGTCAGGCGACCGAAGCCGTTCAGCCGCTCCCGTTCCGCCACGCCCGCCCGGCCATCTCCCGGGCCATCTCGCGCACCCCCTCCGGCCACCCTTCCACCGCCGCGTCGAACGCCGTCCAGTCGCCCGCGAACAGCATCCGCGTCGCCGTCTCATAGTTCGGCAGATCCCCCGCCATCGCGGTCATGAAGCGGTACGTCGCCTCTTTCGCCCGGCGCGCCCGCTCGGGGCCTTCCCCCGCCTTCATCTGCGCCTCGACCAGCTTCCTCAGCGCCACTGACGCCCCGCCCGGCTGCGCCGCCAGCCAGTCCCAGTGGCGCGGCAGCAGGGTCACCTCGCGCGGCGTCACCCCCAGCTTCGGCCGTCCCGGTCCGCGCTTCTCCGCCGACGCCAAAGCCGGCCCCAGTCGAGCCCACGCCTCGGCCAGGTCGCCGCGCAGGTCGAGGTCGACGACCCGCCCGTCGACCAGATCGAACACCAGCGGCCCCTTCCCGGCGGCCGCGGCGGCATGGATCGCCGGCAGGGCGCGGTCCAGCCGGTCGCGGGCGATCCGGTCAGCGCCGACGAAGGCGGCCACGGGCAGGTCGGACGGAACAGGCATGAAAAAGCTCCGGGGCAGCGGGCCTACGACCGAATCTGACGCAGCGCGCCCTTACACTCGCCGGTCGGCGTGGCCCGGGGCGAAAATCGGGCGGTTGAAACGGACGGTATGGACGGTACGGACGGTGTTTTGGATTTTTACCCGGGTGAAACCCTGCCGTCAATAACATCCGGGTAAAATTATCGAGGCCGCGCTGTCGCGGGTCCGGAACTCCCGTCACGGCCATGCGCTAAACCGGCAATCCTCCCCCCCAACCGCATCGAAGGACACATCATGACCGACCAACGCATCCAGGGCGCCGCCACCAAATTCGAAGGCGATGTGCAGACCGGCCTCGGCCAGCTGAGCGGCGACAGCAAGCTGCAGGCCGACGGCCGACTCAACCAGGTCAAGGGCAAGGCGCTCGACGCCTACGGACGCGTCATCGACGGCCTCGACGGCCTCGTCGAAAAGGCCCCGGTCCAGTACCAGGACAAGGCCCGCCAAGGCCTCGATTTCGCGCGCCGCAAGCCGCTGATGACCACCGGCATCGTCGCCGGCCTGGCCGTGCTGCTGGGCGGCCTGGGCCGCCGCCGCTAGGGCGACGCCTTCCGCTCAAGAGAAAGGCCCGGGCGGTGACGCCCGGGCCTTTTTCTTGTCCGCGAACCGGCCGCCGTCAGTCGACCACCTGGTCCGCGGTCCGCGCCGCCTTGACCTGGGCGGGACTGGAGGGCGTCACGTCGAAGACGATCTTGCCGTCCTTCAGCTCGACCTTCACATGCCCGCCGCGGGTCAGACGCCCGAACAGGATGTCGTCGGCCAGCGGCTTCTTGATGTGCTCCTGGATGACCCGGGCCAGAGGCCGGGCGCCATACAGTTCGTCGAAGCCGTTCTTGGCCAGCCAGTCGTTGGCCTCGTCGGTCAGTTCGATGGTGATGTTGCGATCCGCCAGCTGGGCCTCCAGCTGCAGGATGAATTTGGTCACCACCGACCTGATGGTCCCGGCGTCCAGCGCCTTGAACGCCACGATGGCGTCGAGACGGTTGCGGAACTCCGGCGCGAACAGGCGCTGGATCGCCTTCTCGTCCTCGCCCTCGACCTTGCCGCGGCCGAAGCCGATCGAGGCCCGGGCGTTGTCGGCCGCCCCGGCGTTGGTGGTCATGATCAGGATGACGTTCCTGAAATCGACCTTCTTGCCGACCGCGTCCGTCAGCATGCCGTTGTCCATCACCTGCAGCAGGATGTTGTAGACGTCGGGGTGGGCCTTCTCGATCTCGTCCAGCAGGACCACGGCGTGG
>JAXHTU010000147.1:0-5086 GCA_034189955.1 Pseudomonadota bacterium | reverse complement strand
GCTTGTTGATCGCATACAGCTGCTCGACCAGGGCCTCGATGCGGTTGTTGTTCAGCTTCATCGTCTTCAGGCGGCCCGAGATGGTCGCCGTCAGCGTGTCATAGGCCTTCTGGTCCTTGGCCGTCAGGGTCTCGCCCTTCAGCCGCGCCTCGACCAGCTTGTCCTGCAGCTTGCGGAAGCCGCCGAAGTCGCTCGCGATGGCGTCCAGCACCTCCATCACCCCGTCGCGCAGCTCCGCCTCCAGCGCCGAGATCGACATCCCGCCGCCGTCGTCGAAGTCCTCGTCCTCCTCATCCTCCTCCTTATCCCCCTCCGAATCCTGGGAGATCGCCGCCTCCTTGGCCTCGGGCGAACCGGGCACCGGCTGCTGCGGCTGGTTGTGGGGCAGGGACGAGGGGTTCAGCACGCCATAGGTGGCGTCCAGGTCGATGACCTCGCGCAGCAGGATGCGGTTGTTGGCCAGTTCGTCGCGCCACACCATGATGGCCTCGAACGTCAGGGCGCTCTCGCACAGCCCGGAGATCATCGCGTCGCGACCGGCCTCGATGCGCTTGGCGATGGCGATCTCGCCCTCGCGGCTCAGCAGCTCGACGCTGCCCATCTCGCGCAGGTACATGCGCACCGGGTCGTCGGTCCGGTCATAGGCGGCCTTGGCCGGCGCCTCGGCGACGGATGTCTCGGCGGCGGCGGCGACCTCGGTGCTCTGCCCCTCGGTCGCGTCCTCTTCGGCCTCGACGACGTTGACGCCCATTTCGGACAGCATCGCCAGCGTGTCCTCGATCGCGTCCGGGGTGACCTCTTCCGACGGCAGAACCTTGTTCAGGTCCTCCATCGTCACATAGCCCCGCGCCTTGGCCTGTTTGATGAATTTCTTGACGCCGGCGTCGGTGAGGTCGAGCAGCGGGCCGTCGCTCTGAACTTCGGCTTCCTGCGTCTCGGTCTGCGCACTCATTCAGTCTATCTCCAGGTGGAGGGCTGATCAGGCCGTCCGCCAATACAACGTGTGGCGGGGTCGTTGGTTACGAACCCGCGCTGTCTTCCCAAATCTCGCCGGTTTTGATCGCGCGACGCAGGACATCGCGCTCGGCCTTCAGCCGGCGAAACGCCTCGTCCTGGCCCGGCACGCCACGCGCCGAAGTCAGGGCATCCTCCAGCGCCGCCACGCGGGTGAGCGCGTCGAACGCCTGCGACCATCGGATCCGCGCCTCGCCGAGGGGCTTGTCTATGGCCAGGAAGGGCGCGCCGGACTTTGCCGCCGCCTTCTCGACCTCGTGCATCAAAACGCCATGACCCGATTGCGCCAGATGGCGTCGCAGGGCCGCCGAGTCAAGGTCTTGCCCCGAGAAGCGCAGCCGAACCATCTCCTGCGCCAGGCCGTCCAGCGCCGGATCGCCGAAGCCGTGCGCGGCGATCGCCTCCAGATGGTCGTCCATCCGCTCGGGGTCGTCGACGGCTCCGTGTGCGAGCGCCGCGGCGACCGGTTCGATCGAGCGGGACAACGACTGCATCGCCTCGGCCCCCTCGGCGGTCTGCCCCAGCTTGGGCGGCGGGCCCGGCCGCCAGCGACCGCCCGGACCCGTCGCGGGCGAGCCCGACGAGGCGCGCCGCGCCGGAAACATCGCGTCGAACCGGTCGAACAGTTCGCGCCGATACTGTTCCGCCAGATCCTTGTCCTGCACCGCCGTCGCGGCCTGACGCAGTCGTCCCTTCAGCCCGGCGCGGCGTTCCGGCGTATCCAGAGGCTCGGCCTCGGCCTCCTTCTGGAACAGCACCTCGGCGAAGGTCCGCGTCGCCGCCAGCGCCTGGCGCAGCGCTGGCGCCCCCTTGTCGCGCAGGATGTCGTCGGGGTCCTGCCCCGCCTCCAGCAGGGCGAAGCGGAACGACCGCCCCGACTTCAGCTGCGGCAGGGCCCGGTCGATCGCCCGATAGGCCGCCCGCCGCCCGGCCGCGTCGCCGTCGAAACACAGCACCGGCTCCGACGACACCCGCCACAGCCGCTCCATCTGTTCTTCAGTCAGGGCGGTGCCCATCGGCGCCACCGCCGGGATGCCGGCCCGCTGGCAGGCGATCACGTCCATATAGCCTTCGACCACTACGATAGCCTGGCTGTCGCGGCTCTCGGCCCCGAGGATGCGGCGCGCCTCCGGCAGGCCGTACAGGGTCGACCCCTTGTGGAAGAGCGGGCTCTCCGGCCCGTTCAGATATTTGGCCCGATCGTCGGGGTTCATGGCCCGGCCGCCGAACGACACGATCCGTCCGCGGGCGTCGAGGATGGGGAACATCAGCCGGTCGCGGAACCGGTCATAGGGCGCGCCGCCGCCCTCGGGCGCGATCAGCATCCCGGCCTCGACCAGATCGCCCGGCTTGGCGCCGCGCTGGACCAGGGCGGACTTCAGCCCCTCGCGATCATTGGGCGCATAGCCGAGCCCGAACCGCTCCCACTGGTCCTCGGGCAGGCCGCGCTTCTCCAGATATTCGCGCACCGCCTTGCCCGGCGAGCGTCGCAGGTTGGCCGCGTACCATTTCTGCGCCAGGTCCATCCAGTCGGTCAGACCCTGTTTCTTCGCCTCGCGCTCGGCCGCCTGCGGATCCTCGGCCGGCAGGGCCATGCCCGCCTCGCCCGCCAGCCGCTGCACCGCCTCGACGAACGACAGCCGCTCGGTCTCCTGCAGGAAGCTGATGACGTCGCCGTGCTTGCCGGACGAGAAGTCGTGGAAGAAGCCCTTGTCATCATTGACGAAGAAGGACGGCGACTTCTCCTTGGTGAAGGGCGACAGGCCGACATACTCGCGGCCCTGCCGCTTGAGCTTCACCGTCCGCCCGATGATGTCGGACGGCCGAAGGCGGGCCTTCAGTTCTTCAAGGAAGCGATCATCGAAGCGCACAGTCGTCTTATAGCGCGCGACTCACCCAAGCGGGGGCATTTACCTTCTGTTAACCACAATGGCCGGATTGCGCCGATAACCGCCTGAATATGCGCATATTTTTCTCCGACAACGGAACAGTCCACAGCCCTGTGGATTAACCATGTCGCCGTCGCGAAGATCGACGGAGTCTGACGCCGCCGGCCAGAACCGCCAGGCGGGTCGAGGAAAGACCGCTTCTGATGTTCATCGCCATCGCACGTCCGGCGGTGGAGCCCCAAGGTCCCGACGCCGTCGCCGTCCCCGGCTCCCCCGCCATCGCCGAACTGCCGCCCCGCGCCCTGCACGCCCGCCTGCTCGAGAACGCCGCCCTGCGCCGCCAACGCGGACTGGAACGGCTACGCAGCAACCGGGTCGATGACGCCGACTACTGGCTCAACGCCGCCCCGGTCGCCATCCGCAAGGCCAGCGCCCTGCGCGAGGAAAAGAGCTTTGCGCCGCTCCCCTGAGCGGCGATCCCGGCTCCGGAACCCTGCCAACCCCTACCCTGTCATCCCGACACTTCCGACCAGTTTCCGGTCATCCCGCACCGCTGCGTCGGAGGCCTGAAAAGCCCGCTCGCTCGCCTGCGTCCGCTTTTGACGCAGCGGTGTGCTTCAATGCTCAAGAGCCCGCCGGTCCTGGTCTTTGACAGCACTCATCCTGCGCCGGCGCCCGCTTCCAGGCCCGGTCTCCGCGCCGCCGCGTACGCGCATCTGTTCAAGCAGAGTCGGCGCGCTGCATTTTTGCATGCACACCCTGCCATCCCGTACCCGTTCCGGAGTCGGGTGAAGGAGTCAGCGCGTCATCGAATCCGCGAAACGCTGGAACAGGTACAGGCTGTCCGCCGGCCCCGGCGACGCTTCCGGGTGGTGCTGTACGCTGAACACCGGCCGGTCCTTCAGGGCGATGCCGCAATTTGTGCCGTCGAACAGGCTGACGTGGGTCTCGACCACCGCGTCCGGCAGACTGTCGCGATCGACGGTGAAGCCATGGTTCATCGACACGATCTCGACCTTGCCCGTGGTCAGGTCCTTGACCGGGTGGTTGGCCCCGTGGTGGCCCTGATCCATCTTGATGGTCTTCGCACCCAGCGCCAGAGCCAGCATCTGGTGGCCGAGGCAGATGCCGAAGACAGGCTTGCCGCTGTCGACCAACTTGCGGATTTCCGGCACGGCGTATGCCCCGGTCGCGGCCGGATCTCCCGGACCGTTGGACAGGATGACGCCGTCCGGGTTGCGCGCCAGAATGGCCTCGGCCGTGGTGTCGGCGGGCACCACGGTGATCTTCGCCCCGGTCGAGGCCAGGGCCCGCAGGATGTTGCGCTTCACGCCATAGTCGACGACGACCACCGACCGGTTCGACGCATCGACGCGCGGATGGCCCTCCGGCCACTCCCACAGCCCCTCGTTCCAGTCGAACGACTGCAGCGTCGAGGCGTCCTTCGCAAGGTCCAGGCCGACCAGGCCGGTCCACGCCTTCGCCTTGGCGACGAGCGCCTCGAAGTCGAAGCGGCCTTCGGGATCGTGGGCGATCACCGCGTGCGGCGCGCCCATGTCGCGAATGCGCGCCGTCAGCGACCGGGTGTCGACGCCCGCCAGGCCGACCACCCCGCGCCGCTTCATCCAGCCGTCGAAGTCATTCTCGCTGCGCCAATTGGCCGGATCGGTCGGCAGGTCGCGAAAGACCGCGCCCCGCGCCGAGGTGTCCGACCCGCCGCCGATCTGCTCCACGTCCTCGACGTTCACGCCGGTGTTGCCGACGTGCGGGAAGGTGAAGGCCAGAATCTGGCTCATGTAGGATGGGTCCGTCAGGATCTCCTGATACCCCGTCATGGCCGTGTTGAAGACCACCTCGCCGAGCGCCGAGCCGGTCGCACCGCAACCGAGGCCCTGCAGGATGGTGCCGTCGGCGAGCGCGAGCACGCCAGTGACGCCGGAAAGAAGCTGGGTGGTCATGGCAGGCTCCGTAACACCGAATCCCGGCGAGCAAACGGCGCGGTGGTTAGGCGTCGCCCGCTGTCGGGTCAACCGGCGCCGTGGAGCGGCGCATCACCGCGAACCAGATGATGGTCGTCAGGACGAAGAACCCGACCGACGGGACCACGTAGCCAGGCGCGGCGAAAGCGACGGCCGCCACGGCGAAGACCAGGCCGGCCAAGGCGATGACCCGGGCCCGCGAGC
>JAXHTU010000146.1:0-5093 GCA_034189955.1 Pseudomonadota bacterium | reverse complement strand
TTGAGGATCGGGCCGATGCCGCTACATGCGGTCACGTCCGACCCGGGCGGGGTCCAGCAATGGCTCCGTTCCGTTCCGGTAAGGCCTAAAGCGGGCCGCCAGCCGGAGGGTCGTGTGGAAACCGACTGCGCGGGGCGGTCTGTCTCGTCGAAACGGTAAACCAAATCAGCACCGGGCGAGGCCCGGCCGCCCCGCACTCTCCCCGACCGCTTCCCCCGAAGCGGCGAAGACTCATGCCTTCTCCCTCCCCGGGACGGGGAGGGAGAACGCCGGACCAGCCCCTACAGAAAGGAATAGGGATCCACATCCACGTTCAGCCGCACAGACCCCGGGACCTTCACCCGCGCCAGCCAGGCCCGCAGAAAGCCCTGCAGGTCCACGTCCCGGTCGGCCCGCACCAGCAGCCGCTTGCGCCGCCGCCCGCGCACCAGCGCCAGCGGCGCGTCGGCGGGGCCATAGACCTCCAGCCGCCCGGCGTTGGGGATGTTCTCCGCCAGGTCGCGGGCGACCTTCTCCACCGCCATGGCGTTCTCGCCCGACAGGATGATCGCCGCCAGCCGGCCATAGGGCGGCAGGGAGGCCGCCTCGCGCTCAGCCATCTCGGCGGCGACGAAGGCGTCCCGGTCGCCCGCCGCCAGCGCCATCAGCACCGGATGCTCGGGCGTCCAGGTCTGCAGGATCGCCCGACCCGGCTTCTCCGCCCGCCCGGCCCGGCCGGTCGCCTGGGTCAACAGTTGAAACGTCCGCTCCGCCGCCCGCAGATCCCCGCCCCTCAGTCCCAGATCGGCGTCGACGACTCCGACCAGCGTCAGATGCGGGAAATTGTGCCCCTTGGCCGCCGCCTGGGTCGCCACCAGAATGTCGATCTCGCCATCCGCCATCCGCTGGATCAACGCCCGCGCCGACTTGCCGTCGGGCACGGTGTCCGAGCTGAACACCGCCGTCCGCGCCTCGGGGAACAGCTGGCGCACCTCCTCCTCGACCCGCTCCACCCCCGGCCCGACCGACACCAGCGAGTCCTCGGCCCCGCACGACGGACAATGCTTCGGCCGCACCATGGTAAAGCCGGTCAGATGGCAGACCAGCCGCCCGGTGTAGCGGTGCTCGACCAGCCAGCTGTCGGTGTCCGGCGCCGTCATCCGGTGGCCGCAGGCGCGGCACAGCACCACCGGGGCATAGCCGCGCCGGTTGAGGAACAGCAGGGTCTGCTCGCCCCGCTGCAGCGTCTCCCCGATCGCCTCCCGCAGCGGCTGCGACAGCCAGGTCTGCGGATCGGGCGGGCTCTGCCGCAGGTCCAGCAGCGAAATCTGCGGCAGCACGGCCGCCCCGTGCCGCGCCGCCAGCTTGAGCCAGCCATAGCGCCCCAGCTGGGCGTTCCACAGCGTCTCCAGCGACGGCGTGGCCGAGGCCAGCACCACCGTCGCCCCCTCGATCCGCGCCCGGGCCACGGCCAGGTCGCGGCCGTGATAGACCAGCCCCTCCTCCTGTTTGAACGAGCCGTCGTGCTCCTCGTCCACCACCAGCAGCTTCAGGTTCCCATAGGGCAGGAACAACGCCGACCGCGCCCCGACGACGATGTTGCAGCGCCCGGCGACCACCGCCTCCCAGACCTGCCGCCGCCTCGGCGGGGCGACGCCCGAATGCCACTCCGCCGGCGCCGCCCCGAAGCGCGCCGCGATCCGCTCGATCAGGGCCTGCGTCAGGGCGATCTCGGGCAGCAGGATCAGCACCTGGGCCGTGGGATCGGCCCGCAGCGTCCGCGCCGCCGCCTCCAGATAGGCCTCGGTCTTGCCCGACCCCGTGACCCCGTCCAGCAGGAAGGGGGCGAAGCCGCCCTTGACCGTGGCCCCGGCGATCACATCCGCCGCCGCCGCCTGGTCCGCGTTCAGCGTCGCCGGGGCATGATCCGGATCGGGCGCGTCGAAGGCCGCGACCGCCTCGATCTCGACGACCTCCAGCACCCCCTCCTCGACCAGCCCCTTGACCACTCCCGAGGACACCCCCGCCGCCCGCGCCAGATCGGGCCCCGGCATCGACCGTTGACCCAGGGCCTCCAGCACCGCCGTCCGCGCCGCCGTCGGCCGGGCCGGCGCCCGCTCCCCGACGCGCCGCACCCGCCGCTCCGGTCGCGGCCGCGGCGCCCGCAAGCCCTTCAGCGCCGCCGCCGCCATCTCCCCCGGCGCGCTCAGCGTCCACCGCGCCGCCCATTCGACGAACTCCACGGTCCTGTCCGGCAGGCGCGGATCGTCCAGCACCTCGGCCACGGCCTTGAGCCGCCGGTTCGAGCCCGTCGTCTCCCGCACCTCCGCGACGATCCCCCGCATCAGCCTCGGCCCCAGCGGCACCGCCACCTGATCGCCTCGCTCAAGCGCCATCGCCTCCGGAACCTCGTAATCGAAGGCCTCCGGCACCGGCAGCGGGATAAGGACGCTGGCGACGATCATCGCGCCTCACCTCCCCATGAGCGTCGCGGATGGGGAGGGGGACCGCCCGGGCGACTCAGCCCGGGGGGTGGAGGGGGCGACTCCGGCCGCAAGGGATTGGCGGACGGGCGGCAAGCGCCTGCGCCGCCCCCTCCGTCACGGCGCGAAGCCGCGCCGCGCCACCTCCCCACGCGTGGGGAGGTGAAAGGGGCTCGCACTCTCTCCGGACCGGCGCTAAACCCCGTCCCCATGAAACTCTTCCTCGACACAGCCGACGTCGCCGTCATCAAGGACATGGTCCCCACCGGCATGGTGGACGGCGTCACCACCAATCCCTCGCTGATCGCCAAATCCGGTCGCAACATCGCCGAGGTCATCGCCGAAATCTGCGCCCTGGTCGAGGGCCCGATCTCCGCCGAGGCCGTCGCGACCGATTTCGAGACCATGGTCAAGGAGGGCGACAAGCTCGCCGCCATCGCCCCGAACGTGGTCGTCAAGCTGCCCCTGACGTGGGACGGCCTGCGCGCCGCCCGCGCCTTCTCCGACAAGGGCATCAAGACCAACGTCACCCTGTGCTTCTCGGCCGCCCAGGCCATGCTCGCCGCCAAGGCCGGCGCCACCTTCATCTCGCCCTTCGTCGGCCGGCTGGAAGACCACGGCGCCGACGGGATCGGCCTGCTGGAGGAAATCCGCGTCCTCTATGACGTGCACGGCTTCGATACCCAGATCCTCGCCGCCAGCCTGCGCAACACCGCCCACGTCAGCGCCGCCGCCGTGGCCGGCGCCGACGCCGCCACCCTCCCGGCCGACGTTTTCAAGGCCCTGGTCAAGCACCCGTTAACCGACAAGGGGCTTGATGCCTTCCTCGCCGACTGGGGCAAGACCGGCCAGTCCATCCTGTAGAGCGCCTCGAGGAGAGGTCTGTGAGCGTATCGCCTGACCTCTCCGCCGACGACGCCGGGCCACACTGGCCGGACATCCGCGCCTGGCTGCAGGCCCACCCCCAGACCCTGCTCGACGACCGCTCGCTGCTGGAAGAGATCGGCCTCAAGCCGCACGGCCGCAACGTCGTCGAATTCGGCCGCGCCGCCCTGACCCGCCTCGAGGCCGCCGCCGAGCGCGAGGCCGACGCCCGCAAGCGCATCGAGGCCATCGCCCGCGCCAATTTCGCCGCCCAGACCCAGACCCACGTCGCCGCCCTCGACCTGATGGAGGCGCGCAACCCCTCCGACCTCGCCCGCCGTCTCGACGCCGTGGCCCAGGGCCGCTTCGGCCTCGCCGGCGCCGCCATCGCCCTCGAAAAGCCCGGCGCCGTGCCCTTCGGCTGGAAGTCGCTCGAGGGCGGCGGGGTCGACGGCCTGCTCGGCGAGCACGGCCTGACCTGGCTGGGCCCCAATTTCGACGGCCTCAACCTGTTCGGCGCGAACGAGGCCGAGGTGAAGTCCGTCGCCCTGATCCGCATGGCCCCGGCCTTCCCCGGCGAGGACGCCGCCGCCCGCCCGGCGATCTGCGCCTTCGGCTCGCCGGAAGCGGACGGCTTCACCCCGACCATGGGCTGCGAGCTGGTCGCCTTCATCGCCCGGGTGGTCGAGCGCACGGCCGAACGATGGCCCATTCTCAGCTGAGCGCGGACGAGGCGCTGGCCGCCTGGCTGGAACACCTGGCCCACGAGCGGCGCCTGTCGCCGCGCACCCTCGAGGCCTACGGCCACATCGGCCGCCAGTACCTCGCCTTCCTCCAGCGCCACCGCGGCGAGAGCCCCGGCATCGACGACCTCGGAACGGTCACGCCCGCCGAACTGCGCGCCCACCTCGCCGAGCGCCGCTCCGGCGACCGTCCGCTGAACGCCCGCTCGATCAGCCAGACCCTGTCGGCCATCCGCACCTTCCACGGCTTCCTCGACCGCCGCTGCGGCGTGCCCGCCCCGCAGCTGGCCCTCGTCCGCGGCCCGAGGGTCAAGGCCTCCCTGCCCCGCCCCGTCACAGAGGACCAGGCCCGCGGCCTGATGCAGGAGCCGCAGGCCGATCCCGACGCCGAGCCGTGGGAGGCCGCCCGCGACCGCGCCGTCCTGACCCTGCTCTACGGCTGCGGCCTGCGCATCTCCGAGGGCCTGTCCCTGACCCGCGCCGACGCCCCCCTGCCCGAGGCCCTGCGCATCACCGGCAAGGGCGGCAAGACCCGTCTGGCGCCCGTCCTGCCCGCCGTGCGCGAGGCCGTCGACGCCTACCTCGCCCTGCAGCCCTTCCCGCTGGCCCCCGGCGACGCCCTGTTCCGCGCCCGCCGCGGCGGGCCGCTCAGTCCGCGCCACGTCCAGGCCACGGTGCAGCGGCTGCGCGGCCGGCTCGGCCTGCCGGCCAGCGCCACGCCGCATGCCCTGCGCCACAGCTTCGCCACCCACCTGCTGGGGGCGGGGGCGGACCTGCGCTCGATTCAGGAACTGCTGGGCCACGCCAGCCTGTCGACGACGCAGAAATACACCGAGGTCGACGCCGCCCGCCTGCTCGACGCCTACGCCGCGGCCCACCCGAGGGGGTGAGGCACGGGCTGGATCAGGCCTGCATGGTCCAGCCGTCGACGCCCATGGCCGCCTGTTTGACGGCCTCGGAGCGGGTCGGGTGCGGGTGGCAGATGCGGGCGATGTCCTCGGACGAACCGCCGAAGGCCATGGCC
>JAXHTU010000145.1:0-5138 GCA_034189955.1 Pseudomonadota bacterium | reverse complement strand
GTGCTGAACCACTGGGAGCACGAGAAGATCAACCGCTTCATGGCCGACGACGACCGGCCGGTGCCGTTCGAACGGATGATCTTCCTCGGCGACGGCGACACCGACGTGCCGACGATGAAGATGATGCACACCAAGGGCGGCTTCTCGATCGCCGTCTACGATCCGCGCAATTCGGAGCGCGACCAGCAGAAGATCTATGGGCTGATCTCGGAGGACCGGGTCAATTTCGTCGCCGCCGCCGACTATCGCGCGGGTTCGGCCCTGGACCTGATCGTCAAGGGACTGATCGGGCGGATCGCCATCACGTCGGGGACGATGCCGGACGGGGTCTGAGAGGCTAGCGGCCGCCGGCCCGGATCAGGGCTTCGCGGGCGGCGGTCAGGCGGGACGGGACGAGGCCGCGCAGGGAGGAGGCGGCGCCGAGGCGTTTGACCCCGGCCTCCTGGCCCTTGCGCCAGACCACCTGGGCCTCGACGGCGGTGGCCTGGGCGACATCGACGATGACCACCCGGTCCGGCAGGGCGAGCTGGCGGTCCAGCCGCAGCCGGGCGCCGGCGTTGGACAGGTCGAGGATCAGACAGCCCAGCTCGAGACCGGGCGCGACCACCACGCCGCGCGCGTTGGCGGGCGAGCGGGGCTCCAGTCGGCGGTCTTCGGGACGGTTCATGATCCGACCGCTAGCGGGCCGGGGTTTCGATCCGGTTTCGGCGTCGCGCCATGAGCCACGCCGGCCTCAGTGCTGCGATTCGGGGAGGCGGACGATCAGGCCGTCGAGGTCGTCGGTGACGCGGATCTGGCACGACAGGCGGCTGTTCGGTTGGACGTTCTCGGCGAAGTCGAGCATCGACTCCTCCATGGCCGAGGCGCGGCCGGTCTCGGCGGCGAAGGCCTCGTCGACATAGACATGGCAGGTGGCGCAGGCGCAGGCGCCGCCGCAGTCGGCGTCGATGCCGGGGACGTTGTTGCGGATCGCCCCTTCCATGACGGACAGGCCGGTCTTGATCTCCACGACATGCTCGCGGCCGTCGTGCTCGATGTAGGTGATCTTCGCCATCGTCAGGGTCTTAGCGCGCAATTCCGCGCTGGCAATGCGGAACGATGCAAAGCGCCGAAGGTTGGCGCGGGCCATGAAAATTCATCACATCAATTGCGGCACCGACTGCCCGTTCGGCGGGGCGCTGATGGACGGCTGCAGCCATGGCCCGCTGGCGCGGCTGGTCTGCCATTGCCTGTTGATCGAGACGCCCTCGTCGGGGCTGGTGCTGGTCGATACCGGCTACGGGCTGAACGACGTGCGCGAGCCGCACCCGCGGACCAGCCGGACGATGCACGGGCTGCTGAACATCCGCTTCCGGGAGCAGGAGACGGCCCGACGCCAGGTGGAGGCGATGGGCTATTCGGCGCGCGACGTGCGTCACATCGTCCTGACCCATCTCGACTTCGACCACGCCGGCGGGCTGGAGGACTTTCCGGAGGCCCAGGTGCATCTGACGGCGGCGGAGCTGTCGGCGGCGCGGCGGCTCGACGGCGGGATCGCCTCGCGCAAGCGCTACCGTCCGATGCAGCTGGACGGCGTGCGGAACTGGCGCGACTACGCGGCGACCGGTGGGGAAGGCTGGTTCGGATTCGAGGCCGTGCGCGATCTTGCCGGCCTGCCTCCCGAGATCCTGTTGATTCCGCTCAAGGGCCACACCTGGGGTCATGCCGGCGTGGCGGTGCAGGGGCCGGACGGTTGGCTGCTGCACGCGGGGGACGCCTATTTCTTCCGTGACGAAGTGCGGCGGCCCGAACGAAAATGCACGCCGGGCCTGCGGCTGTACCAGACCCTGATGGAGGTCGACCGGGCGGCGCGGCTGACCAATCAGCAGCGGCTGCGGACCCTGTCGCTGGATCGGGGCGCGGGGGTGCGGATGATCTGCGCCCACGACCCGGTCGAGTACGAGCGGGCCGCCGCCGGCGACCCGCTTGTCTGATCGGACGTCAGTGGCCGGCGTGCCCGCCGGCCGAACCGTTCTGCATCCCGACGATCTCGTTATAGTGGCGGGAGACGATCGGCACGGCGGTCCCGGCCGCGGTCTTCAGCTGGGCCGTGTCGCCATTGCGGGCGTAGCTGGTGTGCAGCGTCAGGGCTTCCCGGTGGGCCTGGACCTGCTGCTGTTTGTAGAGGGTGTCGCGGGCCATGCCCTGGGCGGCCTGGAGCTGACGGATCATCTCGGTCTTCGAAGCGTCGAGGGCCGGCGGAGGCGGCGTGAGCCCTGCCGCCCGGGCGGCCTCCATCACCGTGGCGGTGGTCATGGTGTGGTGGTCGATCATCATCTGCGCGAAGTCGCGCAGGCCGCTGTCCCGGGTGGTCTGCATCACCAGCTGGCTGGACTGGATTTCATACAGATCGCTGGCGCCGGCCATGCGGACGAAGTCCATGGCGGCCGGGGCCGGTTGATCCATCGCCGCTTCGGCCACCATGGCCGCCTCGCCGGTCGGCATCGAACCGCAGGCGGACATCAGCGCGGCGGCGGCCGCACACAGTAGAAGGCGTTTCATCGGTCAGCTCCTGAACGCGCGATATTGCGCGTCCGCCAACCGCGAGATCGACCCGTCGTTCCTAAGTCGGATTCCGACGGATCAGGCCGTTTCCGTCTTCTTCCGCGAGGGCGAGACCATCAGCTTCTTGGTCTCGGCGATGGCCTTGGCCGGGTTCAGCCCCTTGGGGCAGACCTGGGCGCAGTTCATGATGGTGTGGCAGCGGTAGAGCTTGAACGGGTCCTCGAGGTCGTCGAGCCGCTTGTCAGTGGCGTCGTCGCGACTGTCGGCGATCCAGCGGTAGGACTGCAGCAGGGCGGCGGGGCCGAGGTATTCGGTCTGGTTCCACCAGTAGCTGGGGCAGGAGGTCGAGCAGCAGGCGCACAGGATGCATTCGTACAGGCCGTCCAGTTTCGCCCGGTCCTCGGGCAGCTGGATGCGCTCCTTCTCCGGGTCCGGCTCGTCGGACTGGAGGTACGGCTGGATCGAGTCGTACTGGGCGTAGAACAGGGTCAGGTCGGTGACCAGGTCCTTGACCACGGCCTGGTGCGGCAGGGGGGCGATGGAGATGGTCGCGGAGGAGCACTCCTCCCAGCCCTTGGTGCAGGCCAGGGCGTTGCGCCCGTCGATGTTCATCGAGCAGGAGCCGCAGATGCCCTCGCGGCACGACCGGCGGAAGGCCAGGGTCGGGTCGATCTCGTTCTTGATGTGGATCAGGGCGTCCAGCAGCATCGGGCCGTGGTCGTCGGCCGAGACCTCGAAGACATCCCAGCGCGGGTCGGCGTCGACCTCGGGGTCATAGCGATAGACCTTGTAGGTCTTGACGTTCTTCGCGCCGGCCGGGGCCTTGTGGACCTTGCCGGAGGCGGGCTTGGAGCCCTTGGGGAGTGTGAGCTGGACCATGGATCAGGCTTCTACCGGTCGGCGTTCGAGGTCATCGGGAAGGGTGTGGGCGTCGGCCATCCACGACAGGCGGCTGCGCACCCAGATCTGTTCGACGGGCGGAGCCGCTTCCCCGTCGTCGAGGCTGGCGGTGGTGATGTCGATGCGGTCGTCGTAGCCGGCGTCGCGGAAGGTGATCTGGGTCCCGCAGCGGCCGCAGAAGGTGCGTTCGGCGTGGTCGGACGAGGCGTAGCGGACCGGTTCGCCGGTCAGGCTGAAGTCGGCGAGGCGGACGGTGAACCAGGCCAGGGCCGGCGCGCCGGTGGTCTTGCGGCACAGGTCGCAATGGCACAGGGCGCGCTCGAACGGCTCGCCCCCCGCCTGGTAGCGCACGTCTCCGCAATGACAGCCGCCGGTCAGCACGATCAGTACACCCGCGCCTTGGGCTCAATGTAGTCGATGTCCTTTGACATCGTGTAGTTGTGCACCGGACGGTAGTCGATCCTGACCGGCTCGGTCGGGACCTTCCACGACAGGGTGTGCTTCATCCACTCGGCGTCGTTGCGGTCCGGATAGTCCTCGCGGGCGTGGGCGCCGCGGCTCTCGGTGCGGTTCAGGGCGCTCTCGATGGTGACGAGCGCCTGGTCGATCAGATTGTCGTATTCGAGCGTCTCGACCAGGTCGGTGTTCCAGATCAGGCCGCGGTCGGTGGTCTTGATGTCGGCCCCGGCGGCGTGGATGGCGCGCAGCTTGGCCACGCCCTCCTCCAGCGTCTTGCCGGTGCGGAAGACGGCGGCGTCGGACTGCATGGCGCGCTGCATGTCGATGCGCAGCCTGGCCGTCGGGGTCGAGCCGTCGGCGTGGCGGAAGCGGTCGAGGCGGGCGATGTGGCCGTCGGTGGCGGCGGCCGGGGCGTCGGGCACGGCCGAGGCCTTGTCCACCACCTCGCCGCAGCGCAGGCCGGCGGCGCGGCCGAAGACGACGAGATCGGTCAGGCTGTTGGAGCCGAGGCGGTTGGCCCCGTGCACCGAGACGCAGGCCGCCTCGCCCACCGCCATCAGGCCGGGCACCACGCTGTCGGCGTTGTCGCCGACCTTGGTCAGGACCTCGCCGTGATAGTTCGTCGGGATGCCGCCCATGTTGTAGTGGACCGTCGGCAGGACGGGGATCGGCTGTTTCGTCACGTCGACGCCGGCGAAGATCTTCGCCGACTCGGAAATGCCCGGCAGGCGCTCGTGCAGGATGGCCGGGTCGAGGTGGTCGAGGTGCAGGTGGATGTGGTCCTTGTTCGGACCGACGCCGCGGCCTTCACGGATTTCGATGGTCATGGAGCGGCTGACCATGTCGCGCGGGGCCAGGTCCTTCACGGTCGGAGCGTAGCGCTCCATGAAGCGCTCGCCTTCCGAGTTGGTCAGATAGCCGCCCTCGCCGCGCGCGCCCTCGGTGATCAGGCAGCCGGCGCCGTAGATGCCGGTCGGGTGGAACTGGACGAACTCCATGTCCTGCAGCGGCAGGCCGGCGCGCAGCACCATGGCGTTGCCGTCGCCGGTGCAGGTGTGGGCGCTGGTGGCGCTGAAATAGGCGCGGCCGTAACCGCCGGTGGCGAGGATGACCATCTTGGCGCGGAAGCGGTGCATCACCCCGTCGTCGAGCTTGAGCGCCGTTACGCCGGTGCAGGCGCCGTCCTGCATGATCAGGTCGAGGGCGAAATATTCGACGAAGAACTCGACCTCGCG
>JAXHTU010000144.1:0-5247 GCA_034189955.1 Pseudomonadota bacterium | reverse complement strand
CCAGGCGGCCCTCGCCGCCCAGGCCGCGGCGCCGGCCGCCTGGGCGGCGGCCCGGACCTGGGCCGGAATGCTCGCCAGGGCGGTCTCGACCCCGGCCTTGGCGCCCGTCAGCTCCGCCCGCTCGGTCTCGTCGGCGGCGGCGGCCTCGGCGTCGATGAAGGTGCCGAAGGCGACGACGAAGCCGTCGATGTCCGGCTGGTAGCGGGCGAGAATGGCGTCGACGTCGGCCATGCCCTTGGCCTGATCGGTTCCGGCGCCGGCGACGGCGGCTTCGATCTCGACCTTCATCTCGTCCATCCGGGCCTTGAAGGCCTCGCCCTGGGCCTCAAGCGCGATCGCGGCCGGCGAGGGCGCCTCGGCGGCCGGGGCGGCCGGGGCGGCCGGAGCGGCGGCGGGGGCGTCCTGGGCGAGAGCGGGCGCGGCGAAGGCGAGAACCGCCGAGGCGGCGAGAATGATGCGAAGGGCCATGGGTCGTTCCTGTTCGTCTGGAGGAGATCGTATTTGTGCGGGTGAAGCTGGCGCCAAACCGCGGCGGGGGCGAGACCCTTTATTGCCCACCCGGCGCGGCCGTGCCGCGTCAGGGCCGCAAAGTCCCGCCCGGAAGCGCCGGAGTCAGTCGCCGGCGCGCCGGTCCCGCTTGCCAAGCACCCGCAGGCGCAGGGCGTTCAGCTTGATGAAGCCGGCGGCGTCCTTCTGGTCGTAGGCCACGGCGCCGTCCTCGAAGGTGACCAGCTCCTGGTCGTACAGGCTCTCGGCGCTCTCGCGGCCGATGACGGTGGCGTTGCCCTTGTAGAGCTTGATCCGGACCGTGCCCGAGACCTTCTTCTGCGAATGGTCGATGGCGGCCTGCAGCATCTCGCGCTCGGGCGAGAACCAGAAGCCGTTGTAGACCAGATGGGCGTATTTGACCGCCAGCTCGTCCTTCAGATGCATGGCCCCGCCGTCGAGGGTGATCGACTCGATGCCCCGGTGCGCGGCCAGCAAAATCGTGCCGCCGGGGGTCTCGTAGACGCCGCGCGACTTCATGCCGACGAAGCGGTTCTCGACCAGATCGAGCCGGCCGATGCCGTTGTCGTGGCCGAACTGGTTGAGGGCGGTCAGCAGGGTGGCCGGGCTCATCGCCTCGCCATCGATCGAGACCGGGTCGCCCTTGTCGAAGCCGATGGTGATGACGGTCGCCACATCGGGCGCGTCCTCGGGCGACAGGGTGCGCTGGTGCACGAACTCGGGGGCCTCGACCGAGGGGTCCTCCAGCACCTTGCCCTCGGAGGAGCTGTGCAGAAGGTTGGCGTCGACGCTGAACGGGGCCTCGCCGCGCTTGTCCCTGGCGATGGGGATCTGGTGCTTCTCGGCGAAGTCGAGCAGGTGTTCGCGCGACTTGAAGTCCCATTCGCGCCACGGGGCGATGACGCGGATGTCGGGCTCGAGGGCGTAGTAGCCCAGCTCGAAGCGGACCTGGTCGTTGCCCTTGCCGGTGGCGCCGTGACAGACGGCGTCGGCGCCGACCATGCGGGCGATCTCGATCTGGCGTTTGGCGATCAGCGGCCGGGCGATCGAGGTGCCGAGCAGATACTGGCCCTCGTACAGGGCGTTGGCGCGGAACATAGGGAAGACGTAGTCGCGGACGAACTCCTCGCGCAGGTCGTCGATGAAGATGTTCTCTTCCTTGATGCCCAGCTTCAGCGCCTTCTCGCGCGCCGGCGCCAGTTCCTCGCCCTGGCCGAGGTCGGCGGTGAAGGTCACGACCTCCGCGCCGTATTCGGTCTGCAGCCATTTGAGGATGATCGAGGTGTCCAGCCCGCCCGAATAGGCGAGCACGACCTTTTTCGGCGCGGGCAGGGTCATGGGAAGGGTCCTTGGGCGGGGAGGCGCGATTTCGCGCGCTTAAAGGACCAACGCGCGCCCAACGCAACCCTCTCCCATTGGGAGAGGGCTTGAGCGCCCGGGAGCGAAGCGATCGCTCGCGCGAAAGGGCGAGGGCCGAGGCGTCCGGGGGCGGCTTCGCCGCCTCCACCAGCCGACCCTCATCCGGCGCTGCGCGCCACCTTCTCCCATCCGGAGAAGGGAACAGCATTCACCCCCACGGCCCCTGGGTCCGCGACGGCGTGGTCGGGACGCTGGTGCGGACCGGTCCCGGCGCAGCCTCGGCGACGGCCGCGCGTCGCGGCGTCAGCCCCATCCTGGTCCCCATCTCCATCAGAGCCCTGACCCGGTTGCCGGTCGCCGGGTGGGTGGAGAACAGGTTGTCGGCCCCGCGCCCCGACAGGGGATTGATGATGAACAGCTGGCCGGAGGCCGGATTGCGCTCGGCGGTGGTGTTGACGATCCGCTTCGACCAGCCCTCGATCTTCTGCAGCGCCGAGGCCAGCGAAGCGGGGTCGCCGGCGATTTCCGCCCCGACCTTGTCGGCCTCGTATTCCCGCGTCCGGCTGATGGCCATCTGCACCAGGCCGGCGGCCATCGGCGCGAGGATCATCAGGGCGAGCGCGCCGATGATCCCGCCCGGCCGTTCCTCGTCGTCGCCGCCGCCGAAGAACAGGGCGAAATTGGCCAGGGCGGCGATAGCCCCCGCGACGGTGGCGGTCACCGTCATGACCAGGGTGTCGCGGTTCTTCACATGCGCCAGCTCGTGCGCCATCACCCCGCGGATCTCGTCGCGGGTCAGCATGTCCAGCAGGCCGGTGGTGGCGCAGACGGCGGCGTTGGCCGGATTGCGGCCGGTGGCGAAGGCGTTGGGCTGGTCGTTGGGGATGATGGCGATGGCCGGGCGCGGCAGGCCGGCGTCCTTCGCCATCCGCGCCACGTCGGCGACATAGGTGCGCACGACGGCGTTGGGATGTGTCTCGTCGACCGGCTGGGCCCGGTACATCTTCAGCACGATCCTGTCGGCGTTCCAGTAGCTGAACAGGTTCATCCCGCCGGCGAGGACGAGGGCGATCAGCATGCCGGTCGCGCCGCCGATCAGATAACCCAGTCCGGCGAACAGGGCCGTCAGAAAGGCCAGCAGGGCGGAGGTCTTGAGATGGTTCATCGGCGCGGGAAACTCGACATCACTGGCGCGGGGGCGAGCGCGCCCTAACTTGTGGAGTCCCGCCTTGTGGCTCAAGACATCCGCGCTGTGACCGATCATCCCACCACCGACGCCCCCGCCCCCGACCTGACGTCCGCGGTCGCCCCGCCCGCGCTCAACGCGGACGTGCCCCACGCCACGCCGGAGCGCCCGCTGAGCGACGCCGCGCGCCGGGCCCTGCTGGAAGCGGCGGAACGTCGCGCCTCGGGCGGCGACACGGCGCTGGCCCCCGAGCACGGCGGCCCGCGCGGTCCCGAACCGACGCGCTACGGCGACTGGGAGAAGAAGGGCCTGGCGATCGATTTCTGACCGGTTGCGAGCCGAATAGTTAATTTTCGCCCCGTACGGGGAATGCGGACAATGGCGATTCGCCCCCTCGGTGCATTCCGAACCCTTTTCATTCCAGTGACTTAGAACGGCTCCAGCATCGGAGTCCGTATCATGCGCGTGTTAACCCTTTCCGCCGCCGTCCTCGCCCTGTTCGCGGCCTCGGCGGCCCAGGCCGGCGACCCCAGAGGCGGCGGCCATCGCCCTCCGCCCGCTCCCTGCTGCGGCGGGGGCCATGGCGGCGGCGGTCATGGAGGCGGGGGCCATGGCGGCGGTTCGCACAATGTGAACATCAATGTGAACGCAAGCGCCCGGGCCTCGGCCTCGGCCTATGCTTCGGCCGGGTCTTACATCAACGCCCGGACCTATGACGTCGGCGGCGTTCGGGGACGCGGATACGGCGGCGGGACGGTCTATGTCGGCGGCGGTTACGGCGGCGAGGCGGGCGGCTACGGCTATGCCGGCGGCCCGGTCTATTACGACATCGACCGACGCGTGACCGCCTGCGCCAGCGCCCCGTTCGGCTATGTCGTGACCGGCTTCGGCCGCGACGGCCGCCGGCCGCCGACCTGCGGCGGCGGATATTACGAGGCGTCCTATGAGGACCGCGGCGGGCGCTACGGCTACAGCGAGCGCCACGAAAGCTATGAGGAGCGGTCGTACGAAAGCTACGAAAGCTACGAGGAGTCCGGCGCCTACGAGACGGGCGAAGCGTTCGTCGGGGCCGCGGGCGGATATGACCGCGACGAGGCTTGGGCCGCGCGCCAGTACGACCGGGGCTATATGGACGGCCGGCGCGATTGCGACTGCGGCCCGGACGGGCGCGACGGCGAGCCGTATTTCGCCCCCCCGCCCCCGGCGCGCGAGCCGGCGTTCGACACCTCCCGCCCCTATGAGCCTGCGCCGCCCCGCCACAACTACCGGCAGGAGCCCGGCGAGCGCGGCTAGAGCGCGACTCCGTCGATCGATCCGACGATCGCCGAGGCGGCCAGCAAGGGATTGTCGGCCGCCACCACCGGCCGTGCCACCACCAGGTGGCTCGCGCCCGCCTCCAGCGCCGCGCGCGGCGTGGCGACGCGCTGCTGGTCGCCCCTGTCGGCGCCCTCGGGCCGCACCCCGGGGGTGACGATCAGGAAGTCGGGCCGGCCGGCCGCGTCGGCCAGCTGGCGCACCCGCGCCGCCTCCAGCGGGCTGGAAACCACCCCGTCGACGCCGCAGTCCAGCGCCTGGCGCACCCGCCGCTCGACCAGCTCGCCGGCCGTGACGCCGTAGCCGATCTCGGCCAGGTCGGCGTCGGACAGGCTGGTCAGCACCGTCACCGCCAGCAGTTTCGTCCCCGTTCCCGCCGCGTCGCGCCCCTTCACGGCGCCGCGCATCACCTGCGGCTGGGCGTGGATCGTCAGCAGGTCGCAGCCGCCCTCGGCCACGGCCCGGGCCGCGCCCTCCACCTGGGCGCCGATGTCGTGCAGCTTCCAGTCCTGGAACACCGACTTGTCGGCGGCCCTCAGCTCATGGGCGAAGGCCACCCCGCCCGGCCGCGCCAGCAGGGTCAAGCCGATCTTGTAGGCCGAGATCGTCGCTCCAAGCCGCTGGACCATGGCGCGCGCGGCCTCGATGGAGGGCAGGTCGAGGCCGATGATCAGGCGCGGATCGGTCAGCACGGGCGTCATGGCGTCGCTCCTCGGGTCAGGCTAAGGACTGGACGCGCGGCCGGGCGTCAGCCTTGATGACCGTTGTCGGATGAATTGCAGGGCGAGGTCAGCACATGGACGCGGTCGATCTGGGCGTCAACCTGTTCGTGGCCCTGTTCGCCCTGATGGATCCGATCGGCAATCTGCCGATCTTCGCCG
>JAXHTU010000143.1:0-5264 GCA_034189955.1 Pseudomonadota bacterium | reverse complement strand
CGAAACAGGCCAAGGACCTCGCCGAGCGCGAGGGCGTCGAGATCCGCTACTATGCGATCATCTACGACCTGCTCGACGACATGAAGGGCGTGCTCTCGGGCATGCTGGCGCCGCTGCAGCGCGAAACCTTCCTCGGCAACGCCCAGGTGCTGCAGGTGTTCGACATCTCCAAGACCGGCAAGATCGCCGGTTGCCGGGTGTCGGAAGGCGTGGTCCGCAAGGGCGCCAAGGTCCGCATCATCCGCGACGACGTGGTGGTGCTGGAGCTGGGCACCCTCACCACGCTCAAACGCTTCAAGGACGAGGTCAACGAGGTCCCGTCGGGCCAGGAGTGCGGCATGCATTTCCAGGGCTTCCAGGACATCAAGGCCGGCGACTACATCGAGTGCTTCACGGTCGAGGAAATCCAGCGCACGCTGGACTAGACGAGCGGGCCTCTCCCTCCCCGTCACGGGGAGGGATGTCGGCGCGGCGGCGACGACAGGGTGGGGGCGACTCCATCCGCCGCCCCGCCCGGCCTCGCCGGTCGCTCGGCCACCCTCCCCGGGGACGGGGAGGGAGAAGCGCCGTCGTTTCGCCTCATGCATCGGGGATGAAATCGCCATGCGCCGCTTCCTGATCGCCTGCCTCGCCCTGCTCTCCGTCGCCGGACCGGCCGCGGCCGAGACCCGTTATCTGGCGTTTGACGCCTCCGACCGGGTCACCCAGGCCCTGACGCGGGGCGTGACGCTCGAGGCCGATCGCGGCCTGTTCGGGGCCATCAGCGTCCGGCGCATCATCTCCACCTCGCAGCGCGGTTCGGCCGAGATCCGGCGCGGCGGCCCCGACGCCGTGCGTCGCGCCCTGCCGGCGGGGTCGCGCGAGACCGCCGTCTACGCCATCGCCCCCGAGGGCGACGGCCGCGGCCTGTCGCGGGCCCTGTGCCCGAGCTCGGACGAGGTCTGGCTGGTGATGGGGCGGGTCCAGCTGGGCCGTCCGCTGACCCTGCACGCCGTCGGTCGGTGGTCCGACGGGACCTTCCGGCACTGCGTCGAGCTGTCCTACGCCTGGCGCGGGGAGTGGGCGATGCCGCCGGCTTCGGGCGTCAGCGAAGATTCCGGCGCCCCTGTCGGGCGATAGGCGTTCACCCGGCCGCCCGCCCTCGCTAGGTTGCGGCCATGACCGCCGCCACGGCCCGCTCCCCGACCGCGATGAAGCGCCTCGCCGGCGTGCTGTCGTTCGTCTGCCTGGTGCTGTTCCTGCTGGCCATCGAGCAGAAACATACGGTCGCCGCCGTCGAGGCCGTGCGGGCGGAGGCCGGACCCGCCGCGCGCCGGGCGGCCGCCTGGGCCGCGGACCTGCCTTCCGCGGCGGCGGACGGGTTTGGAGCACTGGGATCGAAGCTCGCCCGCCAGGCGGCCGCGTGGCGCGCCGCCTCGCCCGCGGCGCCGGTGCGCGAAGCAGCCGTGAACGACGACCTGCGGTCCGCCCGCGCCGTTGCGCCTCCCGCCGCCGGATCGCTGACGCTGGTCGGCGCCGAGTTGCGCTTCGGGACCGGCGAGACCATCCGGACCCGTCCGCTGCGCATCGCCCGGGGGCGCGACAGCTTCGCCCCCGGCCAGACTTTTTCGGCGCGGCTGAACGCGCCGGCCGACGCCCAGATCGAACTGCGCGAAGTCGTGGCCCCGGCCCGGGGAAAGCCGGTGGCGCCGCTGAGCCTGTGCGGCGGCGAGCCCGCCGGCGTGGCCGCCCTGCTGTATCGTCCCGATCGCACCGATCTGATGCTGTTCCGCACCCGGACGGTCGGGGCCGACACTCCGGCCTCGACCCTGTGCGGCGTGTGGAGCTTCCCGGTCCGATGAGGCGCGGTCGCCCTTCGCGCACCGGCCTCGGCGCCCTGATCGCGGCCGCCCTCGTCGGCGTAGTCGCCGCCCTCTGGACCTGGACCGCGCCCGGCGATCCGGTCCGCTGGCGCGCCGCGGCCGCCGCGCCGGGCGTGGAGCTGCATCTGCTCGACAACGGCTTCCACACCGATCTGGCCGTGCCGCGCGCGGCGCTGGAGGCGCGCGGCGGGCCGCTGGCCACGGCGGTGCGAGGCCTGCCGGCCGGGGACTGGATCCTGATCGGCTGGGGCGACGCCAAATTCTACGTCGACCAGAGCCCGATGGAGCGCCGCCTGCCGGACGGGGCCCGGGCCTTCTTTCGGCCGGGCAACCGGTCGGTGATCATGCTCGACCCGGTGCAGCGCGACCCCCGCCGGCTGTTCGCCGGGGCCCGTCGTCGCAGCTTCCGCATCACCCCGGCCGGCTTCGAGGCCATGGCCGCGCGGATCGAGCGGTCGCTGGATCTGTCGACCGGCGCGCCGCGCGTCGCCGCCGCCCGCGCCGGGGACGATGCGCGCTTCTTCGCCAGCCGCGAGCATTTCTCGATCGTCCGCCTGTGCAACCACTGGACCGGCGGCGTGCTCAATGCCGCGGGCCTGCCGGTGCGGCCGGCGCGGTCCATTGTCTCGGCCGAGCTGATGGCGGCGATCGACCGGGCCGAACTGGACACCGCGGCCCCACGGGACTAGACCCCGCCCCTTCGCTTTTTCAGCCGGGTCCGAGCCCCGACAGGCGAGGAGGACAGAGTCATGAGCAGCCGCAAACCCAATCCCAAGGCCGGGACCGTCAGCCAGCGCCAGCTGCGCGCCTCGGAAATGATCCGCCACGCCCTCGTCGAGGTGATGCGCGAGAACGAGATCCGCGATCCCGCCCTCGTCGGCGTCTCGGTCACCGTCACCGAGGTGCGTCTGTCGCCGGACCTGAAACACGCCACCTGTTTCGTCGAGCCCCTGGGCGCCGGGGTCGACACGACCGACGTCGGCGGCCACGTCGACGAGATCGTCAAGGCGCTGAACGCCCACGCCAAATTCCTGCGCGGCGCGCTGGGCCGGCACATCGACATGCGCTTCACGCCGGACCTGCGCTTCCGCCACGACGTCAGTTTCGAGGCGGCCGAGCGGCTCAACCGGCTGCTGGACGATCCGCGCGTCCAGGCCGACGTCTTCAAGCCCCTTCCCGACGACGACGCCTGATGGCGCGCAAGAAGCGCGGCGACGTCGTCAACGGCTGGGTCTGCCTCGACAAGCCGCTGGAGATGGGCTCGACCGAGGCGGTGTCGAAGGTGCGCCGGCTGTTCAACGCCCAGAAGGCCGGTCACGCCGGGACGCTGGACCCGCTGGCCTCGGGCATTCTGCCGATCGCCCTGGGCGAGGCGACCAAGACCGTGCCCTTCATGATGGAGGCGCAGAAGGTCTATCGCTTCACCATCAACTGGGGGATTTCGACCGACAGCCTCGACCGCGAGGGCGAGATCACCGCCCGGTCGGACGTGCGGCCCGATGTCGGGGCGGTGCGGGCGGCCCTGCCGGCCTTCGTCGGCGAGATCGATCAGGTCCCGCCGCAGTTCAGCGCCATCAAGGTCGACGGCCAGCGCGCCTATGACCTGGCTCGCGAGGGGACCGAATTCGAGCTGGCCTCGCGGCGCGTGACGATCCACGAAGCCGCCGTCACCGCCGCGCCCGACGCCGATCACGTCGAGATCACCATGCGCACGGGCAAGGGCGTCTATGTCCGCTCGCTGGCCCGCGACCTGGCCATCATGCTGGGGGCCGAGGGACATGTTTCGGCCCTGCGCCGCGAACGGGTCGGACCGTTCTCGACGGAAAACGCCGTCACGCTGGATTTCCTGACCGATCTGGTGCATAGGGACGCCGCCTCGGAAGGCTTGCTTCCCGTCGCGACCGCCCTGGACGACATCCCGGAGCTGGCCGTGACGGACCAGGACGCCTTCTCGCTTCGTCAGGGACGACCGATCGTTCTGCTCCCCCGACAGGTCGAAACGCTCAAGAGCCGCCTTCGGGAGGGTTCCAGAACCGTTTCAGCCTTTCAGGGTCAGACCCTCGTCGCTCTCGGTCAGTTGCGGGCCGGCCGGTTTGAACCCGACCGCGTATTCAATCTCTCCTGACGCAGAGCGGCAGGGGACTCCAGATGGAGCATACCGATGTCGATTACTGCTGAACGCAAGCACGAAGTCATCGCCGACAACGCCCGCACCGAGGGCGACACCGGCTCGGCCGAGGTCCAGGTCGCGATCCTCTCGGAACGCATCGCCAACCTCACCGAACACTTCAAGACGCACAAGAAGGACAACCACTCGCGCCGCGGCCTGCTCAAGATGGTCTCGCAGCGTCGTCGCCTTCTTGACCACCTGTCGAAGGTCGATCGCGAGCGCTACACGGCGCTGATCGGCAAGCTGAACCTGCGCCGCTAGGGCGACGGGAACGCGCGGAAGAGTTTTCGAGGCGCGGGCGTCATGCCCGCGCCTCGTTCCGCATCCAGAACGACCCGCGCGCCGCGGTTGTAACGGCGCAGACGCGAGGGCTGAAACCGGTCCTCACACCGCCCGGGTCTGTCGCGATGGCGCGGCGACCCACGGACCGAAGGACTGAACGCCCGACGCTCCACCCACTGATGGGACCCCGCGCGGAATCCGCCCGCGGGATATGAAAGACGAAAATGTTCGATATCAAACGCAAGACGATCGACTGGGCCGGACGCCCGCTCACCCTCGAAACGGGCCGCATCGCCCGTCAGGCCGACGGCGCCGTCCTGGCCACCTACGGCGAGACCGTCGTCCTCGCCACCGTCGTCTACGGCCGCGCGCCCAAGCCGGGCCTGGATTTCTTCCCGCTGACCGTCAACTACCAGGAAAAGACCTTCGCCGCCGGCAAGATCCCGGGCGGCTATTTCAAGCGTGAAGGCCGTCCGACCGAGAAGGAGACCCTGGTCTCCCGCCTGATCGACCGCCCGATCCGCCCGCTGTTCGTCAAGGGCTTCAAGAACGAGACCCAGGTCGTCGTCACCGTGCTGCAGCACGACATGGAGAACGACCCGGACGTGCTGGGCATGATCGCCGCCTCGGCCGCCCTGACCCTCTCGGGCGTGCCCTTCATGGGCCCGATCGGCTCGGCCCGCGTCGGCTACATCGAGGGCGAATACGTCCTCAACCCGACCCTCGACCAGATGCCGGACAGCCAGCTCGACCTCGTCGTCGCCGGCACCCAGGACGCCCTGATGATGGTCGAATCCGAGGCGAAGGAGCTGTCGGAAGAGATCATGCTGAACGCCCTGATGTTCGCGCATCGCGGCATGCAGCCGGTGATCGACGCGATCATCGACCTGGCCGAGCACGCCGCCAAGGAGCCGTTCGACTTCCAGGCCGACGACGTCTCGGACATCGTC
>JAXHTU010000142.1:0-5401 GCA_034189955.1 Pseudomonadota bacterium | reverse complement strand
GACATGTCGGGCACCGACATCCTCGAACGGGTCAAGGGCGACGACCGCCTCAAGCGCGCCCCGGTCGTGGTCCTGACCACCACCGACGACAAGACCGAGATCCAGCGCTGCTACGACCTCGGCTGCAACGTCTACATCACCAAGCCCGTCGACTACGAAAGCTTCGCCGACGCCATCCGTCAGCTGGGCCTGTTCCTGTCGGTGATGCAGGCCCCGGACATCGACTGATCTTGGACACCACCGACCCGGTCATCCGACTGCTCTACATCGATGACGACCGCGGCCTGGCCCGGCTGGTCGAGAAGGAGCTGGGCCGTCACGGCTACGCCGTCACCTGCGCGCCCGACGGCGAGGCGGGCCTCGAGCTGCTGTCCGGGCGGACGGCGGATTTCGACGTCGTGGCCCTCGACCACTACATGCCCGGCCGCGAAGGCCTCGACATCCTGCCCGAGATCCTCGCCCTCGAGGCGCCCCCGCCGGTGGTCTATGTCACCGGGGCGCAGGAGGGCCGCATCGCCGTCGCCGCCCTGCGCGCCGGCGCCGTCGACTATGTCATCAAGGACGTCTCCGAGGACTTCACCGCCCTGTTGCGCAACGCGCTCGAGGACGCCGTCACGCGCCAGCGCCTGAAGCGTGAGCACGAAGAGGCCCAGGAGCAGGTCCGCCTCGCCCGCGATCGCGCCGAGGCCATGCTGCGCGAGGTCAACCACCGCGTCGGCAATTCCCTGCAGCTGGTCTCCAGCTTCATGTCGCTGCAACTGCGTCATCTCGCGGACGAGGGCGCCCGCGCCGCGCTGAGAGAGTCCCAGGCGCGGATCGAGGCCGTGGCCCACGTCCACCGCCGGCTCTACACCTCGGGCGACATGTCCTCGGTGGCCATGGACGAGTATCTCGAGGGGCTGATCGCCGAGCTGGGCCAGTCGCTGGCCCCCGGGGCCGGCTCCCCGATCCTGAAGCTGACGGCGGGTCGGTTGAACGTCTCGACCGACCAGGCGGTGTCGATCGGCGTGGTCGTCACCGAATTGGTCACCAACGCCGTCAAATACGCCTATGGCCCGGGGCAGACCGGCGAGATTCGCATCAGCCTCGAGCCCGACGCCGCCAACGCCCGCGCCATACTGACGGTCGAGGACGACGGTCCCGGCCTTGGCGACGCCAAGCCCAAGGGCACCGGCCTCGGCGGCAAGATCATCTCCGCCATGGCCTCGGGGCTGCGTTCGGCGGTGGAATACGATCCCGCCCATCCGGGCGTTCGCGCCCGTCTCGCCTTCGATCTCTGAGCGAAGCCGCTATAATGTTTCCCATGCTTCAGTTCGGCGATCCTGATCCGTCCCTCGACTATGCCCGGCGCCCGACGGCGTTCGGCCTCGTCTTCCACGAGGCGAAGCTGGCCTGTGTCCGCGTCGACCGCGGCGAGGGCAGCTATTACGACCTGCCCGGCGGCGCCATCGACGGCGAGGAGACGGAGCAACAGGCGCTGATCCGCGAGTTCGTCGAGGAAACCGGCATGACGATCCGACCCGTCAGCCGGATCGCCGAGGCCGCCCAGTATTTCCGCAAGTCCGACGGCACGCCGGTCAACAACACCGGCGGCCTGTGGATCGCCGAGCAGCTGTCTCTCGACCCCGCCGCCAAGGTCGAGGACGATCACCAGCTGGTCTGGTTGCACCCGCACACGGCCCTGAACGAACTGCGCCACGACGCCCACGCCTGGGCCGTCGCCGTCTGGCTGCGTCGCGGACGGTAGGCCGGCGGTCGCGGCGCCGCCTGCGGCGCCGCGAGGAAGCCATTGACGCACCAACGGAACGTCCCGGTCACCGGTCGGTTAAGTCCTCATACGCGGCGCTGCCGCCGCGCTTTGAAAGGACACGCACATGGCTGATCACGATCGCATTGAAGGCGCCGCCAAGAATATGGGCGGCAAGGCCAAGGAAGCGGCCGGGAACATCACCGGCGACGAAAAGCTGAAGGCCGAAGGCAAGGCCGATCAGGTCGAAGGCAAGGTCCAGAACGCCGTAGGCGGCGTCAAGGACAGCGTTCGCGACGCCAGCAAGTAGTCCGGCGACCCTGAACCATTCAACGCCGCGCTCCCACGCCGGGGGCGCGGCGTTTGCCTGTCCGCCATCCCGGTCCGCTAGTCGTCGTCCCCGCCCAGCCGGATGCGCAGACCCTCTTCCGGCGGCTCGCTGCCGTCGCCGGGCCGGCATTCCTCGGTCCAGTTGACGCCTCCCTCGGCCCGCGCGCGGGGCCGGGTCTCGCAAACCTGCTCGACCAGTCGCGACGTGGCCGGCCCCGACCGGCTCGGCGCGCCGCACTGCAGGGCGTAGCGGTCGCCCGCGGCCGCCTGACGGCACTGGTCCGCGGCGCTGGTTCCGGCCAGACCGACAGGCAGGGCGTCGCCCAGATGGGCGGCGAGGGTGGCGCGCACCCGGGCCTGGCAGGCCTCCATGCTCTCGTCGCCCTTGCGCACCAGCGGGCTGCATTCCGAACGCTCATAGCCATAGGGATCGGCGCGGGCCCAGTCTGGGATGGTCGGGATCGCCGCGGCCTCGGCGACGACGGGTTCGGGCGGCGGAGGCGTCTGCCACACCACCTGGTTGGCGGCGGCCTGTTGCAGAACGAGGGCGACGGCCAGGGCGGGGAAGAACATGGGCAACCTCCTGAAGGCGGGCCCCGCGAACCTAACCTATTTGGCCAGCGCCCGCATCGCCTTCTCCAGCCCTTCGAGAGTCAGCGGATACATCCGCTCGTCGACCAGCTCCCGGATCATGCCCACGGAGGCTGAATAGCTCCAGTAGCGCTCGGGCGAAGGGTTCAACCACGCCGCCTTGTCCCACTGACCCATGGCCCGCTTCATCCATACGGCGCCGGCCTCCTCGTTCCAGTGCTCGACCGAGCCGCCGGGCATGGTCACCTCATAGGGGCTCATGGTGGCGTCGCCGACGAAGATGGCGCGCCAGTCGCCGGGGTATTTGTTCAGCACCTCCCAGGTCGGGATCTTCTCGGTGTGCCGACGCCGGTTGTCCTTCCACACCCCTTCGTAGAGGCAGTTGTGGAAGTAGAAGAATTCCAGGTGCTTGAACTCGGTCTTCGCGGCCGAGAACAGCTCCTCGCACATCTTCACATGGGCATCCATCGAGCCCCCGATGTCGAGGAACAGCAGCACCTTGATCGTATTGCGCCGCTCCGGCCGCATGTGGATGTCCAGCCAGCCCTGCCGCGCCGTGCCGTCGATGGTGGCGTCCATGTCCAGTTCGTCCGGCGCCCCCTGTCGGGCGAACCGGCGCAGGCGGCGCAGGGCGACCTTGATGTTGCGCGTGCCCAGTTCGACCTGATCGTCCAGATTGCGGTACTCGCGCTTCTCCCACACCTTGACCGCGCGGCCGTGCTTGCCCGGCCCGCCGACGCGGACCCCCTCGGGATTGTAGCCGCCGTGGCCGAACGGACTGGTCCCCCCGGTCCCGATCCACTTGTTGCCGCCCTCGTGCCGGCCCTTCTGCTCCTCGAGCCGCTGCTTCAGGGTCTCCATCAGCTTCTCGAACCCGCCCAGCGCCTCGATCTGCGCCTTCTCCTCGTCGGTCAGGTATTTCTCGTTCAGCAGCTTCAGCCAGTCCTCGGGCACGTCCAGCGCCGGCTCGTCGCCCGCGCCGACGGACTCGATCCCGGCGAAGACCTTGCCGAACACCTGGTCGAACCGGTCATAGTGTTTCTCGTCCTTGACCAGCACCGCCCGCGACAGGTGGTAGAAGTCATCGACCCGGCGGCCGGCCACGTCGTTGTCCATGGCCTCCATCAGATGGAGCCATTCCTTCATCGACACGGGCACTTTCGCGTCGCGCAGGGCGGTGAAGAAGGGGAGGAGCATCAGAAGATATCCGCTGGCGGAGGCGGCGTGAACAACGTCTGCGCCAGCTTGGGCGCTTCGGTGGTGGCAATCCGCCAGAGTTCGACGTGATCGACCTTGCGATACTCGTGAGCGATCAAGTGGCGAAGATTGGCGATCTGTTGCCACGCGATATGAGGATGCAGAGCCCAGGTTTCCCGGCTGATGCGGTTAGCGGCCTCGCCGAGCGTCAGGAAGCGCATCGCGAGGACGTGGGGTTTGTGGCTGTCATCCAGGAACGCCTGACGCTGCTCTCCTTCGATAAGAGCCGCTATCTCAGCGAGAGAGCGGTGCATCTCAAAAATAAAGGCCGCGTCCCTGGGATCAGACAGCAAGGGCGTCACGCTCCGCTGTGTACCGAATATAAGGGTTCGTCAGGTCTTGGTCCGCCAGCATTTCGACCGTCAAGCCCAACTTCTCGCTCAAGCCCCGCTCCACGTCCCATCGTCCCCAGCTGCTGGGAAGTGGCCGGGTGGCTTCAACGATCAGGTCCACATCGCTGTCGGGCCCCGCCTCGTCGCGGGCATAGCTGCCGAACAGGCGCACATTGACGATGCCCTGCTCCTCCAGCCAGGGCTTCAGTTCGCGCAGCTTTTTCAGCAGTTCGTCGCGGGTCATACCCTCAACATAGCGCGTCCGCCCCTTAACCGGAACGGTTCAGCAGGCCGATCAGCTGCTCCGCATCCTTCGGCGCCGCGCTTTTGATGTCGTTGTCGAAATAGACGAAGACGTCCCGGTCCTTGCGCCAGCCGCGGATCGCCTTCGCCCAGTCCTTCAGCGCCGCCTCGCCATAGCGGCCGTGATACCGCCCGCCGGGCCCGTGTCCGCGCAGATAGATGAAGTCCGCCGTCGGCTCCCAGGGCGCGGGCGCGTGGTGATGGTCGGACAGGCACAGGGCCACATCGCGCCGGCGCAGCATCTCCAGCACCTCGTCGGCGTACCAGCCGGGATGACGGAACTCGATGCTGTAGCGATAGCCCGACGGCAGGGCGTCGAGGAAGGTCTGCAGCCGCTCGTCGTTGCGGTGCAGATTGGGCGGCAGCTGAAACAGGATCGGCCCGATCCTGTCGCCCAGTCCCGCGATCCGCTCGAACATATAGGCCAGCGGCTCGTCCGGATCCTTCAGCTTCTTGTTGTGGGTCAGGAAGCGCGAGGCCTTCCAGGCGAACAGGAAGCCGTCCGGCGTCTGTTCCCGCCACCCCGCAACCGCCTTGTCGGTCGGCATGCGGTAGAAGCTGGCGTTGATCTCCAGCGTCCGGAACCGGCGCGAGATGTACTCCAGCCGCCCGGCCGCCTTGACCTCATCCGGATAGAAGGGCCCGTTCCAGTCCTTGTAGGCCCAGCCCGAGGTGCCGATGCGAACGTCATGCATGCGGGCCGAACCGGCCGCGCGCCTGCACGGTTCCGCTAGCCCCGCCGCAGGATGAACTCGTCGTCCAGCCAGTCGCCGACCGGATATTGATACTCGCCGACCTTCTCGAACCCCCGGGCGGCGTACATCGCCTGCGCCTTCGCATT
>JAXHTU010000141.1:0-5539 GCA_034189955.1 Pseudomonadota bacterium | reverse complement strand
CGCGACCAGCGCCCAGATCCGCTTCGAGCGGGACGGCGCGTCGCAGACCACCACCATAAGGACAGGCCGTTGAAACCGACCCGCCACCGCGCTCTCGCCGGCGTCCTCGCCGCCGTCCTGCTGGCCCAGGGGCCGCTGGCCGCCACGCCGGCCCTGGCCCAGGCCGGCCAGACCCTGAACGTCCAGGGCGCGGACATCCGCGCCTTCATCCAGGACGTGGCCCGTTCGACCGGCCGCACCTTCATCGTCGATCCGGCGGTGACGGGCACGGTGACGGTGACCAGCGACCGGCCGCTGTCGCGGGCCCAGCTGTTCGAGGTGTTTCTGTCGACCCTGCGCGCCAACGGCCTGGTGGTGACGCCGACCGGCTCGGGCGCCTATCGCATCAGCCCGGCCCAGGGCGCGGCCCAAGGGCCGGCGACGGTGGGCTCCGAGCGGTTCGCCACCGAGGTGTTCCAGCTGCGCAACATCGACGCCGCCTCGGCCGCCGAGACGATCCGGCCGCTGGTCGGGGCCCAGGGCCAGGTGCTGGCCAACGCCGGGGCCAACAGCGTTGTGGTGGCCGACTTCGCCGACAATCTGGCGCGCATCCGCGCGCTGATCGGCCGGATCGACGTCGACCGCACCGGCTTCGAGGTGGTGACGCTGCAGAATTCGTCGGCGCGCGAGATCGCCGCCGTGCTGCAGTCGGTGCTGACGCCGCCGGGCGGCCAGCCGGGCCAGGGCATGGTGACGGTGACGCCGGTCGAGAGCTCCAACTCCATCGTGCTGCGCGGCGATCCGGCGGCCATGGGGCGAATCCGCCCGCTGGTCGAGGACCTCGACCGGCGCGCCGAGTCCGCCGACGACGTCAAGGTGGTGTTCCTGCAGCACGCCAACGCCGAGGCGCTGCTGCCGGTGCTGCAGCAGATCGTCGGCCAGCCGGTGACGGCGGCGAGCGCCAACGCCACGCCGGTCGGACGCGGCGGCGTGGGCGGAAGCGCGGAGGCCGATGGCGCTCCCGCCCTCCCCGCCCCGATCGCCGCGCCCGTGGCGGGCCAGCGCGCCACCATCGCCCGCTTCCCCGGCGCCAACGCCCTGGTCATCTCCGCCTCGGGCGACACCCAGCGGATGCTGTCGGAGGTGATCCGCCAGCTGGACCAGCGCCGCCAGCAGGTCCTGATCGAGGCCATCGTCGTCGAGCTGTCCGACAACGCCGTCAAGGAACTGGGCGTGCAGTGGCTGCTGGCCGGCGAGGACGGCGTGCCGATCGGCATGACCAACTATTCGAACAGCGCCACGCCGCTGCTGCCGATCGCCGGCGGCCTGGCGTCCGGCCAGCTGGACGAGGACGATCCGCTGCGCGAGCAGTTGCGGAATCTGGCGGTGAACTCGTTGCTGGGCGCCAACGGCTTCGTCGGCGGCGGCGGGGGGAGTCTCGGCGACGGCCTGTTCGGCTTCATCATCAACGCCGCCAAGACCGACGACGGGTCGAACCTGTTGCAAACGCCGTCGCTGATGACCCTCGACAATGAGGAGGCGACGATCCTGGTCGGGCAGGAGGTGCCGATCACGACCGGCGAGACCCTGCTGGACGGCAACTCCAACCCTTTCCGCACGACCGAGCGCCAGGACATCGGCGTCAAACTGATCGTGCGGCCGCAGATCAACGCCGGCGGCTCGATCACCCTGTTCCTGCGTCAGGAGGTGTCGAGCATCAACGGCGTGCTGACCAACTCGGCCAGCGATCTGGTGCTGAACAAGCGCGAGCTGGAGACCACCCTGGTGGTCGACGACGGCGACATCGCCGTGGCCGGCGGCCTGCTGGACCAGAACGACCGGCTGTCGGTCGACAAGGTGCCGGGGCTGGGCGACATCCCCTATGTCGGCGCCCTGTTCCGCTCGACCAGCCGGCAGCGCGGGCGGACCAATCTGATGGTCTTCATCCGCCCGACCATCATCCGCAGCCCGGCCGACGCCCAGACCCTGGCCGCCGACCGCTGGGGCTACATGCGGCAGCAGCAGCTCAACAACGCCCCGGGCGTCGAGCCCAGCCTCGACGAGATGCTGCGAGAGTATATGCGGACCCAGGCGCCGGCAGCGCCGGCCTATTCGGCCACGGCGCCGGTCGGCGAGGTGACCTATGCGCCGCTGCCGCCGGCCCAGTCGACGCCGCAGGAGTGACGGCGGCATGATCACCCTCGTCAATCCGACCCTGCCCTACGGCTTCGCCAAGCGGCACGGCGTGATCCTGCTGGATGCGGGAGAGATCGCCCTGGTCGGCCTGCGCGAGGGGGCCGATCCGGCGGCGCTGGTCGAGACGCGCCGGGCGCTGGGCCGGCCGCTGCGCATCGAGCGGCTGAGCCAGGCGGATTTCGACCGGCGACTGTCGCAGGTCTATGCCGGCGACCATCTGAACGCCGCCGACGGCGAGGACCTGGACATGCCGTCGGGGCTGGACAGTCTGATCGACGACATCCCCGCCGCCGCCGACCTGCTGGACACGGCCGACGACGCGCCGGTGATCCGGCTGATCAACGGCATCATCGCCGAGGCGGTGCGCGCCGGAGCTTCGGACATCCATCTGGAGCCGTTCGAGAGCGCTCTGACGGTGCGAATGCGGGTCGACGGGGTGCTTCGCGAGGCCCTGTCGCTGAGTCCGCGCATCACCCCCCTGCTGGTGTCGCGGATCAAGGTCATGGCGCGGCTGGACATCGCCGAAAAGCGGGTGCCGCAGGATGGTCGCATCCCGCTGACGCTGGGCGGCAAGACCCTGGACGTGCGGGTCTCGACCCTGCCGTCGCGGGCCGGAGAGCGGGTGGTGCTGCGCATCCTCGACAAGGACCAGGCCGATCTGAAGCTGGACCAGCTGGGCATGACCGGCGAGACGCTGGACGCGTTCCGCGCGGCGCTGCGCGAGCCGAACGGCATCATTCTGGTCACCGGGCCGACCGGGTCGGGCAAGACCACCTCGCTGTACGCCGGCCTGTCGCTGCTGAACGACGCGACGCGCAACATCCTGACGGTCGAGGACCCGGTCGAATACGCCATCGACGGGGTCGGCCAGACCCAGGTCAACACGAAGGTCGGCATGACCTTCGCCGCCGGGCTGCGCGCCATCCTGCGGCAGGACCCGGATGTGGTCATGGTCGGCGAGATCCGCGACGTCGAGACGGCGCAGATCGCGGTCCAGGCCTCGCTGACCGGGCATCTGGTGCTGTCGACGGTGCACACCAACGACGCCGCCGGGGCCATCACGCGGCTGCGGGATATGGGCATCGAGCCCTTCCTGCTGGCCTCGACCCTGCGACTGATCGTGGCCCAGCGGCTGGTGCGGCGGCTGTGCCCGGCCTGCCGCCAGTCCGAGCCGGCGGACAAGGCGACGGCGCGGCTGATCGGCTGCAAGACCAGCCAGCCGGTGTGGCGGGCGCACGGCTGCGCCCACTGCCATCAGACCGGCTATGTCGGCCGGGTGGGCCTGTACGAATCCATCACGGTCGACGACCGGCTGCGCCGCCTGATCGCCGCCGAGGCGGACGAGGACGCCATCAACGCCGTCGCCTTCGAACGCACCGACACCCTCGGCAAACGGGCGCGCGCCTTCGTGCTGGGCGGGCTGACCTCGGTCGAGGAGGCGGTGCGGGTCACGCGTCAGGATGCCGGGGCGTTGCGGGACGAGTCGCCCGCGACCGAGGCGGCGGCCTGATGGCGGCGTTCGACTATGTGGCGGTGGACGCCGGCGGACGCACGGTGACCGGGGCGCTGACCGCCGCCGACGAGGGCGCGGCGCGCGGCCTGCTGGAGCGGCGCAGGCTGATGCCGCTGGAGATCACCGCCGGGCGCGGCGCGCTGCAGAAGGTCGACCGCGTCAAACAGGGCCGCGGCGCCAAGCTGAACGCCAAGACCCTGGCCCTGACGACGCGGCAGCTGTCGACCCTGGTGTCGGTCGCGCCGATCGAGGAGGCGCTGCGGACCATCGCCCTGCAGGCCGACCGGCCGGCGGTGCGGCGGGTGCTGGAGGGGGTCCACGGCGGCGTCATGGAGGGCCGGCGGCTGTCGGACGCCATGGCCTTGCAGGGGCAGGCGTTTCCGCCGCTGTACCGGGCCATGGTCTCGGCGGGCGAGACGTCGGGCGCGCTGGAGCCGATTCTCGAGCGGCTGGCGGACGGGCTGGAGCGCGACCAGACGGTGCGCGGCAAGGTGATCACGGCCCTGGTCTATCCGGCCGTGCTGGCGGTGGTGGCGCTGGGCGTGATCGGGGCGCTGATGACCTTCGTGGTGCCCAAGGTGGTCGACCAGTTCGACAGCATGAACCAGACCCTGCCGCTGCTGACGCGGCTGGTGATCGGCGTCTCCGACCTGATGCGCGACTGGGGCTGGCTGGCGGCCCTTCTCCTGCTGCTGGCGGGCCTGGCCGGAGCGGTGGCGCTGCGCAATCCGGTGTTCCGGCTGCAGGCGGACACGGCGCTGCTGCGGCTGCCGTTGATCGGCCGGCTGACGCGCGACCTGCACGGAGCGAAGATGGCGCGGACCCTGTCGACGATGATCGCCGCGGGCCTGCCGGTGCTGGAGGGGCTGACCATCACCGGCCGCACCGTCTCCAACCGCCGCCTGCGGCTGGCTACCGAGGCCATGGCCGACGCCGTGCGCGAGGGCGGCGGCCTGTCGGCGGCCATGCGCCGGGCCGACGTCTTCCCGCCGATCCTCGTCTATATGACCGCCTCGGGCGAGAGCAGCGGCCGGCTGGAGCCGATGCTGGAGCGCGCCGCCGACTATCTGGAACGCGAGTTCTCGACCTTCACCGCCGTGATGCTGAGCCTGCTGGAGCCGGCCATCATCGTCGTCATGGGCGGCGTCGTGGCGATGATCGTGCTGGCGATCCTGCTGCCCATTCTTCAGATCAACACCCTGGCCATGGGGTGAAGAAAGTGAGCATGATGTCTGGTCCTAACATTCGCCGCGCGGCGGCTCATTTCTTGAGGATGCTGAGCCGCGTCCGCGCTCAAGCAGCGTTGCGCCGCGCGCAACGCGGTAGCGCCCCCAACAGGGCCGGCTTCACCCTCGTGGAGCTGATGGTGGTGATCGTCATCATCGGCCTGCTGGCGACGGTGGTGGCGATCAACGTGCTGCCCAGCCAGGACCGGGCCATGGTCGGCAAGGCCCAGGCCGACATCTCGGTGCTGGAGCAGGCGATCGAGACCTATCGTCTCGACAACCTCACCTTCCCCGACGACCTCCAGGCCCTGGTCGCGCCGCCGGCCGGCCTGGCCCGGCCGGAGCGCTATCGCGAGGGGGGCTATGTCCGTCGTTTGCCGGAAGACCCGTGGGGCAATCCCTACCAGTACCGCCGCCCCAGCGCGCACGGCGGCCAGTTCGACGTCTTCTCCCTCGGAGCGGACGGTCGCGAAGGGGGCGAGGGCAATGACGCCGACCTCGGCAACTGGCAGGTTTAAGGGCGCTAACGCTCGCCCCCGGGTCCGATCTTCGATCGGCCCGAGGACAGGCTCTGCGGTCGCTCGCTGCTTGAGCGCGCGCCGGGTCCGCCGGGCCGGCTTCACCC
>JAXHTU010000140.1:0-5778 GCA_034189955.1 Pseudomonadota bacterium | reverse complement strand
GTCTCGCTCCGCGAGCCACCTTCCCCCGCGAGGGGGGAAGGAAATCGAACTCGGCCTTCACTTCACCTCGACGATGGCGTCGACCTCGACGGCAAAGCCGAGAGGGAGGCGGTAGACGCCGACGGCCGAGCGGGCGTGGCGGCCCTGGTCGGCGAAGACCTCGACCATCAGGTCGGAGCAGCCGTTGATGACGGCGGGGATGGCCTCGAAATCGCCGGCGGCCTGGACGAAGCCGCCCAGTTTGACGACGCGGACGACGCGCTCGAGATCGCCGTCGAGGGCGGCGGAAATCTGGGCCAGCAGATTGATCCCGCACAGGCGGGCGGCGGCCTTCGCCTGCTCGGGCGAGACGTCGGCGCCGACCGTGCCCTTGACGCCGCCCGAGGCGTCGTTGGAGAGCTGGCCGGAGATGTGGAGCAGGTTTCCGGTCTGGACGAAGGGCACATAGTTGGCCACCGCGCTGGCGGGTTCCGGCAGGGCGATGCCGAGTTCGGCGAGGCGGGCGGCGACGGTCATGGGCGGGCTCCTGAAGGGTTCGGGGGGCGGTTTAGCGCGGTCGAGCGGCGGCGTCGATGCGGTCGGGGCGCACGGGAACGCCGCCGCCGGGCGGCCCGTGCTCGAGACAGGGTCGATGCGGGTTTAACCCGGGTAAAAATGCAAATTACCGTCCGAACCGTCCGAACCGTCCGAACCGTCCAGACCGTCCAGACCGTCCACTGCAGGCGATGTTGGAATCAGCGTCGCGCCTCTGGCGGCGCGGGCGGGGTGCGATTGTCAAAGACCGGCGCAGCGGACGCGTTCGCGACGGGGAATGGCGATTATACGCCGGCCCGGCCCTGTGCACAGGAAGAGCGGTTTAGCAACAGGTCATGTGATTGACCTTGCAGGGAATTGCGCCGCTGAACCCGACTATAGATTCGCGGATTGTCAGCACAGCGTCATGGCTTCACCTCCCCGTCGGCGAAGGCCGATGGGGAGGACAGATCGCGAAGCGATCAGGAGGGGGCGGCTCCGTCAGAGGTGGGTTCGCGCCGGACGCCCTGACCGCCTGCGCCGCCCCCTCCTGATCGTCGCTGACGCGCCGCTCTGTCCTCCCCATTCGCCTTCGCGAATGGAGAGGTGAACGCAGCTCGCCGTGGCTATTTCAGCGCTCTCCCCGCCACCACCGCCCCGGCGCCGAATTTGGCGCGCAGGCGGTCGATGGCGGTTTCGGTCTTGAGGACGCGGGCCTCCGGGGAGTCGAACAGGGCCGAGGGCGTGTCGACGGCGTCCTGGACCTCGCCCATGCCGATGCCGATCAGCCGGTAGGGGCGACCCAGTTCCGGGGCCATCAGGGCCCGGCCGGCAGCGAACAGGGCGCGGGCGGTCTGGACCGGCTCGGCCAGGCTGACGCGGCGGGTGACGATTTTGAAGTCGGTGCGGCGCAGTTTCAGCACGATGACGCGACTGGCGACGCCGTCGCGGCGGGCCTTGGCGGCCAGTTTCTCGCACAACGGCCAGAGCTCGGCCTCGAGGTCGGCGGCGGCGGTCAGGTCCTCGTTGAAGGTGGTCTCGGCGCTCATGCCCTTGCGCTCGTGCTCCGGTTTGACGGCGCGGGCGTCGCGGCCGTGGGCGAGGTCGTGCAGGCGCAGGCCGGTCTCGCCATAGCGTCTGACCAGATCGCGGACGTCGGCGGCGGCGAGGTCGCCGACCGTGGCGTAGCCGTCGCTCTGCAGCGTCTTGCGAAAGACCGGGCCGACGCCGGGCAGGATGGCGACCGGCCTCGGCGCGAGCAGGGCCGGCGCGTCCGAGCCGAGGACGGAGAAGCCGCGCGGCTTGTCCAGTTCGGAGGCGACCTTGGCGAGGAAGCGGTTGGCGGCCAGTCCGATGGAGACGGTCAGGCCGGTCTCGTCCTCGATCCGCTTCTGCAGCCGGACCAGCTGGAAGGCCGGCGGGCCGCCGTTGAGGCGTTCGGTGCCCGACAGGTCGATCCAGGCCTCGTCCAGCGACAGGGTCTGGACCAGCGGGGTGAGTTCGCGCACGGCGCCGAAAATGGCCTCGCTGGCGGCGACGTATTTGCTGAAGTCGGGCTTGATGACGACGGCCTCGGGGCAGGCCTTGAGCGCCTTGAACATCGGCATGGCGGAGTGAACGCCGTACTGGCGGGCGATGTAGCAGCAGGTCGAGACGACGCCGCGCTTGCCGCCGCCGACGATGACCGGGCGGTCGCGAAGCTCGGGGCGGTCGCGCTTTTCCACCGAGGCGTAGAAGGCGTCGCAGTCCAGATGGGCGATGGCGAGCGCCGGCAGTTCGCCGTGGCGGACGATGCGGCGCGAGTCGCAGGCCGGACAGCGCTCGACCGGGGCGTCGGCGGTGTGCAGGCAGTCGCGGCAGATGGATTTCATCAGGGGTGGATTGTGCCTGACGGCGGGCCGGGAGGGGAGCGGTTTCCTTCTCCCGATGGGAGAAGGTGGCGGGGCGGAGCCCCGCCGGATGTGGGTCGGCTGCGTGGGTCGGCGTAAGCCGCCGCTCCCGACGGCGAAGCGGCTCACGCCGAAGGCGCCGTTCGACCCTCACCCTTGAGCGCAAGGACGACGGCTTCGCCGCCGTGCGCTCAAGCCCTCTCCCATTGGGAGAGGGAGTCGCCTCTCCGCTTCACGTCAACTTAAGAGAAGGGGCGCATGACTGTCGCCGAAGAAGGCGATCAAGCCTCCGCGCGACAGCGCTCAATCAGAGGCGACAGGCCGGGGTGATGATGACGAAGACGGTCCTGATCGTCGAGGACAACGAGCTGAACATGAAGCTGTTTCATGATCTGCTCGATTCCCAGGGGTATCGCACCCTGCAGACCCGCGAAGGGCTGCAGGCGCTCGCCCTGGCGCGTCAGCACCGGCCCGACCTGATCCTGATGGACATACAGCTGCCCGAGATCAGCGGTCTGGAAGTGACCAAATGGCTGAAGGACGACGAGGAGCTGAGCCATATCCCGGTGATCGCCGTGACCGCCTTCGCCATGAAGGGCGATGAGGAGCGGATCCGCCAGGGCGGCTGCGAGGCCTATATCTCCAAGCCGATCTCGGTGGTGCATTTCCTCGAGGTGGTGCGCAAGCATCTGGGGCCGGTGGAGGCGCTTGTCCCATGACCGCGCGCATCCTCGTTGTCGACGACCTCGAGGCCAACGTCCGGCTGCTCGAGGCCAAGCTGACGATCGAATATTACGAGGTGCTGACGGCGATGGACGGCGCGACGGCGCTGGAGATCGCCGCGGCCGAACGGCCCGACATCATCCTGCTGGACGTGATGATGCCCGGGATGGACGGGTTCGAGACCTGCCGGCGGCTGAAGGCCGATCCGGTGACGCGGCATATCCCGGTGGTGCTGGTCACGGCGCTGGACGGCCGCGAGGACAAGATCAAGGGTCTGGGCGTCGGCGCCGACGACTTCGTCACCAAGCCGATCGACGACGTCATCCTGTTCGCCCGGGTCAAGTCGCTGGTGCGGCTGAAGGCGGTGATGGACGAACTGCGCGAGCGCGAGGAGAGCGGTCGGCGGCTGGGCGTCGACGCCGACGGAGCCGGGCGGTTGCGCGGCTCGGGCGGGCGGGTGCTGATCGTCGACGACAACGAACTGCAGACCGAGAAGATGATGACCCATCTGGCCGTCGAGCACCGGCCGGTGGTCGAGGCCGATCCGACGGCGGCCCTGATCGCGGCGCGGGGTCCGGTCGATCTGATGATCGTCAATGTCGCCAGCACCGGCTTCGACGGGCTGCGCTTCGTCGCCCAGGTGCGCTCCAGCGAGGCTTCGCGGCGGACGCCGATCCTCGCCGTGGTCGACCCCGCCGAGCGGCCGCGCCTGCTGAAGGCGCTGGAGCTGGGCGTCAACGACATCCTGCCGCGCCCGGTCGATCCGGAAGAGCTGATGGCGCGGGCGCGGACCCAGATCAAGCGCAAGCGCTATGCCGACTTCCTCAAGGAGAAGCTGGACTACAGTCTGGAGATGGCCGTCACCGACGCGCTCACCGGGCTGCACAACCGGCGCTATATGGCCGGCCAGCTGCAGGGCATGGTCAGCCGGTCGGGCCAGGGCGGCGAACCGGTCGCCGTGCTGGTCATGGACATCGACCACTTCAAGGCGGTCAACGACGGCTTCGGCCACGACGCCGGCGACGAGGTGCTGCGCGAATTCGCGGTGCGGCTGGCGACCAATGTGCGGGCCATCGATCTGCCGTGCCGCTTGGGCGGCGAGGAGTTCGTGGTGGTGATGCCGGGCACGAGCCTGGAGGACGCGGCGCGGGTCGCCGACCGTATTCGCCGCGATATCGAGCACCAGCCCTTCCCGATCATGGGCGGGGCCGAGGGCCTGAGCATCACCGTCTCGATCGGCGTCGCCGCCAGCGTCGCCGGGGATACGCCGGAGGCCCTGCTGAAGCGGGCCGACGAAGGCGTCTATGAAGCCAAGGCGCATGGCCGCAACCAGGTCATCGCGCGGGCGGCCGCCTAGGGTCTAGCGGCTCATCCAGGGCTTGGACTTGCCGGTGGCGATGCTGGCGGCCTGTTCGCGCTGAAAGCGGCCGCCGCGCGGCGGCTTGGGGCGCGCGTCGATGATCGCCTGCTTGAGGCGCAGGGCCCTCTGGATCGGGGTTTCCTGCGGGGCGTCGTCATCGGGAGCGGTCATTCCGCAGACTAGCACGCCGGACAACGAAAAACGCCCGGCCTTGCGACCGGGCGTTCTCATATTTCGTTCGGCCTCAAGTCGCCCGAAGGGCGTCAGGCCCCAGGGAACGCCTTACTTGATCTTGCCTTCCTTGAACTCGACGTGCTTGCGCACGACCGGGTCGTATTTCTTGACGACCATCTTCTCGGTCATGGTGCGGGCGTTCTTCTTGGTGACGTAGAAGAAGCCGGTGTCGGCGGTCGAGTTGAGACGGATCTTGATGGAGGCGGGCTTGGCCATCGGGAATTACCTTTGCGACGGCGAAAGCCGCTGAAATGAGAGGCGCGGAACATACTCAGGCGCGTCTGGAAGTCAACCGGGGCGATGCGCTCAGTCGGTATGGGCGATCACGTGGGCGCCGCGCACCATGCGGACGAAGGGCAGGGGGCGGTCGGGATCGGCGAGCCGACGCCCCGCCTCGCCGAGGATGAAGCGGGTGATGGCCGGCAGGTCGAGGTCGTGGGCGTCCGCGAGCGGCAGCCAGGCGATCTCGTCCAGCTCGCCGGAGCCGGCGGTGGGTTCGGGATGCAGCAGGGCCGCGGCCTCGGCCATGAAGAAGCGGGCGTCGAAGCGGCGGCTGCGGCCCGGCGGGGTGACGGCGCGGGCGATGTAGCGCAGGGCCGCCAGATCGGGCAGGGCGCCGGCGGCGCGGAACTCGCGCCATGGGCCGGCGACGGAAGCGGGCGGGGCGGGGGCGGCGAGCAGCAGGCCGGTCTCCTCGAAGGTCTCGCGCACGGCGGCGAGGGCGAGGGCGCGGGCGCGGCGGGGCGTCATCTCGCGGGCGAGGCGGGCGGCGTCGGCCGGCGGCAGGTCGGTGGCGCAGGCGGCGGCGTGGTCGGCGCGCTCGATCCGGCCGCCGGGAAAGACCCATTTGGCGGCCATGAAGACATGCCCGGGCGCGCGGCGGCCCATCAGCACCTCGGGCGCGCCCTTGCGGACGCGGGTCAGGATCAGGGTGGCGGCGTCCCTGGGGCGCTGGCGGTCGCCGGTGCGGGGGGCGTCGGCGAGGTCCCGGGCGGCGTCGAAGGGCTGGGTCACCGTATTCCTCCCCCGCAGGGGGAGGGGGACCGCGAAGCGGTGGAG
>JAXHTU010000014.1:0-45937 GCA_034189955.1 Pseudomonadota bacterium | reverse complement strand
TAGCGGTCGGATGTGCTCTTGATGCGCATGGCGGGTCCTTGCGGCGCCGGCCGCTCCGGCCGCCGCCGAATAGGCTGACATCCGGCAAGGCGGCGGCCGGCCGGTCCGCCGCCGCCTTACCGCGATTTCACTTGAGGTCGGACGGCGTTCGACGGACCTTGCGCGGGTTCTTCAGGAGCTCCGTCATGATCAAGGCCCTCTCTCTCGCCGCCGCCCTCGCCCTGCTGCCCCTGTCCGCCGCCGTGGCCCAGGAGGTCCGGGGCCCGTCGGAAGCCGCCCTCGAACAGGCCGCCGCGGCCTTCGAGGCGCGGATGGAGTCCTTCGGCGCCCGCGCCGAGGCCATCTCCGACGACAAGAGCCTCACCGAAGAGGCCCGCGAGGCTCGCATCGCCGCCTTGTGGACCGAGTATCAGCCCGACGTCAGCGCCTTCACCGCCCTGGCGGCCCAGCATGCGACCGGCATCGCGGCGGAAGCCCTGGCCTCGATCGACATCGAGGCCGTGGTGGCCGAGGCCCTCGCCGGGGTCGATGTCGCCGCCATCACCGCCGAGGCCATGGCCGAGGTCCACGCCTCCGGGGCCCTGACCGGCGCCCTCGCCGGCGCCCAGGGCATGGCCGCCAACGGCGCCTGGGCGTCCAACGATCCCGAGCACCTCGCCACCTACGGCCTGATGGCCGACTACGCCGTCGGCGAGGCGCTGGACCAGGTCGACGCCGAAATGGAGGCGGTCGAGGCGGAAATGGATGCGGTCGAGGCCGAAACCGCCGCGGAAGCCGCCGTCCCCGACGAAGGCTGAGCGTCCAGCTTGACCGCGGGCGCGGCTGACGCGACACGGCGGCCATGTCCGGCCTGCCCGTCGATCCGCACCTGTATCTGACCTTTCTCGGGGTCATGGCCGTGATGGCCGTGACGCCCGGCCCGGCCAATCTGTTCTCGGTCGCCAACGGGGTGCGGCGCGGGCCCGCCGGCGCTCTGGCCGGCGTGATCGGCATGAACGCCGCCACCCTGGTGTGGTTCGCCGCCGCGGCCCTCGGCCTCGGCGCCCTGGTGGTCGCCTTCCCCGAAGCCTTCCGGCTGATCTCGATCGGCGGCGCCCTCTATGTCGCCTGGCTGGGGATCAACGCCCTGGGGAGCGCCTTCCGCCCGGCCAGCGACGCCCACGCCCCGCGCTTGCGCCCCGGACGCAGCGCCCTGCGGGACGGCTTCATGGTCCAGATCGCCAACCCCAAGGTGGTGCTGTTCTTCTCGGCGGTGCTGCCGCCGTTCCTCGATGTGGACCGCCCGGCGGCGCCGCAGCTGGCCCTGTTCGCCCTCGCCACCATCGGCATGGACGTGCTGTCGATGTCCGCCTACGGTCTGGGCGGGGCGGCGCTGGCCCGGCGGATGTCCGGGCCGCGTTTCCGGCGCGGCTTCGCCCTCGCCACCGGCGCGCTGCTGCTGGCGGCCTCCGTGCTTATTATCTTGAGAATATAATGGCTTGTCGGAAGGCGGAACCGCGTTGTTCATGTCCCGTTCAGCAGGAAAGGCGTTGTATGGGCGCCCAAGGAGATTTCAGATGAAGACTCGCGTCCTCAAACCCGCCGTGCTGGCCATGGCGGCGGCGCTCGCCCTGTCGGCCTGCGCCACGGCGACCCCGTACGGCCCGGCCGGACAGGGCAGCCGCTACGGCTATGCCGACGCCCGCGTCGACCAGACCCATTTCCGCGTCAGCTTCGCCGGCAACTCGGTTACCTCCCGCGAACAGGTCGAGATGGGCCTGCTGCTGCGCGCCGCCGAGGTGACGCTGGAGAGCGGCCACGACTGGTTCGCCACGGTCAATCGCGCCACCGAGCGCGACGTGCGTTACTCGGCCAGCCGCGACCCGTTCTACTACGACCGCTACGGACCCTATTGGGGTCCGTCGTGGCGCTACTACCGCCGCGGCCTGTGGGCGCCGTGGAACGATCCGTTCGGTCCGAGCATGGATATCCGCGAGATCGACCGCTACGAGGCCACGGCCGAAATCGTGGTCGGCAACGGTCCCAAGCCGGCCGGCGATCCCAACGCCTTCGACGCCCGCGAAGTGGTGCAGAACCTCGGACCGCGCGTCGCCCGGGCGATGTAGCCAGGGGTCGTAGGTCTTGGGGCTTAGGAATCAGGGACGGCGCTCTCGGGCTCCGGACTGCCTAAGCCCTAAGCCCTAGCCCAGCCTCGGCGTCTTCAGCCGCCGCTTGTTGGCGTGCGTCTGCGGCGCAGCCCCCAGTTCCTCGGGCAGTTCGCCCTTGAAATAGAACCGCTGCCACGCCTCCTTGGCCGCGTCCGGATCGCCCGAGGCGAGGCGTTTGTTGAAGTCGGTGCGCTGCCGGTTCCACGCCTCGAACTGCCCCTTCATCACCGGATTGGACTCCAGCGAGCGGATCACCGGTTCGAAGGCCTCGGCCTTGCGGTGCTCGATCGGGGTGATGAAGCAGAACGGTTCGCCGCGCTCGAACTTGACCCGCCCCGGCCGGGTGAAGATCCAGTTCATGGTGAAGGGGAAGGGCAGCCAGTCGGTTTCGATCAGGCCGGTCAGGGGCGCGATCCCGTCCTTGATGTGATTGGGCGCCCCCGTCGCCAGCAGGCCCCAGCCCGGGGGCGTGCGGAACAGATACTGCGGATGCAGGGTCAGCACCCCGCGCGAGAAGTGCGAGGTGACGATGTGGTGCAGATTGGGCGAATGCCGGTCCGGGGTGATGACGATGTCGGTCTGGCTCGGCCCGCCGTTCCATTCGGCGGTGAAGCCGAGCGGGCACAGGATCTCCCAGCCGGTGGTGTTGGCCATGGTCAGCGGCAGGCAGCGATAGGGGTGGCGGCTGGGGAAGGCGTCCATCCAGTCGCGCGGTTGTCGGCCCGGCACCATGTCGCAGGGCTGGTCCGACATCGGGTAGCATTCCAGTTCCACGGCGGCGCTCCGGAGGGTATCGGGGATGGTCCCTCTCACTAGCGGCGCGCCATGACCGAAGACAAGACGCCCCCGCCCGCCTTCGACCGCGATCGCCTGCTGGCCTGGATGGCTGAACACGGCGTGGCGCAGACGACGCACGACCACCCGGCGGTGTTCCGCGTCGACGAGGGGCATGCGCTCAAGGCGGCCCTGCCCGGGGCCCACACCAAGAACCTGTTCCTCAAGGACAAGAAGGCCCGGCTGTGGCTGATCTCGGCGCGTCAGGACACGGTCATAGATCTGAAGCGCGCGCCCGCGGCAATGGGTTCGGACCGGCTGTCGTTCGGCAACGAGGCGCTGCTGTACCAGACCCTCGGCCTGACCCCGGGATCGGTGACGGCCCTGGGGCTGATCAACGACCCCGACCGGCGCGTCACCTTCGTGCTCGACCGGGCCCTGTGGGAGGCGGCTGTCGTCAACTTCCACCCCCTGACCAATACGGCGACGACGGCCCTGACCCAGGCCGACTTCCGCCGCTTTCTGGCGCTGCTCGGGCGCGAGCCGATCGTGATCGATTTCGACCGGCTCGCGGACTGACCGCCTGTCGTCGCCTGCCGTACGGCAAAGCTCGTGGGCTGAATTTTAATCCTTCGAGGCGAGAACGGGCCCCGGTCAAGGAGTCCCGGAATGTCTTGCGTCGCCTGTAAGGATGGAGTCGGTTTCGACGTCCCGATCACCATGGCCTTCCAGCCGATCGTCGACATCCGCACGGAAACCGTCTTCGCCTATGAGGCGCTGGTGCGGGGCCGGGACGGCAAGAGCGCCGGCGAGGTGCTGGCCCGGGTGTCGGCCGACAACCGCTACGCCTTCGACCAGCTGTGCCGCACGACGGCGATCGGGCTGGCCGCCGGACTGGACCTCGCGGCGGCGGGCGCCAGCCTGTCGATCAACTTCCTGCCCAACGCGGTCTATGAGCCGCGCGCCTGCATCCGCGCCACCCTCGCCGCGGCGATGCAGACGGGCTTTCCGCTGGACCGGATCATCTTCGAATTCACCGAGGAAGAGGCGCTCGACGCCAACCACATCCTCAACATCCTGCGCACCTACCGGGCGATGGGCTTCAGGACCGCGATCGACGATTTCGGCGCCGGGTTCGCCGGCCTCGGCCTGCTCAGCCAATTCCAGCCCGACATCGTCAAGCTGGACATGGCCCTGATCCGCGACATCGACACCGACCGCGTCAAGCGGACCATCGTCCGCCACACCCTCGACATGCTGCGCGACCTCGACATCGTCCCCGTGTGCGAAGGGATCGAGACGGTCGCCGAACACGACGTCCTGCGCGATCTCGGCGTTTCGCTGATGCAGGGCTATCTGCTCGCCAAACCCGCGGTCGAGGTGCTGCCGGCCGTCTCCTGGGTCCGGCCCGACGCGCGCGCGGCGCTGAGCGCCTGAGGGCCTTGGCTCCGGGCTGATTTTCGGCCCGGCCCGGGCCCGGTGGTTCCAGCCCGGCGCGGACGGTGCTAGAGGCGCGGCCTCTCCCCCGCCCCCAGCCAGACACGGACGCCGCCATGCCCGCCGCTCCCGACTTTCCCCCCGCGCCCGACCGCGTGGCGCCACGGCGCGCCCTGATCTCGCTCAGCGACAAGACCGGGCTGGAGGATGCGGCCCGCACCCTGCACGATCTCGGCGTCGAACTGGTCTCGACCGGCGGCACCCGCGCCGCCATCGCCGGTTTCGGCCTGCCGGTGAAGGACGTCGCCGACCTGACCGGCTTCCCCGAGATGATGGACGGCCGGGTCAAGACCCTGCATCCGGTGGTGCACGGCGGCCTGCTGGGCGTCCGCGACGCCGCCGACCACGCCGAGGCCATGACGACCCACGGCATCGGCCCGATCGATATCGTCTGGGTCGACCTGTATCCGTTCGAAGCCACCGTCGCCTCGGGCGGGGCCTTCGACGCCGTGGTCGAGAACATCGACATCGGCGGGCCGGCCATGATCCGCTCGGGCTCCAAGAACCACGGCTATGTCGCCGTGGCGGTGGATGGCGAGTCCATCGGCCTGATCGTCGAGGCGCTCAAGGCCGACGGGGCCACCAGCCTCGAGCTGCGCAAACGCCTCGCCGCCCGCGCCTTCGCCCGCACCGCCGCCTATGACGCCGCCGTCTCCGGCTGGTTCGCCGGTCAGGTCGGCGACGCCGCCCCGGCGCGCAAATCCATCAGCGGCACGCTGGCCCAGACCCTGCGCTATGGCGAGAACCCGCACCAGACGGGCGCCTTCTACCGCACCGGCGACGCGCGGCCCGGAGTCTCGAACGCCCGCCAGTTGCAGGGCAAGGAGCTCGGCTACAACAACATCGCCGACGCCGACGCGGCCTATGAGCTGGTCGCCGAGTTCGAGGCCCCGGCCTGCGTCATCGTCAAACACGCCAACCCCTGCGGCGTGGCGGTCGGCGCCGACCTGACCGAGGCCTACGCCCGGGCGCTGGAATGCGACGCCGTCTCGGCCTTCGGCGGCGTCATCGCCGTCAACCGCACCCTGACCGGCGCGGACGCGAAGCTGATCACCGACATCTTCACCGAGGTCGTCATCGCCCCCGGCGCCGACGACGAGGCCCAGGCGATCTTCGCGGCGAAAAAGAACCTGCGCCTGCTGCTGACCGACGGCCTGCCCGATCCGCTGGCGGCCGGCGAAGTGTTCCGCTCGGTGGCCGGCGGCTTCCTCGTCCAGTCGCGCGACCGCAGCCGCATCGCCGCCTCGGATCTGAAGATCGTCACCCGCCGCCAGCCGACGCCGCGGGAGATCGAGGACATGCTGTTCGCCTTCACCGTGGCCAAGCACGTCAAGTCCAACGCCATCGTCTATGCGAAGGACGGCCAGACGGCCGGGATCGGCGCCGGCCAGATGAACCGCCGCGACAGCGCCCGCATCGCGGCCATCCGGGCGAGGGAGGCCGGGGAGGCCAAGGGTCTGGCCCATTCGCTGGCGCAAGGGTCCGCCTGCGCCTCCGAAGCCTTCTTCCCATTCGCCGACGGCCTGCTCGAGGCGGTCGCCGCGGGGGCCACGGCGGTGATCCAGCCCGGCGGCTCGGTGCGCGACGCCGAGGTCATCGCCGCCGCCGACGAGGCCGGCGTGGCCATGGCCTTCACCGGCGTGCGCGTGTTCCGGCATTAAGCGTAGGGCGCTAACGCTCGCCGCGCGGCGGCTCGCTGCTTGAGCGCATTCCTCCCCCGCAGGGGGAGGGGGACCATCCGAAGCCGCAGGCGAAGGATGGTGGAGGGGGGCCGCCGCGCCGCCTTGTCATCCCGGACGTCGCGAAGCGGCGATCCGGGACGGGCCTGCCGTTGATCCAGGACACCCGGAAATCGCAGCGCGATTATCCGGGAGCCGGCCGCCGCCGCTCCAGCCCCTCCGTGTCTCCCGGCTAGCGGCTGACGCCGCTTCCGGGCGTGTGATCTCTCCATCCTCACCCGTCCCGGATCACGGCTTCGCCGTGTCCGGGATGACAAGCCGGACAATGCTGACAATCCGCCGTCAGCCATCACAATTCCGGCGACGAAACCCGGCGATTTCAGCCGCTTGCCAAAACCCCAGCGTCAACAACCCGCCACAGGAGCGCGCCGGCCTATACTGCCGGCCCTTCGCCCGGGTCTTTGACAATCGCATTCCACCCGGCCGCGCCAGGCCGGACGGTTCGGACCGTTCGGACGGTCTGGACGGTCCGGACGGTCCGGACGGTGTTTTCTGGTTCTACCCGGGTAATATCGTCCAGGCCGATGCCGGCTTCCGCCACCGCCCCCCTCCGCTATGGTGGCGCTTATGGACACCCTCTCCCAGCGCTGGGCCCGGCTCGAGCCCCATGTCACCGAGACCGGCCCCGACGACGACCGGCCCCGCCCCGCCGTCCTGCTGTTCCACGGCTGCGGCGGCCTGCGCGGCCACCTGCCGAAATACGCCGAGGTCGCCCGGGCCGCCGGCTGGCGCGCCTTCACCGTGGACTCCTGGGCCCCGCGCGGCTGGAGCCGGACCTTCGCCATGGCCGCGGTCTGCACCGGCCTGCTGCTGCGCGGCCACGAGCGGGCCGGCGACATCCTCGCTGCCCTGCACGGCGTGTCGCAGCGGCGGGACGTCGACGGGTCGAAGATCGCCCTCGCCGGCTGGAGCCACGGCGGCTGGGGCATCATGGAGGCGATGAGCGCCGACCGGTCCCGGCCCGGCCTGGGCGTCGCCGATCCGGGCGCCGTCGATCTGGACGGCGTGGTCGCCACCTACCTGGCCTATCCCTATGTCGGGATCGCCGCCCCCAACCGGATGCGGCCGTGGCGGCACTGTCCGAAGACCCTGGCCGTCATCGCCCGCACCGACCACCTGACCACGGTGCGCAATGCCGAGCGGGTCCACGCCATGGTCCGCGACTGCGGCGCCGAGGTCGAGACCTGGGTCGCCGAGGGCACCCACAGCTTCGACGAGCCGAGCAGCGCCCCGCCGATGCGCTACGATCCCGCCCTGACCGACGAGGCCCTGCGCCGCTTCGCCGCCCTGCTCGGCGATGTGGCGGTCGCGCCCGCCGTCTGATCGGTCTATGGACCGCGCCATGACCACCCTCCTGTACGGCCGCCCCCCGGCGGTGTTCGATCCTCCCGGCGACGCGGTCCAGACCTCGCCCCTGATCCCCGGCTCGACGCCGCTGGAGTCCATGGCCGAAGGCTCGGCCGACGCCGCCATGATCTACGCCCCGCCCGGGGTGCTGGAGCGGCGCCATACCCTCGCCCTCGCCCTGCGGGCCCTCAAGCCCGGCGGCCGTCTCGACGCCCTGGCCCCCAAGGACAAGGGCGGCTCGCGCCTGAAGAAGGAGCTGGAAGCCTTCGGCGTCGAGGTCGGCGAAAGCGCCAAGGCCCACCACCGCCGCTGCGTCGTCCTCCGCCCGGAGGCCCTGACCGGGATCGACGCGGCCATCGAGGCCGGCGCGCCGCGGCTGGTGCCGGGGCTCGACGCCTGGTCGCAGCCGGGGATCTTCGCCTGGGACCGGGTCGACGCCGGGACGATGTTGCTGGCCCAGACCCTGCCGCCGCTCAAGGGGGGCGGCGCCGATCTCGGCTGCGGCTACGGCGCCCTGGCCACCGTGGTGCTGGGCTCGCCGGCCGTGACCGCGCTGCGCCTCATCGACCTCGACCGCCGCGCCATCGAGGCGGCCCGCCGCAATGTCGAGGACCCGCGCGCGACCTTCGACTGGGCCGACGCCCGCACCGTCGAGACCGCCGCCGATCTCGACTTCGTCGTCATGAACCCGCCCTTCCACGACGGCGGCGCCGAGGACCGCCGCCTCGGCCAGGCCTTCATCCGCCAGGCCGCCGCCCTGCTGAAGAAGGGCGGCGTCCTCTGGCTCGTGGCCAACCGCCACCTGCCCTATGAAGCCGACATCGCCGCCGCCTTCAAACGCTCCCAACCCCTCGCCGACAAGGGCGGCTACAAGGTCATCGAGGCGGTCAAGTGAGCAAGCCCGTGTCGATGCGGGTGGACCGCCTGCTCGGCTCCATGGGCTACGGCTCGCGCACCGAAATGGCCCGACTCGGCAGGGCGGGGGGCGTCGTCCTCGACGGCGCCGACATCACCGACGTGTCGAAGCGGATCGCCGTGACTCCCGACCTGCCGTCCCGCATGGAGATCGACGGCGAACCGCTGGATCCGCCGCCGGGTCTGGTGATGATGCTGCACAAGCCGCTGGGCATGACCTGTTCGCGCAAGGAGGACGGGGCCCTGGTCTACGACGTCCTGCCGCCGCGCTGGCGCCGCCGGGACCCGGCCATCTCGACCATCGGCCGGCTCGACAAACAGACCACCGGCCTGCTGCTGCTGACCGACGACGGGGACCTGCTGCACCGGGTCATCAGCCCCAAACGCCATGTCGCCAAGGTCTATCGCGCGACCCTGGCCCGCCCCCTGGTCGGGACCGAGGCCGACGTCTTCGCCGCCGGCGGTCTGATCCTCGAGGGCGAGGACAAGCCGCTGTCGCCGGCCGCGCTGGAGGTCCTGTCGCCGACCGAGGCCCGGCTGACGGTGACCGAGGGCCGCTATCACATGGTGCGGCGCATGTTCGCGGCGGTCGGCAACCACGTCGAGGGTCTGCACCGCGAACGCGTCGGCGGCCTGACCCTGCCCGACGATCTGGCCCCGGGCGACTGGCGGCTGCTGGAACCGGGCGAGATCGACGCCATATTCGCCGCATGACCGCCCACGCCAAGATCTGCGGCCTGACCACGCCGGCTGCCCTCGACGCCGCCCTCGCCGGCGGCGCGGCCTTCGTCGGCGCGGTGGTCTTCCCGCGCAGCCCGCGCCACATCGAACCGCTCCACGCCGCCACCCTGTTCGAGCGGGCGCGGGGCAAGGCGAAGATCGTCGCCGTGACCGTCGACGCCGACGACGCCCTGCTCACCGAGATCGCCCTGATCCTCAAGCCGGACCTGATCCAGCTGCACGGCCAAGAGACGCCGGCCCAAGCCGAACGGGCGCGGATGCTGACCGGGGCGGGGATCATCAAGGTCCTGCCGATCGGCGCCCACGAGGATTTCGCCGACGCCAACGACTGGGAGCCGTTCGTCGATCACCTGATGTTCGACGCCAGACCGCCCGAGGGTTCGGCCCTGCCGGGCGGGGTCGGGGCGCGGTTCGACTGGACGCTGCTGGCCGACCGCGCCTTCCGCCATCCGTGGTTCGTCGCCGGCGGCCTGACCCCGGACAATGTGGCGCAGGCCATCCGCATCTCCGGCGCGCCCCTGGTCGACGTGTCCTCTGGCGTGGAAACCGCCCCGGGTGTTAAGGACCCGGCCCTGATCGCGGCCTTCCTCGAGGCGGTCCGGTCGGCCTGATTTCCGCCGCCTCCCTGCGTGAAAGCTTCGCCCGTGAACGCCAGCATCCCCAACCAGTACGCCATGCCCGACGCCGAGGGCCGGTTCGGCCCCTATGGCGGGCGGTTCGTGGCCGAGACCCTGATGCCCCTGGTGCTCGAACTGGGCGCCGCTTACGAGGCGGCCAAGGCCGATCCGACGTTCCAGGCCGAGCTGGACGGCTTCCTGACCGACTATGTCGGCCGCCCCAGCCCGATGTATCTGGCCGAGCGGCTGTCGGCCCACTACGGGGCCGCCGACATCTGGTTCAAGCGCGACGAGCTGAACCACACCGGCGCGCACAAGATCAACAACTGCATGGGCCAGATCCTGCTGGCCATGCGCATGGGCAAGACGCGGATCATCGCCGAGACCGGCGCCGGTCAGCACGGCGTCGCCACCGCCACCGTCTGCGCCCGCTTCGGCCTGCAGTGCGTCGTCTACATGGGCGCGACCGACGTCGAGCGGCAGTCGCCCAACGTCTTCCGCATGAAGCTGCTCGGCGCCGAGGTCGTGCCGGTGACCTCGGGCCGCGGCACGCTCAAGGACGCCATGAACGAGGCGATGCGCGACTGGGTGACCAATGTCGAGGACACCTACTATCTGATCGGCACGGCGGCCGGGCCGCACCCGTATCCGGCCATGGTGCGCGACTTCCAGTCGGTGATCGGCAAGGAGACCCGGGCTTCCATGCTGGCCCGGCGCGAAAAACTGCCCGACGCGGTGGTCGCGGCGATCGGCGGCGGCTCCAACGCCATCGGCCTGTTCCACCCCTTCATCGAGGACGCCGGCGTGCGGCTGATCGGGGTCGAGGCGGCCGGGCGCGGGCTGGATGGCCCCGATCACGCCGCCTCGCTGCAGGGCGGCCGCCCGGGCGTGCTGCACGGCAACCGCACCTATCTGCTGCAGGACGACGACGGCCAGATTCTGGAGGGCCATTCGATCTCGGCCGGCCTGGACTATCCCGGCATCGGCCCCGAACACGCCTGGCTCAAGGACATCGGCCGCGCCGAATACCGCGCCGCCACCGACGCCGAGGCGCTGGAAGCCTTCCAGCTGTGCTCGAAGCTCGAAGGCATCATTCCCGCCCTGGAGCCCAGCCACGCCCTCGCCCGGATCGGCGAGATCGCGAAGGAAGTGGGCAAGGGCGGCGATGTCGTGCTGAACATGTGCGGGCGCGGCGACAAGGACATCTTCGCGGTGGCGAAGCATCTGGGCGTGGAGCTCTGACATGATGATGGCGATGATGATGGCCGCGGCCCTGTCGGCCGGGGACGGGCAGGCCCGTCTGCCGGACCTGCCGCTGCTGGCGGGGGCGACGGCCGCGCCCGATTGCGGCAACCAGGCCGTGCTGGCCGGCGCCTGGTGCGTCAGCGCGCCCCTGTCGGCCATGGACGGCGTCGCCCGGGCCTATGTCGCCGAACTGACCGGCAAGGGCTGGCTGGTCGCCGACGGCGGCGCCAATCGCGCCGTGCTGGTGCGGCGCAAGAACGACGGCGGCTGCGACACCGTGCAGATGCTGATCGTGCGCGACACCTCCGTCCCGACGACGGCCGACAGCGTCGCCTGGCTGGGCGTCGCCACCGTGCCGGGCGACGTCTGCGCACCGGAGGCCGAATGACCACCGCCCGCATCGACGCCCGTTTCGCCGCGCTAAAGGCCGAGGGCCGGGCCGGGTTCGTGGCCTATGTCATGGCCGGGGATCCGACCCGGGACCAGGCGCTGGAGATTCTGCGCGGCCTGCCGGCCGCCGGCGCCGACATCATCGAACTGGGCTTTCCCTTTTCCGACCCGATGGCCGAGGGGCCGCCGATTCAGCGCGCCGCCCTGCGCGGGCTCAAGGCCGGGCTGACGCTGCGGGGGACGCTGGCCCTGGCGGCCGATTTCCGGGCCGGCGACGCCGACACGCCGGTGATCCTGATGGGCTATCTCAATCCGATCGAGACCTATGGCTATGACGCCTTCGCCCGCGACGCGGCGGCCAGCGGCGTCGACGGCCTGATCGTCGTCGACTGCCCCCCGGAGGAGGCCGGCCCGCTGTCGGACGCCCTTGACGCGGCGTCCGTCTCGCTGATCCGCCTCGCCACCCCGACCTCGGACGACGACCGGCTCAAGGTCATCGCCGAACGGACCTCGGGCTTCGTCTACTACGTCTCGGTCGCCGGCGTGACCGGGGTCAAGGAGGCCCAGACCCTGTCGGTGGCGCCGGCGGTGGCGCGGGTGCGCGCGGCCTCGGGCCTGCCCGTCGCGGTGGGATTCGGGGTCAAGACGCCGGAACGCGCCGCCGGGATCGCCCGGGTGGCTGACGCCGTCGTGGCCGGCTCGGTGCTGGTCGACGAGGTCGCGGCCGCCCTCGAGGCGAACGAACCCGCCGCCGCCCGCGTTCTGGCCAAGGTGCGGTCCCTCGCCGATGCGGTGCGGGGTGCGCGCATCAGAGAAAGCGTCTAAAGCGCCGCCATGGTCGAGAAGAACAAACCCCCCCAGGAAAAACGCGGCGGCTGGCTCAGCCGCTTCGCCCCCGGCGTGCGCAAGATCGTCAACCGGCGCGACACGCCCGAGAACCTGTGGGTCAAGGATCCCGACACGGGCGAGATGCTGTACCGCTCGGATCTCGAGAACTCGTTGTGGGTCACGCCCTCGGGCCGCCACATGCGCATCAACGCCGAGCAGCGGCTGCGTTACACCTTCGACGGCGGCGTCTTCGAGCCCATCGACACGCCCGACGTGCCCGAGGATCCGCTGAAATTCTCGGACGGCAAACCGTACAAGGACCGTCTGGCCGCGGCCCGCAAGGCCGCGGGCCGCAAGGACACCATGGCCATCGGCTTCGGCGCTCTGGACGGCACGCCGGCGGTGGTGATCGTGCAGGACTTCACCTTCATGGGTGGCTCTCTGGGCATGGCGGCGGGCGAGGCCTTCGTGACCGCCGCCCGGGCCGCCGTCGCGCGCGGCGTCCCCATGGTCTGTTTCACCGCCGCCGGCGGCGCGCGGATGCAGGAGGGCGCCCTCAGCCTGATGCAGATGGCCCGCACCACCCTGGCCATCCAGGAGCTGAAGGCGGTCCAGCTGCCCTTCGTCGTGGTGCTGACCGACCCGACCACCGGCGGCGTCACCGCCAGCTACGCCATGCTGGGCGACGTCCATCTGGCCGAGCCGGGAGCCCTGATCGGCTTCGCCGGTCCCCGCGTCATCGAGGCCACCATCCGCGAGAAGCTGCCGCCGGGCTTCCAGCGCGCCGAATACCTTCAGGAGAAGGGCATGGTCGACAAGGTCGTGGCGCGGGCCGAGCTGCCCGAGACCCTCGGCCGGATCCTGTCGATGCTGATGGGCGGGAAGCGCCGGGCGGCCTGAGCGCCGTGGACCCGATCTCCGAAAGACTGAAGGCGCGCCACCCCCAGCGCATCGACCTGTCGCTGGAGCGGATGCGGACGCTCTGCGCCGCCTTGGGCGATCCGCAGGACCGGCTGCCGCCGGTGATCCATGTCGCCGGCACCAATGGCAAGGGCTCGACCGTCGCCTTCATTCGCGCCATCGCCGAGGCGGCCGGCCTGCGCGTCCATGCCTATACCTCGCCGCATCTGGTGCGCTTCAACGAGCGCATCCGCCTCGCCGGGACGCTGATCGACGACACGACGCTGAACGCCGCCCTCGACCGGGTCGAGGCCGTTGGAACCGAGGCGACGGTGTTCGAAGGCGCCACCGCCGCCGCCTTCCTCGCCATGAGCGAAGCCCCGGCCGATCTGGCCGTGATCGAAGTCGGTCTGGGCGGTGTGCTGGACGCCACCAACGTCATCGAGCGGCCGCTGCTCGGCGTCATCGCTCCGGTCGACCTCGACCATGCGGAGTTCCTCGGAACCAGCCTGCGCGGCGTGGCGGTGGAGAAGGCCGGCATTCTCAAGCCCGGCGTGCGCGGCCTGATCGCCCGCCAGTCGGAAGAGGCCATGGCCGCGATCGAAGTCGCGGCCCGGGCGGTGCAGGCGCCGCTGACCGTCATGGGGGTGGATTTCGACGCCTGGGCCGAGCGCGGCGGCATGGCCTTTCAGGACCAGAGCCGTTTCCTCGACCTGCCCGCTCCGGCCCTGGTCGGCGCGCATCAGGTCGACAACGCCGGGCTGGCCGTGGCCGTGGCGCTGGAGCTGGATCTACCGGAACACGCCATCGCCAACGGCCTGCGCACCGCCCGCTGGCCGGCGCGGATGCAGCGGCTGACGGCGGGTCCGTACGCCGAGGCGGCGCGGGCGGCCGAGGCCGAACTGTGGCTGGACGGCGGGCACAACCCGCACGCCGCGCGGGCGCTGGCCGAGACCCTGCTCGAGCGTCAGGCGCGGGCGCCGCGGCCGCTGGCCCTGATCGTCGGCCTGCTGGCCAACAAGGACGCCGGCGGCTTCTTCGAGGCGCTGAAACCGACAGCGGCGACGGTCTTCACCACCCCGTTCGAGGGCATGGCGGCCGAACCCGAGGCGCTCGCGGCGGTGGCCCGCGGCCACGGTCTTGGCGCCACCGCCTGCGGCTCGGCGACGGAGGCGCTGGAGCGCGCGCTGCGCCTCGGGGCCGGGCGGGTGGTGATTTGCGGCTCGCTGTACCTCGCGGGCGAGGTGCTGGCCGCGAGCCGCGAGACCTGGCCGGACTAGGTCAGGCGGCGGAGGCGCTGATGCCCGAGTCCGCCAGCCATTCGACGATCTTGCCCTTGGGCATGGCGCCGACCTTCATCGAGGCCATCTGGCCGTCCTTGAACAGCATCAGGGTCGGAATGCCCTTCACGCCCAGCTTCGACGGGATCATCGGGCTGTCGTCGATATTGACCTTTGCGATGACGACCTGGCCCGAGAGTTCGTCCGCGATCTGCTCCAGCGCCGGGCCGATCTGTTTGCAGGGGCCGCACCATTCGGCCCAGAAATCGACCAGCACGGGGGTGGAGGATTTCAGGACGTCGGCGTCGAAGCTGTCGTCGGTGACCTTGACGGTGGCCATGGGCTCTCCTTGGCGCCGGTGCGGCGCGGTTTGGTTCAGCCGGCCATCGAAAGGAGGCCGGAGCTTGGACCCCGATGTGGGGCGCCTCGCCGATCAAATCAACGCACGTGGCCGAGGGCCGCATCCATCAACGTCTGCGGAACCGCCATAAGCTTCGGCCCGTCGGTCCAGACCAGGGCCGCCTCGACCGGGCGGTCGGGATACAGTCGCCTCAGCACCGCGACATAGACCGCCAACTGCAGCACATAGGCGGGGTCGGCGTCCTCGATGCGATCCGGAGCCGGGCGGTTGGTCTTGTAGTCGACCACCAGCACCCGTTCGGGCGTGATCACCAGCCGGTCGATCCGGCCCGAGACGGCGACCCCCGGCGGCAGCTCCGGCGCGCCGCCGGACAGGGCGATCTCGGCTCGCGAACCGGGCCCGAACACCGGGGCGAAACGCTCGTCGTCCAGTACGTAGAAGGCGGCGGCGATCATCTCTGACCGCTGGTCCTCGTCCAGGTCCCGTTCACGGGACAGCATGCGGACGGCGGCGGACGCCCGGTCGGCCGTGTCGATGTCGGGCAGGCGCTCCAGCAGTCGGTGGATCAGCTCGCCGCGCCGGAACCGGCCGAGCGGCGCGCCGGCTCCGGCGACGGCCAGCGGCGACGGAGCGGGGATGCGCACAGCGCCCTCCATCTGCGACGGGGCGACATAGCGGGCGGCGGCGTCCGTCGGCGGCGCGGCGCGCGCCCACACGGGCACGGCGACCGGGACAGACGAGGGGGCAGCCGCTGTGGCCGTCGTTTCCGGATCGACGCCGAAGCGCAGCACGCCGCCGCCGACGTCACGGATGTTCAGGGGGTCGTCCTCAGCCAGTCGCTGGAAGGTTTCGGCGATGACGCTCCACCAGCTCCCGGCCTCGAAGCCTTCCTCCGGCCGTTTGAGCGCCCGACCCATTACTGCCAGACGGTCCCGGGCGCGGGTCAGGGCGACATAGAGCAGGCGCAGGGACTCGGCGTCGGCGCGGCCGGCGCGGGCCTCGCGCGCGGCCTTCGAGGCCGGGCAGTCGTCCTTCGCCGAGCCCGGACACATCAGCCAGCCCTCGCCCTCGGCCCCGTCCTCTCCGGCGGCCGGCATCAGGGTCGGGCCCTGGGGCTTGGCTCGCGAGGTCGTGTCCGGAAGGATGACGATCGGCGCCTCCAGCCCCTTGGCCCCGTGGACCGTCATCACGCGCACCTCGTTTCGCGCGCCCTCCATCTCGCGCTTGACCTCGACGTCGGCGGCTTCCAGCAGGGCGAGGCAGGTCTCCAGATCGACGCCGCCGCGAGCCTCGGCGGCGAGAACCTGGGCCAGGGTCTCGTCGATGGCCTCCTCGGCCTCGCGGCCCAGCCGCGCAAGGATACGGGCGCGTCCCGTCAGCCCGGTGTCGTCGACCCGGTTCAGCAGGCTGGAGAAGAAGGCGAAGGGATCGCGGTCGCGGGCGTCCAGCGCCGCATGGACGAAGTCACGGGCGCGGCGCCACTGCGGCTGTTCATCGGCCCGCAGACGAAGCTCGCGCCACAGCGACCGGCCTTGGCGGACCTCCTTGTCGGCCAGGGGGTAGAGGCTGTGCGGGTCGCCGAAATCGGTGACGTCGCAGAACGGACTGCGCAGGACCTCGGCGAGGCTGAGATCGTCGTCGGGAAACAGGGCGAAGCGGGCGACCGCGATCAGGTCGTCGAAGACGATGTGGCTGCTCAGCTTCAGCCGGTCGGCGCCGGCGACGGGAACCCCCTCCGCCTTGAGCGCGCGGATGATCTCCTCGAACAGGGCGTCGCGGCGGCGGACCAGCACGAGGAAGTCTCCCCATCGGGACGCGCGCCTGCCGCCCGGTGCGTGGGTGTCGTGGACCGCGGCGCCCGCCTCGACCTGAGCGCGGATGTCCCGGGCGAGAGACTGGGCCAGTTGCTTGCGGCCGCTGCGGGCGTCTTCCTTGTCGACCGGGGCGTTCCACGCCTCGCGGTCGGGCGCCGCCGGATCGTGGAACAGGGGCCACAGGTCGATGGCGCCGTGCTCGTCGGTCCGGGCCGGATTGTGCGTCGGGATGTCGCCCGAAACCCCGACCAGGGCGCGCGTGCGTTCCGGTCCCGTGAACGCCTCGTCGACAAAGGCCAGAACCTCTTCGGTCGACCGGAAGGAGGTGTCGAGCGGCACTTCCTGGAACGGCCGTCCGGCCCCCCGGACCAAGGCCTCATAGGCCTGGGCCTCCTGCCGCAGCCGTTCGGGGCGGGCCCCCTGGAAGGAGTAGATCGACTGTTTCTCGTCGCCGACGGCGAAGACGGTGCGAGGAATGCGCGGGACGGTCTCGCCCCGGCGCGGCGCGCCCTCGCCCGAGAAGAACTCCTCGGTCAGGGCCTTGAAGATGGCCCACTGATCCGGGGCGGTGTCCTGGGCCTCGTCGACGAGGACGTGTTCGATCCCGCCGTCCAGCTTGAACAGCACCCAGGCGGCCGTGGTCCGCCGGGTCAGCAGATCGACGGTGCGGACGACGAGGTCGGAGAAGTCCAAGGCGCCCTGTTGCCTCTTGGCGGTCTCGTAGAGAGCCGCGTGGGCGTGGGCGAGGGTCAGGGCCTTGACCGTGTCGTCGGCGACCTTCGCCGCCCGCATGCGGTCGAGGACGGCGCAGTATTTGAGGGAGACTGAGTCGAGATACGCCGCGGCCGCCGGCGGGGCGCTCTTCGTGCCGAATTTCGTTCGCGCCTGGCCCTTGGAGTCGATGAACAGGGCCTTCATGGCGGCGAGGCTGGAATGCGGCGGGACCGCCTCGCGCATCTGCGCCGCGATCTTCTGGTCGTTGGCCGACCCTGTCGCGAAACCGTCGGCGGCGCGGCGCCAGGCCGCGGGGTCGAGCCAGTTGAGAAAGTCGTTTTCAAGCGCGGCCGGGGTCTCGTCCTCGCCGACGCCGGCGAGGATGTGCGGCCCCGGCGCGGCGCCGGAGGTCCAGCGGTCGACATAGTCGACCAGCTTGCCACGCTCGGTCTCGATCATGGCCAGCAGGGCGTGGAAGGCCTTCCAGTCCAGCTCGACCGCGAAATGGGCGTAGGCGGCGCCCAGCCGGCCGTCGGGGTCGGCGAGGGCGGCGCGGGCCAGCGCCTCGCGGGCCTGGTGCGACAGGGCGACGGCCGCCTCGTTCTCCAGCACCTTGAAGGCCGGAGAGACGCCGGCCTCGATCGGGAACCGGCGCAGCAGTTTCTCGCAGAAGGCGTGGATGGTCTGGATCTTCAGCCCGCCGGGCGTCTCCAGGGCGCGGGCGAACAGGCGGCGGGCCTCCCTCAGATCGGTGGGCTTGAGGCTGGCCGGATCGCGGCCGTCGAGCTTGACCAGATCGCCCGACAGCGCGGCGTCGTCCATGACGGCCCATGCGCCGAGCTTCTTGAACAGTCGGGCCTGCATCTCGGCCGCGGCGGCCTTGGTATAGGTGACGCACAGGATTTCTCCCGGCGGGGCCTTCTGCAGCAGCAGACGGGCGACGCGGTCGACCAGGGTGGTGGTCTTGCCCGAGCCGGCGTTGGCGGTGACGAAGACCGACCGGCCGGGATCGGCGGCGGCGGTCTGGTGGGCGCGGGCCTGTTCCAAGGGCGAGAGGGTCATTCGGGGGCCTCGTCCTCGCCGCCGACGACGTGCCACTCCCAGACCCGGGCCAGGTGGTCGTAGTTGCCGCCGAAATTGCCCATGAACTGGGGCGCGGCCCAGGAGACATAGGGCCGGGCCTCGTCGTCGAAGGCGGCGACGCCGTCGACCAGCCGGGCCAGCTCGCGTTCCGCCAGTTCGGCGGCGGTCAGGGGCTGGTTGCGCGTGACCTTGCCGACGTCGATGGCCTCGCCCGGCGTCTTGCGGCCGGTGACCTTGACGTAGAGCAACTCCGAGGCCGGGGTCGGCGGGGCGTCGGCGAAGCCGCCCGCGGCGAGGATGGCGGCGGTCAGGGTCAGCTGGGGCGAGAAGCCCTGGGCCACCTGTTTGGCGCTGGGGGTCGAGCCGGTCTTGAAGTCGATGATGGCGGCGCCGTCGGCGTCCAGCTCGATGCGGTCGGCTTTCGCGGTCAGGGTGAAGGGGCCGAAGGGGGCGCCGAAGGTCATCTGGCCGGTCTGTTCGATCAACAGGGTGGCGCCGCGCGCCCGGCGCTCGCGCTCCCAGTCGGCCAGCCAGAGAGCGCAGTTGCGGGCGAGCGGCGTCTCGCGGGCCATGGCGTGGTCGTCGAAGCCGGCGGCGTCCAGTTCCTCGCGCAGAAAGCCTTCGATCTGGTCGGCGCAGTCCTCGGGCAGGGCGTCCGGCCAGCTGAGGACGACGCGTTCGATGGCCCGGTGCACGGCGTTTCCGCGCGCCATCGCCTCGGCCGAGGCGCCGGGGCGTTCCAGCTTCTGCAGGCCGAGTATGCGCTGGGCGTAGACGGCGTAGGGGTCGCGGACCCAGCGCTCGATGCCCGTGACCGGCAGCTGGCGCGGCCGGCGAGGAACGGGCGGCGTCGGCGCGGGGCGGCGGGCGTAGCGCGGCGGTCCCGGTATGGGGACATCGAGCGCCCGGGCTTGTGCGAGCTGGATCGACGGCCGCTCCAGTTCGACCGGCGTGTCTTCGGCATTGGCCCCGCGCGTCAGCATCTCCAGCCGCCAGAGCCAGCGCGACTTGACCGCCGGCTGGCCGCCGCGGCGTTCGGAATGCACCAGTATGGCCTCGTCGGCGCAGGCGGCCTGGACGAAGTCCTGCGCCGTCTGGCCGAGGCGACGCTCGGGCGGCGGCAGGCCGAGGGCCTTGCGCATCGGCCGTGACAGAAAGGGGTCGGTCGGGGCGGCGTTGGGCCAGACGCCCTCCTCAAGCCCGGCGAGGATCATCCGGTCGGCCCGCACCAGACGGGCCTCGATCGCCCCGAGAATACGCAGGCGCGGCTGGTTGGCCCCGCCGGTCCGCACCGTCTCCTCGCCCAGCAGGGCCCGGACCAGTTCGGCGAAGTCGGCGCGCGAGACCGCGCCCAGCGAGGCGCCGCCCTCGATCAGCCCGGCCAGAAGGGCCGCGGCGGCCTCGCCGTCGGGCCCGGCCCAGGCGTCCTGACCCGCCACGGCCTCGATCAGGGTCGTCAGGGCGCGGGCGGCGGCGTCCACCGGTGCCTCGGGGACGAAGGGCGCACGGGCGGCGTCGGACAACTGTTCAAGCCGGTCAAGCAGGACGCGGGCGGCGGCGAGCCGCTCGATCGTGTCCGGCGAACGCGGCCGACCGTCGTCGCGCGGTTCGCCCGCCCTGAGCAGGGCGCTGCGGGCGCGGGCCCAGTCGCGCAGACGCGGCCCCCGCAGGGCGTGCTCCTCCAGCGTCCTGATCGCGGCCGCGGGCTCGACCCCGTCCAGGTCGAGGCGGACCAGCGGGTGTTTGACCAGCCCCAGAAGGGGGTGCGGGTCCAGCGGCGTGACGATGAAGCGGGCGGCAAGGTCGACCAGCCGGCCCGCCGGCATGCGCGACAACGGCTGGCCGGAGGAGTTGTCGGCGACTACGCCCCAGCGCTCCAGCCGGGCGGCGACGCGGCGGCCCAAGGCCAGATCGGGGGTGACGAGGGCGCAGGTCCGGCCCGGCGTCTCCAGGGTCTCGCGCATCATCAGGGCGAGGGTTGCGGCGGCGTCCTCCTCGGCCCGGACCGTGATGACGGAGAGGCCGTCCAGACCTTGGGTGATCGGGTCGGCCGACTGGTCCCGGAAGGCGTCCGCGCGCAGGGTGCGGATCAGGGCCCGCCAGTCGTCGGTGGCCTCGGCCGGACGCAGGGCCTCGTTGATCAGCCGCTGCCGGGCCCGGCCTCGTGTCCCGGTGGCGGGATCCGCCGCCGGCTCGAACCACGGCCGTACCGCCTCACGTTCCACCTCGTGCCGGCGCAGCAGACGCCACAAGGCATTCTGCGGGTGCTGTTCATTGTCCCCCAGCCGGGACCAGACGTCGGAGGCGAGATCGCGGTCGAGGCCGGGCAGGACGACGCAGCCTTGCGGAGCGCGGGCGACGGCGGCCAGCACATCGGCGGCGGCGGGCGCGGTGCCGGTCGAGCCGGCGGCGATCACCGGCCGGGTCGGCGGCCGTTCGGTCCAGGCCTCGGCCAGCAGCCGCAGCAGTCGCGCCCGGCGCCAGGCCGGATCGACGAGGCCAAGGGCCGCCAGCCGTTTCGGCCAGGCCTCGACGGCGAGGCCGAGGAAGCGCGCGGACTCCTGCCAGTGCTCGGCCAGATCGCCCTCGACCAGGGTGGCCACGCGCGCGAGATCCTCGACCTCCTCCAGCTGGCAGGAATCGAGGAAACCGCCCAGGGCGTCGGCCATCTCCAGCGCCCGCAAGGGCGCGAGGCCGGGGCGGAAATCCTCGACGATCATCCGCGCCATCTCGAAACGGCGGGTCAGGGGGGCGATCGCCGGCGGCAGGTCGAGGCCAAGTTCGCCCGGCGCGAACGGCGGCTCGTCCTCCTCCAGATCGCCCAGCGGCCGGACCTGCGGCAGCAGCACCGGCCGGTCGCCGGCCAGCTTCGTCAGGGCGCCGGTGAAGGCCCGGGCGGCGCGACGGTTGGGCAGCAGGATGACGGCGTCGGACAGGGCTTCGGGCGGGTGCTCGCCCAGCCAGTCGAGCACGCCGGCGGCAAGGTCCTCCAGAAAGGGCCGGCGCGCCTCGATGGCGTACCAGCGCGGTCCCGCCGGCGCGAACGGGTCGAAGCGGACGGTCATCCCTCTCCGGCCAGTCTCAGCTCGGCCTCATCGCGGGCCTGCGGATCGCCGACGTGCATCCAGTCTCCGTCCAGCACGCAGCCGTACAACCGGCCGGCGGCGGCGGACTGGCGCCAGAATCCGCTGAGCGAGAACGGTCCTTGGGGCCCGTCGGCGACATAGTCGGGACGGCAGATGTGGACGCCCATATAGGCGAACGGCGCTTCGGGGGCGTCGCCGCGGAAGGTCAGGCGGCCGTCCTCGGCGAGGAAGACGTCGCCGGCCCCATCGAAGCCGATCGAACCCTCGCGGCGCGCGAGCAGCAGGGCCGCGTCCATGGTTGACGGATTCCACAGGCGCGCGAGTTGATTCAGGGCCGAATCGCCCTCGCCGCCGCGGTCGGTCCAGACGCTGTCGATATTGGCCACGAACACCGGATCCGGCCCCAGCAGCGGCACCGCCTTCTTCAGCCCGCCGCCGGTCTCCAGAAGTTCCGCGCGCTCGTCGGAAATGACGATGTCCGGCCTGCGGCCGCGCGCCGCGAGATGAGCTTCCAGCCGGTCGGCGAACCAGTGGACATTGACCACCGCCCGCTCGACGCCGACGTCGGCCAGCCGGTCCAGCACGTGATCGATCAGCGGCCGGCCGGCCACCTCAACCAGCGCCTTGGGCCGGTCGTCGGTCAGCGGCCGCATCCGGGTGCCGAGCCCGGCCGCCAGCACCATGGCGGTCGTCGGCGCGGTCATCGGCGAAGCTCTGCGGGCACGTGGCGGTCGAACCAGCCGGCGACGGCCTCCAGCCCCGGCTGTTTCAGATTGGCGTTCAGATGGGCCCAGACCCGCGGCATGAACTGACGGTAGCGCGGCTTGCCATCGCGGGCGATCAAGCGGGCGAAGACGCCGAGGATCCGCGCCTCATTGAGGGCGGCGAGGGCGACATAGTCGCGCCAGTAGGCCTGGCGGTCGACCATCATCACCTCGCAATAGTGTTCGAACGCGGTAGCCTCCAGCGCGGGCGGCACATCGCGCCGGGCATCCTGCAGCAGGGAGTGCAGGTCCCACACCGGATGGGCCAGCACCGCGTCCTGGAAGTCGATCAGCCCGACCCGGCGGTGGTCGGTCCGCTGCGGCAGCCAGATCAGGTTTTCGGCATGGTAGTCGCGGTGGGCCACGACCGAGGCCTTCTGTTCGCCCATCGCGACGACCGGGGCCCAGGCCGCACGCCATTCGTCGAGGACGTCAGGGCCGAAGTCGAGCTCGGGGTGCTGTTTGGGCGTCCATTCGACAAACAGGTCGGCCCCGCCCTGCAGGGCGACGCCGTCATAGGTCAACAGCGGCCAGGCGCCGCCGGCCCCCTGCATCGTCTGTGGCGCGAGACCCGTGAGATGCAGCCGCGCCAGCGCATCGACGGCCGCCAGATAGAGCGGCGCCTGCGGCTCGCCCGCCGCGATCACCTGGACGAACAGGTTGTCGCCGAAATCCTCGATCACCGCCAGGCCGGCGTCGGCGTCGACGGCGATGATGTCCGGCGTCGACAACCCTGCGTGCCTGAGGTGTTCGGCCACGGCGGCGAAGGCCTCGATGCGGCCGGCCGACAGCCGGGCCACGGCGTTCCAGCCCGAGGCGCGGCGTTGCTCCGGCGTCCACGACGGGTCACAGGGCTGGGACTCCGTCGCGGGCGGCTGATCCATCAGCATCAGGGTCGTGCCGGCGCGGGTCGTCAGCCGCTCATAGCGCCGGGTCGAGGCGTCGCCCGGCAGGGGCGCGCGCACGGCGTCGGCGAGGCCGGCCGCCTTGAGGAAGTCGAGACGCTGGTGTTCGCGGTCAGACATGAAGGCTCTTCAGCTTGCTCTCCCACGCCCCGGCGCCGGAGAGGGCCGCCACGCGGCCGGCGTCCTGTTCGACCAAGCTTATGGTGAGTCGGTCGGGGCCGAGCCAGACGGACGGATCGTCGCCCAGCCGTTCGGGCCATTCGATCACGGCGCAGCCCTCGTCTAGCGCCTCGTCGAGGCCGATCTCCACCGCCTCTTCCGGACGGATCAGGCGATAGAGGTCGAAATGGGCCACCGGCGGGTCGCTCTCATAGAACTGGACGAGGGTGAAGGTCGGCGACGGCACGTCCTCGTCGGGCCGGGCCGAGAGCGCAAGGAGGGCGCGGATCAGGCCACGCGCGAGCGTCGACTTGCCCATGCCCAACGGCCCGTACAGCAGCACCGTCTCGCCCGGCGCCAGCAGCGGGGCGATGGCCGCGCCCAGCCGCGCCGTCGCGGCGGCGTCTTCCAGCGCCAGGGTCATGCCCGCCTCAGGCAAAATCCGCGTCCGGCTGGCTGGGCAGGACCCGTTCGGTGAAGGCCTTGAGGGCGTAGGTGGCGCGGCCGGCGTCGATGTCCACCCGCGTCGGCGGGACCGGCTTGCCGACCTTGAGGAAATATCGCTTGCGCTTCTTGTTCAACAACTCGTGAAACAGGGTGATGTCGCGCAGCTCGGGCGAGATCCGGTTGAACCAGTGGAACAGGCGCGAATGCGGCCCGGCCACGTGGATGGGCACGATCGGGGCGCCATACTTGCGGGCCAGGGAGGCCGCCGTGGGGGCCCATTCGGGATCGGTGACCGAGCCGTCCTTCGCCACCCGCGCGAGCCGGCCGGCCGGGAACATCACCAGGCAGCGCTCGGCCTCGAACGCGGCCTTCGCCGCCTGCAGGGTGGCCCGGGTCTTGTCGCGGGTCCGCTTTTCTACGACCCACTCGACCGGGATGACCGCCTCGCCCAGCCGCGGCGACACGCGAACGGCGTCGGCGTTGGCGAAGAAGACCGCGTCGCCGCGCCGGGCCCGAACGGCGTCGAACACGGCGATGCCGTCGGCGATGCCGGTCGGATGGTTGGCGACGATGATGCAGCGTCCCGTCGCCGGAATCCGCTCCGGGTTCATCACCGCGACCTTCAGGTCCAGCAGGTCGCTGACATAGTCGAGCGCCCCGGCTCCGGACAGCGGCCGCACCGCATCGGCCATGCGCACGGCGTGATGATAGTTCAGCAGCCGGTAGAGAAACGGCCGGACCAGCGGCCAGACCGGCGATCCGGTCAGGCGCGGCGCCCGCTCGGCGATCAGCACGTCGCAGATGTGCGGCCCCTCGTGGCGGGGGGCGGGCGCTGCGGGCGAGGGCAGGGCGGCGGCGGTCATTGGCGCGGTTGTCGCCGGTCCCGGGGCGCTCCGCAAGCCGCGAACAAGGGGCCGGCATTGACGCGCGAGCCGCGCGGCGCCACCCCTTCGCGCCATGAAATCCATGCAACGCCGAGGACTCCCGCGCATGACGTCCGTGACCCGCCTCCTGATCGGCCTCAGCGCCGCCGCCCTGCTCGCCGGCGCCGGACTGCCCGCCCTGGCGCAGACGCCCGCCGCCGCCGCCGCGACCGCCCCGGCCCAGACCGCCGAGCCCTTCACCTGGCAGGACATGATCCGCGCCAACCGTCTGGGCGATCCGCAGGTCTCGCCGGACGGCCGCTGGGTGGTCTATTCGGTGACCGCCACCGATGTGGAGGCCAACCGCCGGTCCGGCTCGCTCTACATCCTCGATCTGCAGGCCGGCGATGATGAAGGCCGCAGGCTGGCGATCAGCGAGGGCGGCGCCAACACCGCGCGCTGGGGCTCGGACGGCAAGCTGTATTTCCTCTCCGGCCGCTCGGGCTCCAGCCAGGTGTGGCGCGCGGCCGCCGACGGCGCCGGCCCGGTCCAGGTCACCGACCTGCCGGTCGACGTCAACGCCTACCGGCTGAGCCGCGACGCCGGCAAGGTGGTCGTCTCGCTGGCGGTCTTCCCTTCGTGCGCCGATCTCGCCTGCAGCGCCGACCGCCAGAAGGCCGAGGCCGAACGCAACAGCACCGGCCAGGTCTATGACCGCATGTTCGTGCGCCACTGGGACACGTGGAACGACGGGACCCAGAACCATCTGTTCGTCGTCGACACGGACGGTTCGGGCGAACCCGTCTGGGTGACGAAAGGCTTCGACGGCGACACCCCCTCAAAGCCGTTCGGCGACGAGGGCGAATTCACCTTCACGCCCGAGGGCGACGCGGTGGTCTTCTCGGCCCGGCTGGCCGGTCAGAGCGAGCCGTGGAGCACCAATTTCGACCTCTGGCGCACCAACGGTCTGAGCGGCGACGGAACCTTCGAGAACCTGACCGACGACAATGACGCGTGGGACACCGGCCCGGTGTTCTCGCCCGACGGCGGCACGCTGGCGTACCGCGCCATGGCCCGGCCCGGCTTCGAGGCCGACAAATACGCCATCTTCCTGCGCGACGTGGCGTCCGGCCGGGTGCGCCAGATCGCCGCCAACTGGGACCGCTCGGCCGACAGCCTGCAGTGGTCGGCGGACGGAAACACCCTTTACACCACGGCCGGCGACGTCGGGCAGACGCGGCTGTTCGCCATCGACGTCACCAGCGGCTCCGTCGTGCCGATCACCGGCGAAGGCCATGTCTCGGCCTTCCAGCAGACGCCCTCGGGCTTCGTCTTCGCCCAGGACAGCCTGACCCGGCCCAGCGAGCTGTTCGTCAAGACCTTCCGCGGTCGCGAGATGCCGCGCCGCATCACCGACGTGAACCCGCAGCTGGACGACAAGGCGTTCGGCGAGGCCGAGCAGTTCACCTTCGCCGGCTGGAACGGCGAGACGGTGCACGGCTATGTCATCAAGCCGGCCAACTATGTGGAAGGCGAGACATACCCCGTCGCCTTCCTGATCCACGGCGGGCCGCAGGGCTCGTTCGGCAACAGCTGGTCGTACCGCTGGAACCCCTCGACCTACGCCGGGGCCGGCTATGCGGTGGTGATGATCGATTTCCACGGCTCGACCGGTTACGGCCAGGCCTTCACCGATGCGATCAGCCAGCACTGGGGCGACCGCCCGTTGGAGGATCTGCAGAAGGGCTGGGCCCACGCCCGGCAGGCCTATCCCTTCCTCGACGGCGACAACGCCTGCGCCCTCGGCGCTTCCTACGGCGGTTACATGATCAACTGGATCGCCGGAAACTGGGCCGGCGAGTTCGACTGTCTGGTCAACCACGACGGCGTCTTCGACACCTTCGGCATGGGCTATTCGACCGAGGAGCTGTGGTTCACCGAGTGGGAGTATGGCGGCACGCCGTGGGAGAATCCGCGCGGCTACCAGCAATTCAATCCCGCCAACCACGTCCAGAACTGGCGCGATCCGATGCTGGTGATCCAGGGCGACCTCGATTTCCGCATTCCGACGGCCCAGAGCCTGTCGACCTTCACCGCCCTGCAGCGGCGCGGGATCGAAAGCCGGCTGGTGGTCTTCCCGGACGAGAACCACTGGGTGCTGAAGCCGGCCAACAGCGCGCAGTGGCACACCGAGGTGTTCGGCTGGCTCGACAAACATCTGAAGCCGGTCGACTGATCAGGTCACTCTGACAAGAAGGCGCGCTCCCCGCGGGGCGCGCCGTTCTCGTTCGGGCCCCCGGATCAGGACTGCGGCGCGACCGGCGTCTGCGTCCGCTGGCGCGTCACATCGCGCAATTTGGCGTGTTCGATCTCGGTCATGCAGCGCGGGGCGCTCCACGCGGGCTCGGACGGGCGTACGCCCACCGCCTCGCGGGCGGTGATGAAGACCGGCGTGGCGCCGTATTCGCGGGTGAAGGCGCGGCGACTGGCGGCGTCGCTGTCACAGATGAGGACGGCGCGGGCGGACGTCCGCTCGGGGGCCGGGCTTCGGGTCTGGCCGGACGTCTGGGCCGCGGCGGCGGTTGAGAGGGCCATGCCGGCGATCAGCGCGGCGGCGACGAGGGGGCGGCGGGTACGCATTCGAACCTCCATTGCCCCGGATATGTTCAGGGCGCGGAGGGAATAATGCGCGCCCTCCCGCCAATGTAAAGATTATACGACAGATCGAAGTATGAAATTTTACAGATGGCCCGTTGCGCCGGCTTTGAGCCTTTCTGCGCGCTCGCGCGTTGTCACGGCTCCACGGAGAGCGCGGGCTTGTCCAACCCCTTGAAAGACAATCGTCATTGGCTGGTGGTGCGCGAGCGCGCCCTCGTCCCGGCCGGTGCGCGCATGCGCGACTGGCGCGACTGGATCGTGGCCAATGATCCGGTCTACGCCGCCGCGCGCCGACCGGGACTGCCGGAAAAGCTCGCCGCCTCGATCACCCTGCTGCTGGTGGCGGCGGTGGTGCTGTTTCTGATCCTGTTCGACTGGAACATGCTGCGCGGGCCGATCGGCCGCTGGGCCTCGGCCGAATACGACCGGGAAATCCAGCTCAACGGCGATCTGGACGTCAACCTGTTCAGCTGGACGCCGTCGGCCCATGTCCGCGGCCTGCGCATCGGCGGCCCCGACTGGGCGCGCGACCAGGACACGCTGACGGTCGAAAGCCTGCGCGCCGCCGTGCGTTTGGGCCCGTTGCTGGGCGGGCAGATCGAAATGCCGCTGCTGGCCATCACACGCCCGCGCGCCGTGCTGATCTCGACCGAAGACGGACGGCAGAGCTGGCAGCTCAATCCCGACAAGCCCGACACCGGGCCGATGAAGATCCCGCCGATCAACCGGTTGCTGATCGAGGACGGCCGGCTGTCCTTCGACGAGCTGGGACGCGGCATCAAGCTCGAGGCCACGATCGACGCCCGGGAGGGTTCGGACGAGCGCGCCGGCTTCCATCTGGACGGCGAGGGCACGGTCAACGGCACGCCCCTGACCGTCGAGGTCCGCGGCGGCCCCTTCATCAACATCCGCCGCAACCGGCCGTATGAATTCCATGGCGAGATCGCCGGCGTCGGTTCGCGGCTGATCGCCGACGGCTCGATCACCCGCCCGTTCGACCTGGGTCATTTCAATGCGGATCTGACGCTCGAGGGCCGCGACCTGGCCGACATCTATCTGCTGACCGGCATCACCACCCCCAATACGCCCCCCTACAAGCTGGCCGGCCAGCTGACGCGAGACGAGTCCAAATACACCTTCGCCGACTTCAACGGCCGCGTCGGCTCGTCCGACCTGTCGGGCGACATGGTGGTCGACCGGGTCGACGACCGGCTGCGGGTCGACGCCGAACTGAACTCCCGCCTGCTCGACATCGACGACCTGATGGCGGTGCTGGGCGCCGAGCCGCGGGTCGTCTCCGGCGATACGGTGGTCACCTCGGGCGCGCCCGGGCGGCTGCTGCCCGATGCGCCGCTGGCCGTCGACCGCCTGCGGGTCATGGACGGTACGCTGCGCTACCGGGCGGCCCGGGTGAAGCGCAACGACCTCGACGTAAGCAAGGTCGACATCGGCGCCGACCTGAAGACCGGCATTCTCAACCTCGACCCGGTCGCCTTCACCTTCAACCGCGGCGAACTGCGCGGCACGGCGAAAATCAACGCCACCCGCGACCGGCTCTACAGCGCCATCGACTTCCGTCTGCGCGGCTATCCGCTGGAATCGATCATCCCGGCGCGCGACGGCGTCGCCACCGTGACCGGCGCGGCCCTAGGCCGGGCGCGACTGGAGGGGCCCGGGGCCTCGATCCATGACTTCGCCGCCAGTTCCAAAGGCACGCTCAGCCTCGTCGTGCCGCAGGGCCGGATGCGCGCCGCCTTCGCCGAACTGCTGGGGGTCAATGTTCTGGAGGGCCTGTCCAAACTGCTCAGCGACGACGATTCCACCGCGGAAATCCGCTGCGCCGTGGCCGACTTCACGGTCAGCGGCGGCACGGCCACGGCGCGGACCTTCGTCATCGACACCACCCCGGTGCTCGCCTCGGGCAGCGGGACGATCGATCTCGGCGCGGAGACCATGAACCTGCGCATCGACGGCGAAACCAAGGAGGCGCGGCTGATCCGCCTTTGGGCGCCCATCACCGTGCAGGGACCGCTGACCGGGCCGCGGGTCGATGTCGATCGCGGCGCCGTGCTGGCCCAGGCCGGCGCTGGCGGCCTGCTGGCGGCCCTGGTCAATCCATTCGCCGCCCTGGTCGCCTTCGTCGATCCGGGCCTGGCCGAGGACGCCAACTGCGGCGCCCTGATCTCCGCGGCGCGATGATCGAGCCAGGACGCCCCTTCGTGCGTATTCTGCAGCGATGACCCGTAGAGGCCTTCTCGCCCCCGCCGCGGCCGTGCTGGCCGCCGCCTGTTCGCCGCTCGGCGCCCTGAACGCCCTCGGCCCGCGCGACAGCGGCGTCCGCCGCATCGCCACGGGCGTGGCCTATGGCGACGATCCGCGCCAGCGCATGGACATTCTGGCGCCGACGCGGACGCCGGACCGGCCATGGCCTGTGCTGGTCTTCTTCTACGGCGGCGGCTGGGACTCGGGCGAGCGCGTCCAGTATCGCTGGGCCGCCCACGCCCTGGCCGCGCGCGGCTTCGTCGTCGCCATGCCCGACTACCGGATCGTGCCGACCGTCCGTTTCCCCGCCTTCATCGAGGACGCGGCGGCCGCGACCGCCCGCACCGGACAGTTGGCCCGCCAGTATGGCGGCGACCCGGCCCGGCTGGGCGTCGTCGGCCATTCGGCGGGCGCCCATCTGGCGATGATGATCGCCCTGGATCGCCGTTACATGGCCGCCGTCGGGGCGCCGGATCTGATCCGGGCGGCGGCGGGGCTGGCCGGGCCTTATGACTTCCTGCCGCTGGACGTGGCCTCTTCGATCAACGCCTTCGGCCGGGCCCCGGACCCGACCCTGACCCAGCCGGTCACCTTCGTCCGTCCCGACGCCCCGCCGCTGTGGCTGGGTCACGGGACCGACGACCAGGTGGTGCACGCGGAGGACACGACCATCCTGTGCCAGCGGATGACCGAGGTTGGCGGCCGCTGCGAGGCGAAACTCTATCCGGGCCTGAACCACGCCGACCTGATCGCGACCTTCTCGCCCCTGTTCCGCAAGAAGGCGCCGGTGCTGCAGGATGTGACCGCCTTCCTGCAGCGCGAATTGGCCTGACGCCGGCCAGGCCTCGCCCCAAAGCCTTCGCCCCAAAGCCTCGCCATTGTCATCATCTTCCGTTATCGGAGGCCATGACAGACACGAACACATCGGCCCTCAGCGGCCCCGAGGCGCTGGACCGCCTCCGGACCCTCTACGACGAATCCGTCAGCAACCTGCGCGAAGCGGTGCGGATCTTTCTCGCCACCGGCGAGCGGCCAAATCCCGAGGCCCGCGCCCGCGGCCTGTTCTCCTATCCCCGGCTGCGGGTCAGCTGGTTCGGCGAACGCCCCGCCAATATGGCCAGCCGCGCCTACGCCCGCCTGTCCCGGCCCGGCGTCTACGCCACCACCATCACCCGCCCCGACCTGTTCCGGCCCTATCTGGCCGAGCAGCTGGGCCTGCTGGAAGCCGACTACGGCGCCACCTTCGACGTCGGTCCGTCGGAGCAGGAGATCCCCTTCCCCTATGTGCTGGACGGCTCGGACGTGGCCCTCGACCGCAGCCAGACCGCCGCGGTGGCGCGCTATTTCCCGACCACCGACCTGGCTCATATCGGCGACGAAATCTCGGACGGTCTGTTCAACCTCGGGGAGGATTTCCCCCTGTCGCAGTTCGACGGCCTGCGCACCGACTTCTCCCTCGCCCGGCTGCGCCACTACACCGGCACCCCGGTCGAGGATGTGCAGAGCTACATCCTGTTCACCAACTACAACCGCTACGTCGACGAGTTCGTGCGCTGGGCCTGCGAACAGCTGGCCGATCCGGACAGCCCCTATGAGACCCTGTCGTGCGCCGGCGGGGTGATCATCACCCGCGACACGCCCAATCCCGAGCAGGCGGTGATGGATGCGGCCTGGAAAAAGCACCAGATGCCGGCCTACCACCTGACCGCGCCGGGCTGGAACGGCATCACCCTGGTCAACATCGGCGTCGGCCCGTCCAACGCCAAGACCATCTGCGACCATCTCGCCGTGACCCGTCCACATGCCTGGATGATGATCGGCCATTGCGGCGGTCTGCGCGACAGCCAGATCATCGGCGACTACGTCCTCGCCCACGCCTATCTGCGCGACGACCATGTGCTGGACGCAGTGCTGCCGCCCGATATCCCCATCCCCTCGATCGCCGAGGTCCAGCGCGCCCTCTACGACGCCGCCAAGATGGTCTCCGGCGCCCCCGGGGAAGAGGTCAAACGGCGCCTGCGCACCGGTACGGTGGTGACCACCGACGACCGCAATTGGGAGCTGCGCTATTCCAAATCGGCCCAGCGCTTCAACCAGAGCCGGGCCGTGGCGATCGACATGGAAAGCGCCACCATCGCCGCCCAGGGCTACCGCTTCCGCGTCCCCTACGGCACCCTGCTCTGCGTCTCCGACCGGCCGCTGCACGGCGAGATCAAGCTGCCCGGCCAGGCCAACCGTTTCTACGAGGGCTCGATCTCGGAGCACCTGCAGATCGGCATCCAGGCGGTCGACCTGCTGCGCGCCGAGGGCAGTCGCCTGCACTCACGCAAGCTGCGCGCCTTCGACGAGCCGCCGTTCCGCTGAGTCAGGCCGGCTTGGCGGGCTTGTCCTTGAAGGCGTCCTGGACCTCGTCCTCGGTGATCCGTTTCGACGGATCGCCCGGCTGGTTGAGGTTCTGCTCCTCGGTCCCGTCGCCCATCATTCCGGGATGAGGGTCTTTCTTCGGATCTTCGGCCATGGCGGTCACTCCTTCCACCCGACGTAAATCCCCAGCGGAGACCGCCGTTCCCGCTACTTCTTCAGCCGCCTGGCGTTGGCCACGGCGGTGGCGTGGATCGGGCGCAGGGCGTCGGCCTGACCCTTCAGCAGTTCGCTGTTGAGCGTCATCATCTGGCTCGTCGCCCGGCTCCACCAGCCGACGGCGTAGCTGTACTGCGCCTGCATCGCCGCCGCCGGGGTGCCGGCCGCGGCGATGGCGGAGGCGGCTTTCGAGGCCAGACCGGCCTCGGTCATCAGACTGGATCCGACCCGGCCGCCGATGTCGCCGAACGTCCGCGTCAGGGCGGCGGCCGAGGCCGACAGGGCCTCGGTCTTCTCCGAGCCCATCAGCGACATTTCCTTCAGGTCGATCTTGCGCGGGTCTGTCAGGCCGGCGGCCATGATCTCCATGCGGGCGGCGATCACGTCGCCGGCGGCCTGCAGCATCTCGCCGCCGGACCGGGCGGTCAGGGCGGCCTGGGCTCCGTCGCTGGTGAGGCGGCGGCCGGTCTTGAGCGCTTTATCGAACTGGGTCATGCGCCGAGCCTTGGGCCCCTATCGCGGCTACGGCAAGACCTCGCCGGCGAAGTCGGCCACGTCCTTCAGCAGCGCCGGCGCGGCCAGGTCGATGATCTCCCGACCTTTCTCCGGACTGGCCAGCAGCGGGTCCGAGCCGATGCGCCCGTCGGGGAAGCGGGCGCGGTAGTCGAGGGCGTCGCGGATCGGCCCGACCGGCGCGATCTGCGGGTCGAGGGCGGCGGTCTTGATCCGGTCGGGATAGGCCGCCTGGGTCACGGCGATCTCGGACGGCGTGGCGTGCATGCCGTGGCCGACCGGGAACAGCCGGTTGCACAGCCCCATGACGCCCGGCAGGTCCCACCAGTTGCGCAGTTTCAGCACGAAGGGCGCGCGCTCCTCGACGAAGGACCAGTCGGCGTAGATCTCGGCGAAGGTCGCCTCGATGGTGGCGACATTGCCGCCGTGGCCGTTGAGGAAATAGATCCGCTCGAAGCCATGCCGGTTCAGCGACGACACCCAGTCGGTGATCGCCGCCATGAAGGTCGTCGGCCGCAGGCTGATGGTGCCGGCGAAGGCGAGGTGATGCTGGGCCATGCCGATGTTGAAGGTCGGGGCCACGACCAGCTGTTCGTCGCTCTTCTCGGCGGCGTGGGCGATGATCTCCGGGCACAGCCAGTCGGTGCCCAGCAGGCCGGTCGGCCCGTGCTGTTCGTTCGAGCCGATCGGCACGACAACGGTCTTGACGCTCTTCAACCGCGCGTCGATCTCGGGCCAGGACGACAGGTGCATAAGCATGGGCGGACTCCGACAGGTTCGCCGCCGTTTAGGACGGATGACCGCGCCGGCCAACCGTCAACGGGCGAAGGCGCGCAGGAATCGCCGCGCGGTCTCGGCCGCCCGGGCGTCGCGGTCGAAGGGCGGATGGGGCACGCCCAGCACCCCGCGCAGATGCCCATGCCCCAGCACCATGCCCGAGAACATCTCGGCCGCCGCGTCCGGATCGGCGACGGCGATCAGCCCCAGCCGGTCCTGTTCGGCCAGCCACGCCGAGAGCCGCCGCAGGCCCTCCGCCGGACCGGCCTGATAGACGGCGGCGGCCAGGTCGGGGGTCTCGGCCGAGGTCAGGGCCACGCCACGCATGGTGGCGCCCGCGTCCGCCCGGCACAGCTTGTCCAGCATGCCGGCGGCGAGGGCGGTCAACACCGTTTCCGGATCGCCGCCCGTGCGCAGCGGCGCGCTGATGGCGTCCGAGCGCCGGCCGGCCAGGGCCCGTCCCAGCTCCACCCGCGACGGAAAGCGGTTGTACAGCGTCTGGCGCGACACCCCGGCCAGCCGCGCGATCTGCTCCATCGAGGCGAGCGCCCCCTTTTCGGCGAACAGCGTCAGCGCCGCCTCGAGGATGGCCTCGGTCTTGGCCTCGTCGACCTGTCCGCGAACCCGGGCCATCAGTGCGCCTCCACCGGCGGAGCGTCGGGCGCGGCCTTCACCGGCTTCGCCATCAGGGTGACGAAGGCGGCGAGGGCGCAGCCGATCGCCAGCATGGCGAAGGCGTCGCCGAAGGCCAGGGTCGTCGCCTGTAGATTCAGCATGCCATGGACCGCCTTCATCGCCGCCCCGGCCGGATCGCCCGACGCCGCGAACCGCTCCTGCATCGCCGCCAGCAGGCCCAGCACCCCGGCGTTGGTGTTGGTGATGTTCTGGGTCAGCTCGCTCATGTGCAGGGCGGTATTGGTGGTCAGGGAGGTGTTCAGGATCGCCAGGCCGAAGGCGCCGCCGACGTTGCGGAACAGGTTCACCAGGCCCGAGGCGTTCTTCACCATATGCGGCGGCAGGGTCGACATGGTCACCTGCTGCGAGGCGATCATGGCCATCATCACCCCCACCCCGCGCAGGGCCTGGACCCCGGCGAACTCCCAGAAGGCCCATTCCGTCGTCACCGCATGGGCGTCCCACATGGCCCAGGCGCACATCATGAAGCCGGTGAACATCAGGATGCGCGGATCGACCAGCCGGACCAGCCGCCCGGCGAAGGGGGCGGTCAGGAACATGGCCAGACCAGACACCACCATGGTCGTGCCGACCTCGGCCGAGGAATAGCCGCGCACCCGGCCGAGGAACAGCGGCAGCAGGAAGGTGCCGCCGAACAGGGCCGCGCCGACGGTGAAGGTCATCACCACCCCGACCATGAAGTTGCGATTGGCGAAGGCGCGCAGTTCGACGATCGGATTGCGGTAGCTCAGCGCCCGCCAGACGAAGGCCGGCCCGGCCAGCAGGGCGATCACCGCCAGCAGCAGGATGTGGTCGTCGGCGAACCAGTCGTTCTTCGATCCCTCCTCGAGCACGAACTGCAGGCTCATCAGGAAGGTCGCCATCAGACCCAGGCCCCACCAGTCGAAGCCTTTGGTCAGCGACGGGTCGCCCTTGTCGAAATTGGCGTAGCGGCCGACGAGGAACAGCACCAGCAGGCCCGGCGGCACATTGATGAAGAACAGCCAGCGCCAGCTCAGCCATTCGGTCAGATGCCCGCCCAGCGTCGGCCCCACGGTCGGCGCCAGGGTCACGATCAGCCCCATGATGACGCTGGCGGTGATCCGGTGTTTCGGCGGGAAGGCGGTGAAGGCGACGGCGAAGACGGTCGGGATCATGGCCCCGCCGACAAAGCCCTGGATCGCCCGGAAGACGATCATCTGCTCCACCGACCCGGACAGGCCGACGGCCACGCTCATCAGCATGAAGCCGAGACAGGAGGCGAGGAAGACGTTGCGGGTCCCCCACAGTCGCGACAGATATCCCGACAGCGGGATCATCACGACCTCGGGGATCAGATAGGCGGTCTGGATCCAGCTGATCTCGTCGGCCGAGGCGCCGACGCCGGCCTGGATCTGCGGCAGGGACGAGGCCACGATCTGGATGTCGAGGATGGCCATGAACTGGCCGATCACCATGCCGGCGAAGCCGAGCAGCAGGATGGTCCAGTTGACCTGCGGCTCTTCGGCGGTCGCCGCGCCGACGCCCACGGGCGGGGCGGCGGCGCTCATCAGGACACCGGCGAGGCGACGGCCGCGGTCCGCACCGGGGCGACGGCGGCTTCGGCGAAGCTCAGCGTGCCCGTGCTCTTGAGGTCGACCTTGACCTCGACCGAGAGTCCGGGGCGCAGGGCCGCGCCTGCGCGACGGTCGACGCGGATGCGGACCGGCACCCGCTGGGTGATCTTGGTGAAATTGCCGGTGGCGTTCTCGATCGGGATCAGGGCGAATTCCGAGCCGGTGGCGGGGGCGAAGCTGTCGATATGGCCGGTCAGGGGCTCGCCCTTGAAGGCGTCGGCCTTGATCTCGACCGTCTGGCCGATGCGCAGTCGGCCCAGCTGTGTCTCCTTGAAATTGGCCACCACATAGGTGTCGCCCAGCGGCACGATCGACAGAATCGTCCCGCCCGGCCGGACATACTGGCCAACGCGCACGCCGCGAGCCCCGACCACGCCGGAGACCGGCGCGCGGATCACGGTGCGCTCCAGGGCGATGCGCGCCTTGTCGACGGCGGCGCGGGCCTGGTCGACCGAGGCGACCGACTGGTCGCGGGTCGAGCCCAGCACCCCGGCCGCGCGTTGTTCGGCGACGAGGGCCGCCTGCGCTTCGGCGACCGAGGCCTGGGCGGTGCGAACGCTGGCTTGCTCGGTTTCGATGCGCTGCTGCGACACCCAGCCCTTCTCGGCCAGGGCGCCGTAGCGGGCGACCTGCTGCCGGGCCAGATCGGCCTGGGCCTGGGCCTGGCTGACGGCGGCGGCGCGGCTGGCGATCATCGCCTGTTCCTGGCTGGCGCGGGCGTCGACGTTCTGGACCCCGGCCTGCAGCGCGGCCAGATTGGCCTCGGCTTGGGCGAGATTGGCCCGGGCGTCGGCGTCGTCGAGCCGGATCAGCACCTGGCCGGCCTCGACCCGCTGGTTGTCGGCCACCATCACGGCGACGACATAGCCGTCGATCTGCGGGCTGACCTCCGTGGTGTCGGCGGCGACGAAGGCGTTCTCGGTGGCCTCCCAGCGCTGTTTGCCCTGCCACCAGACGATCCCGCCGACGATCAGGGCGAGGCCGGCGACGGCGGCGACGATCAGGGGAAGGCGTTTCTTCAGGGTCGGTGACAGGGTCATGGATCGCTCGGACAGGGGCGTTCGGGGAGGAACGGCGGCATAAATGGACAGAACTGTCCAAAAATCAATCCGGCTTTTCGGTCCCGACCAACACGTCCTGTTTCAGCCGGTTAACCCTCGGCCGCCGCGGGTCTCGCGGCACACCCTTGACGCTGGTCCGGCGCCCGGCGACGAGGAGGCATGAAGTCACCCCGGTCTCCGGTCCCGCGCCGCCTTAAACCTGCGCCGAAACGCCCGTCCGTGATGACAGGGGCGATGGTTCCCGTGCCCGGCTGGCCGCCGGACGAGGATCGGGTCGAGGCGATCTTCGCGCGGCTCGCCCGGACCCTGCCCGAGCCGAAGACCGAGCTGAATTTCTCCAGTCCCTATACGCTGGTGGTGGCCGTCGCCCTGTCCGCCCAGGCCACCGACGTCTCGGTCAACAAGGCCACCGACCGGCTGTTCGCCGTCGCCGACACGCCGGCGAAGATGCTTGAACTGGGCGAGGAGGGCCTCGTCCCCTTCATCGCCTCGATCGGCCTCTATCGCGGCAAGGCGCGCAATGTCATCGCTCTCAGCCGTATCGTGCTGGAGCAGCACGGCGGCGAGGTTCCGCTGAGCCGCGAAGCACTGCAGGCCCTGCCCGGCGTCGGCCGCAAGACTGCCAGCGTGGTGCTGAATGAGCTGGGGATCGAGCCGGCCATCGCCGTCGACACCCATGTCTTCCGGGTCACGCATCGACTCGGCCTCGCCAACGCCGGCACGCCCGACAAGGTCGAGGCCCAGCTGCACCGGATCGTGCCGGAAGCCTGGCTGCCCAAGGCCCACCACTGGCTGATCCTGCACGGCCGTTACACCTGCACCGCCCGCCGGCCGAAATGCTCGGCCTGCGTCATCAGCGACCTGTGCCCCTCGCGGGCGGGTCTGCAGGCCTTGGGCGCGGCCGGCTAATTCCTTCTCCCGATGGGAGAAGGTGGCGGGGCGAAGCCCCGTCGGATGAGGGTCGGCTGTTTCAGTCGGCGAAGCCGCCGTCCGGTGCTGACAATCCGCCCCCAGCCCGCACAATCTTTCGGCCTATCCCGTTGAAATCCCTGACTCTGACGCCGCCCCCAGCGTCCAGTACCCGCCGCAGGAGCGGGCCGGTTTACACTGCGTCCCGGTGTGACGAGGGAAGGCGAAATGTCCGAAGTGTCCGAAAGTGTCCCACGAAATTTCATCGACCATCGGACACTTCGCCGGCGATCAGAGACGCGCCTTCACCGCCTCGGCGAAGCGCCGACCGCCCTCCGGGGCCGAGCCCAGATAGAAGTCCGGCTCGATCAGCTCGGCCTCCATCAGCAGCCATTCGCCGTCCGTCCCCCGCGCCATGTCGATGCGGGCGTACAGCAGGTCCTCGTCGATGGCGGCGAGGGTCTTTTGCGCCAGCGCCAGGGCGGCCGGCGGCGGCTCGGGCAGGACGACATACTGGCCGCCGAACTGGACCTGGATGCGGAAATCGCCGGCCACGGGGCGCTTGTTGACGACGTGGCTGAGCCGGCCGCCGAACCACAGCAGGGAGGTCTCCCCCTCGGTCTCGATCGACGGCAGATAGGGCTGGATCATCGCCGGGCCCTCGGGGGCGCCGGCCAAGGCCTCGCCGCGCGACAGCCGCAGCGTCTTCCACGCCCCGCCCGAAACCCGCGGCTTGACGATGATCACATCGGACCCGAACCGGTCGAAGGCGGCCTCGACATCGGCCTGGGTGACGCCGTCGATCCAGACCGTCCCGGGGATGGCCACGCCGTGGTCGGCCAGCCGTCCCAGATAGGATTTGTCGGAATTCCACGCGATCACTGTCGCCGGATTGAGCATCCGCACCCCGGCCCCGGCCCATGTGGCGCAGGCCCGCATCCACCGGCCATGGTCTCGGTGATAACCCCAGACGATCAGCGGCAGCACCAGCGGATAGCCGGTCAGCGCCGAGGCGTCCTCGACATGGTCGGTCCAGGGCGTCGGCTCGACGGTGATCCCGACCCCGGCCAAGGCGTCGGCCAGCCGCTCCAGCACGCCGGGCCACAGGCCGGCGTAGGAGGCGTCGGCGGGATCGGGAGTCAGGACCGCGATGCGGCTCACTGCGTCGGGTCCAGCGCCGAACAGTCGCCGCCGAGGGCCTGCGCCCCCTGCGCGGCGCGGTAGGCCAGCTCGCGATGATCCGCCTTGCCGATCAGATACTTGATGGGCGCTCCTTCCCCCGGGGCCGCCTCGACCACCCAGGCCTCGACCGCGCCCGTCGGGGTTTCGACCGTCTCGGAGCCCGTCACCCGGACGGAAAAGCGGCCGAAGCCCTTGTCGTACTGCCAGTACGGCAGGCTGAACTCCGCGCCCTCGGCCAGCGGCAGGGCGGCGAAGGTCAGGCCGAACAGATTACCGTCCCACACCGGGGCGTCGACCGGCACATCGATCGGTGTGACGGCGCCGTCTTCGGCGATCCGTTCGCCGGTGATCCGGTCGTCGCCATAGGCGGCGCGCACATGCACCTCGCCCTTGCGACGGTTGGTCAGCGAAATCGGCCGCAGGGTCGCGGCGTCGAGCACGAACTCGTCGCGCATGTCGAAGGCGCCGCCGTTGACCGACTGGTGGACGACGATTTCCAGCACCGGCCGGCCGTCCCGCGTCGTCCGCGCGACACTCTGCCAGGTCACGCCGATCGGACGGGTGACCTCGCCGCGCGTCATGCTCAGCGTGTAGCAGCTTCCTCCCTCCGCCAGCCGCGTCCCGTCGGGAACAGCGGCCGGGTCCTGCAGCAGGGCGGGGGCGAGGGCGAACAGAAAGCTCAGCATGGGTGTCTCCAGCGCGGCGGTCCACCTATTTGCCCCTGCCCGTCGCGTTGCTCAAGTGAAGCTTCCGCAAGGTGGCGGCTCCCGCCGCACCGCTCTGGCCTTCGCCGCTCCCGCCCGCTATGGCCGCGCCCATGACCCAGCCTGTTTCCCATGACGTCTGCGCCGTCGGCAACGCCATCGTCGACGTCCTCGCTCCTTGCGATCCCGCCTTTCTCGAGGCCCAGGGCCTCACCGCCGGCTCGATGCAGCTGGTCGACGCGGAGCGCAGCGCCGCCCTCTATGCGGCGATGCAGGCGGGGGTCGAGGCCTCGGGCGGTTCGGCCGGCAACACGGTGGCCGGGGTCGGTTCGTTCGGTGGGCGCGCCGCCTATGTCGGCAAGGTCGCCGACGATCAGCTGGGCGGCGTCTTCACCCACGACATTCGCGCCGTCGGGGTCCAGTTCGAGACCCCGCCCCTGCCCGGCGCCGCCACGGGCGTCTGCATGATCAATGTCACGCCCGATGGGCAGCGCACCATGTGCACCTTCCTCGGCGCCGCCAACCAGCTTGAGGTCGCCGACATCGACGCCGGGCTGATCGGGGGTTCGGCGATCGTCTATCTCGAGGGCTATCTGTTCGATCCGGCCCCGGCTCGCGCCGCCTTCGAGGCCGCCGCCGCCGCCGCCCACGCCGCCGGACGCAAGGTCGCCCTCACCCTGTCGGACAGCTTCGTCGTGCATCGCTGGCGCGCCGAACTGCTGGCCTTCATCGAGGCCTCGGCCGACGTCGTCCTCGCCAATGAAGCCGAGCTCGCCGCCCTGTTCGAGACTGAAGACTTCGATACCGCCGCCGCCCAACTGGGTCGCATCGTCGAGACGGCCGCCGTCACCCGCGGCGCCGCCGGTTCGGTGGTGTTCGGTCAGGGTGGCGCGGAACGGGTCGAGGTCGCGGCCTGCCCGGTCGACAGGGTGGTCGACACCACCGGCGCCGGCGACCAGTACGCCGCCGGGTTCCTGCTCGGCCTCGCCCGCGGCCTGCCGCTGGAGGACGCCGGCAAGCTCGGCTCCCTCGCCGCCGCCGAGGTCATCGCCCATTGGGGACCCCGCCCGATGACGTCGCTGGAGGGGCGGGCGAAAGAGGCGGGGCTTTCCCTGCATCCCAGGGGCTGAGTACGGAGAGGAGAGGCGATCTTGAGCATGAAAGAAACGGCCGTCGAAGGCGGCTGCCGCTGCGGACAGATACGGTTCAGGGCGACCGCCCGGCCGCTGGTGACGATGGCCTGCCACTGCCGGGGCTGCCAACAGATGACCGCGAGCGCCTTCTCGCTCAGCGCCGCGATCCCCGCCGAGGCGTTCGAGGTGACCGCCGGCGATCCGGTCATCGGCGGCCTGCACGGCGCCGCGCGCCACTATGTCTGCCCGCATTGCATGAGCTGGCTGTTCACCCGGCCCGAGGGGATCGACTTCTTCGTCAACGTACGATCTGTGCTGTTCGACGGGGCGGAATGGTCGGAGCCGCTTGTGGAGACCTGGACCAGCGAAGGCTTGCGCTGGGCGCGGACGCCCGCGGTTCACAGCTTCGCCGCCCTGCCGCCCGATGAGGCATGGCCCGATCTGATCGCCGAATACGCCCGCAGATTTGCGGCCGCCTAGCCCCGCCGGATCGTCACATACAGGGCGCCGTCGCCGCCGTGATGCCGGGCGGCCGGGGCGAAACCCGACACCACCCCGCGCAGCGCCGGCCCCTGCAGCCACTCGTGGACCGAGGCGCGGATCACCCCGCTGCCGCCGCGCCGGCCCTGGCCGGTGATCACCAGCACCGCGCGATAGCCGCGCGCCTGGGCGCCGATCAGGAAGGCGGTCAGGGCGTCCTGGGCCTGGAAACGGCCATAGCCGTGCAGGTCGATCCGCGCCTCGATCGGATCGCGCTCGCGCGACAGCCGGCGCTGGCGGCGCGGCTCCAGCGCTTCCGGATGGCCACGCGGGCGGGCCGGGGCGGCGACGGGCGGCGCGTAGGGGGGCGGAACGCCGCGCCCTTTCATGGGCGCCTTCCCCAACCCCTTCGGCAGGGGCGCGGCCGGCGGATCTGTTGCGGCGGCCCCCGGAGTGATGCGGGCGGCCTTCTTCGGTTTCGCCGGCGTCACCGAGCCCGCGACCCGCGCCCAGATCCGGCGGTCCTCGGGACTCAGGTCGTCGCGCCGGCTCATGTCGCGCCGGGGGCGGTCCCGTCGGGGTCCTCGTCCGGGCTGGCGTCCTGCGGGCCCGGCGTCTGCACCAGCAGGTCGCCCGGCTGGCAGTTCAGCTCGCGGCACAGGGCGTCCAGGGTGGTGAAGCGGATGGCCCGCGCCTTGCCGGTCTTGAGGATCGAGAGATTGGCCAGGGTCACGCCCACGCGGTCGGCCAGCTCGGTCAGCGACATGCGCCGTTCGAGAAGAATGCGGTCAAGCTGTACGCGGATGGCCATGAGTGTTCCTACCCGCCGCGCGGGATGTCGAAAAGGGCGGCCATCTCAGACCGTCAGCTCGGATTCGCGGCGCAGACGCGCGCCCTCGCGGAAGACCTCGGCGATGACCACGATGATGATGACCGCGAACGAGGGGGTGATCAGGTCGAACAGGCTGGGCGCCGGCATGGCCCCGCGCACGAAGCGGGCGACGAGGAACTGGCCGGCCCAGACGCCGAGCGTGACCGACGCGAAGGCGGCGCCGATCTGGTGCAGCCGGCGGACGTTCAGCGGATGGAAGGGGTCGCCGACGCGCAGCGTCGCCACGATTCGGATCAGCAGCCGGAAGATCAGCGCCGAAATGGCCAGATAGGCGAAGGCGGCGGTGGCCACGAGCAGCACATAGGCCCACGGCAGGGAAAACTGGATGGCGTCCGCGCCCTCTCCGGCGGTCAGCATGGCGTCGGGGGACAGCAGCTTCAGACCGATCACGGCGGCGGGAATGAGCACGGCGCCGACAGTCAGGACCCAGAAGGCGACGGCGCAGGCCGTGCCGGCCACGCTGGAGATCGAGACCAGATTCAGATGCGGCAGGGAGGGCGCGCGGATCCCGAGCAAGGGCGTCTTCGGGAATCGCATGAGGGCCTCGTTCAGGCCGGAAGTCCAGGCGCGACTGCCGCGCGGGGTCCGGCGAACCCACGCGCGGTCTTATTCATCGCGTTTGTCATGCAGATCGTCAAAGCTCCGGTGAGACATTCTGTTGGCCGGGTCGCCTGGGCGAGGCCGGGCCAGACGTCAGTCACAGGGCCTGGACGAGCGTGGTGACCAGAGCGGTCGGCAGGGCGGCGAGCAGGAAGGCGTTCAGGACGCCGTGGCCGACCTTTTCGAGGAAGTAGGAAGCGTTCATGGTGTTCATCGTCTGTCTTTCTTGATCCTGAGCGAGGGGTTTTTGCCCTCGTCTGTTATATCGCTGCATCGATCTTGCCGGTTTGGCTCGTATCGGGGAACGTTGCGACTGCCGTTCTTGAGATAATAGATAGGCTGTGCGTTGCGGGAAGTCATGTTACATATCGTTTAACGATATTAAACTTTGGCAATGGATCGTTACAGGGCGCGTGATTGAAATGAAGCTGAGACTTATCAAGGGGATGCGAGTGGTGGCGGCGACCCACAACCCCGGCAAGGTGCCCGAAATCGAGGCCCTGCTCGGGGGACATTACGAGGTGGTCACCGCCGCCGCGCTTGGCCTGCCCGAACCGGAGGAGACGGAGACCACCTTCGTCGGCAACGCCCTGCTCAAGGCCCGGCATGCGGCCGACCGCTCGGGCGAGGTCGCCCTGGCCGACGACTCGGGGTTGTCGGTGGCGGCGCTGGACGGCGCGCCGGGCGTATTTTCCGCCCGGTGGGCCGGGCCGGACAAGGATTTCGCCCTCGCCATGCGCAAGGTCGAGGAGCGGCTGGAGGAGATCGGCTCGGACGATCGCCGGGCCTGGTTCACCTCGGCCCTGGCTGTGGCCTGGCCGGACGGCCCGGCGGTCGTGGTCGAGGGCCGGGTCGAGGGTCGTCTGGCCTTTCCGCCCCGGGGTGATCGCGGCTTCGGCTACGACCCGATCTTCATCCCCGACGGCCACGACCAGACCTTCGGCGAACTGGACCCGAAGCTGAAGGACTCGATCAGCCACCGCGCCCGGGCGTTCGACAAGCTCAAGGCGGCGCTGATTGACTGACGCGGTCCCCGACCCCGGGACGGACGTCGCCCTCTACGTCCACTGGCCCTACTGCGCCCGCATCTGCCCCTATTGCGACTTCAATGTCGTCCGGGATCGCGGTCGCGGCGAAGAGCAGGCGGCGCTGGTCGACGCGATCCTTCAGGATATGGAGGCCCAGGCGGCGCTCACCGGGCCGCGCCGGCTGGCGTCGATCTTCTTCGGCGGCGGCACGCCGTCACTGATGGCGCCCGGCGCCGTGGCGACGGTGATCGAGCGGGCGCGCCTCCTGTTCGCGGTCGCCGGTCCGGTGGAGATCACGCTGGAGGCCAATCCGACCGACGCAGAGGCCGACCGGTTCGCGGCGCTGGCGGCCGCCGGGATCAATCGCCTGTCGATGGGGGTGCAGGCGCTCGACGATACGGCCTTGGCCTTCCTCGGCCGCAATCATTCGGCGGACGAGGCGCGCCGGGCGGCAGCCGTGGCGGGGCGGGCGTTCGACCGGCTGTCGATCGACCTGATCTACGCCCGTCCGGGCCAGACGGTGGAGGGCTGGACTGCCGAACTGACCGAGGCGCTGGACCTCGGCTTCGAGCACGTCTCGCCCTATCAGCTGACCATAGAGCCGACGACCTCTTTCGGTCGGGCCGTGGCGCGCGGCGCCTGGATGCCGCCTGACGAGGACGCCGCCGCCGCCCTTTACGAGACCACCCAGGAGGTGCTCGAGCGGGCCGGGTTCGAAGCCTATGAGGTGTCCAACCACGCGCGGGGGGTGGCGGCGAGGTCCGGCCATAATCTCCACGTCTGGCGCGGCGGCGACTATGTCGGCGTCGGCCCGGGGGCTCATGGCCGGCTGACGCTGGACGGCGCGCGGACGGCGACGGTCGCCCACAGGGGGATCGGAACCTACATCGCGGGCGTGGAGGCCGGGACGCCCTGGGTCGAGCGGGCGGGGCAGGACCCGGGCGCGGCGGCCGAGGAGCGTGTGCTGCTGGGGCTGCGCACAGTGGAGGGCGCCCGTGTCGCGGATCTGTCTGCCCTGAACCGGTCCATCGACGAGGGGCCGCTCGCCGCGCTGATCGAAGACGGTTTCCTCCGCCTGAGGACGGACAGGGTCATCGCCACCGCGACCGGTCGCCCGGTGCTGGACGGCGTGCTGAAGGCCCTACTGGTCTGACGCTGGAGGCTTGGCCGGTCTGGCGCCGCGGGCATGCGGCGGCTTGCGCGCCTCTTCGGCCGCATCGAGCATGCGGATGCCCGAAATGTCCGCCTCGTCCGGGGTCATCAGCATCTCGCCGAGGGGCGGATCCTTTATGACCACGACCCCGTCTCCCGCGGCGGGATGCAGGGGCCCCTGACGGGGGTCTTCGGCGCTCGGACTCTTGTCGGACATGGCCGCTGAACACGCCGCGGGGCCGCGGGTTCCGGCCGCCCGCGGTCCCGACCTCCGTCGGCCAGCCCCTTGAGTGCGCCCCGCCCGGCTGGCACGGTCCCGCCGATGCCCGATCCGTCCGTCTTTCCCCCGACCGCCCCACCGCCTCGTCCCGTCGCGCCGGGCCTCTATCTGGTGGCGACGCCGATCGGCAACCTGCGCGACATGACGCTGCGGGCGCTGGACGTGCTGGCCGCCGCCGACCTGGTGCTGGCCGAGGACACCCGGGTCACCGGCAAGCTGCTGTCGGCCTATGGACTGAAGGCGCGGCTCGAGCGCTGCGACGACCATGCCTCGGCGCGGGCGGCGGAGCTCGCTATAGAGCGCCTGCGCGAGGGGGCGGTGGTGGCGCTGGTCTCGGACGCGGGCACGCCGCTGGTCAGTGATCCCGGCTTCGTCGTCGCCCGGGCGGTGATCGCCGAGGGCCTGCCGGTCCATCCGATCCCCGGCGCCTCCAGTCTGCTGGCGGCGCTGTGCATCGCCGGCCTGCCGGCCGACCGGGTGCTGTTCGCCGGCTTCCTGCCGGCGAAGTCGGGCGCGCGCCGGACGGCGCTGGAAGATCTGCGCACCGGCCGCCAGACCTTGGTCTTCTTCGAAAGCGGCCCGCGCCTCGCCGACAGCCTCGCCGACATGGCCGTCGTGCTTGGACCGCGTCCCGCCGCCGTCGCCCGCGAACTGACCAAGATGTACGAGGAGTGCGTGCGCGGAACCTTGCCCGAACTGGCCGTCGATCCCCGCTGCCAGGGGCCGAAGGGCGAGATCGTCGTCGTGATCGGGCCGGGCGTGGAGGAGGCCGCCTCGGAGGCCGATGCGGACGCGGCCCTGGCCGAGGCCATGACCCGG
>JAXHTU010000139.1:0-5831 GCA_034189955.1 Pseudomonadota bacterium | reverse complement strand
GATTTGTCCGGGGTGACGGTCGCGTCAGTCATACTGCTGCCGATAGGTCTGGACGATGCGCTGGGCGATGAAGTTGAGCGCCAGGGTCACGGTGAACAGGGTCAGGCCGAGGCCGAAGGCGGCCAGGGTCTTGGGGCTGTTGAACTCCTGGTCGCCGGTCAGCAGGGTGACGATCTGGACGGTCACGGTGGTGACCGTGTCCAGCGGGTTCAGGGTCAGACGGGCGGCGAGGCCCGCGGCCATGGTCACGATCATCGTCTCGCCGATGGCCCTCGACATCGCCAGCAGCATGGCCCCGGCGACGCCGGGCAGGGCGGCCGGCAGCAGGACGCGCTTCACGGTCTCCGATTTGGTCGCGCCCATGGCGTAGGAGCCGTCGCGCAGCGACTGCGGCACGGCGTTGATGATGTCGTCCGACAGCGAGCTGACGAAGGGGATCAGCATGATGCCCATGACCGCCCCGGCGACCAGGGCCATCTGGTTCTGCACCAGCATCAGATACTGGCCCAGTCCGTCCAGCGGGCCGCCGACCAGCAGGGCGCCGATGCCGTTGAAGAACTCGCGGAAGGCCGGGCCCACGGTCAGGGCGGCGAAGAAGCCGTAGACCACGGTCGGCACGCCGGCGAGGACCTCGAGCACCGGCTTGACCACCGCGCGGAACACCGGTCCGGCGTATTCCGACAGATAGATGGCGGCGAACAGGCCGATCGGCGCGGCCACGGTCATGGCGATGAGCATGATCAGGAAGGTGCCGGCGAACAGCGGCAGGGCCCCGAAGGCGCCGGTCGAACCGACCTGGTCGGCGCGGATCGCCGTCTGCGGGCTCCACTGGGTTCCGAACAGGAACTCCCCGATCGGCACCGAGGCGAAGAAGCGCAGGGAGTCGAACACCAGGGCGGCGATGATGCCGACGGTGACCAGCACGGCGACCACCGAGGCGGCGAACAGCAGGCCGACGATCCAGGCCTCGACCTGATTACGCGCCCGCAGCTCGGGCTGAATGCGGCTGAAGGCGAACAGCGCCCCCAGCACGGCGGCCAGGGCGGCCCCGGCCGCTGTCGCCACGGCCCCGAGGGCGGGAGCGAGGACGCCGGCGGCGACGATCACCGCCAAGGCCGGAACCACGGCCCAGATCAGCGCATAGGCGCCGTGCTGACCCGGACGCGAATGGGCGCGGACGCCCTGCTGCCGTCGACGCGCAAGGGCGCGGCCGCCGACGAAGGCGACGACGGCGACGACGATCAGCAACGGCGGGAAAAGCCAGGTCATGCGGGTCCGGAACCGGGAAAATGAAGCGCGCCGGTCCCCCGGTTCGTTCGGGGCGGAACCTGCCCGTGAATGGTCAGCGGATTACGACGGCGACGTGACAGTTCTGTTACGTCGTACGGCCGGCCGTCACCGGCGTGTCGGCGACAGCGGCCGCGCGGGTCGCGACCGGGAAATAGGCGGTGAAGGCCGCGCCGTCGCCCGGGGCGCTCTCGACCGTCAGTCCGCCGCGGTGGCGATTGACGATGTGTTTGACAATGGCCAGCCCCAGCCCGGTCCCCGCGCGCTCGCCGCTCTTCTGTCCCTCGACGCGGTAGAAGCGCTCGGTCAGCCGCGGCAGGTGCTCGCGCGCCAGGCCCGGTCCGTGGTCGCGCACGGTGACGGCGGCGTAGCGCGCCCCGGGCACCCGGTCGGGGGTCAGCAGCGGCAGGCGGGTCGCCCCTTCGCCGCGGCTGCCCCCGGACCATGGGGCGGCGGCCTGGTCCAGCGTGGTGTCCGGATGGATGACGATCTCGACCGTATCGCCGGCGGCCGAGTATTTGATGGCGTTGTCGACGAGGTTCTGGACCACCTGGACGATCTCGTCGCGGTCGCCGTGCACCGGGGCGCTGACGGCGCGGTCGGGGACCACGATCCGCACCCCGCGCTCGGCCGACAGCACGCTGACGGCGTCGACCACGTCGGTCACGGTGCGCGCCAGATCGACCCTGCCCTCGGGCGGAATGTGTTCGTTCAGCTCGATCCGGCTCAGCGACAGGAGGTCGGCGACCAGCCGTCCCATCCGGTCGGCCTGGGTCGCCATGATGTCGAGGAACCGGTCGCGCGCCTTGGGATCGTCGCGCGCATGGCCCTTCAGCGTCTCGATGAAGCCCGACAGCGAGGCCAGCGGTGTGCGCAGTTCGTGGCTGGCGTTGGCGAGGAAGTCGACGCGCATCAATTCCATGCGCCGCACGTCGGTCTCGTCGCGCAGCACCACCAGGGCCAGGGTGCGTCCGTCGTCCGAGGCCAGCGGCCGGGTCAGCGCCCGCCAGTGCCGCGCCTGGGCGCCGACGCCGCCATAGTCGGTGCTGCGCGCCAGGCCGCCGAACAGGGCCTCGTCCACCGCCTCCAGCACCGCCGGGTCGCGCAGGGCCGAGACCAGCAAGGCGCCTTCGCGCGGGATTCTGAGCAGTTCCCGGGCCGCGGTGTTGGCCAGCACCACGCGCCGGTCGCCGATGTCGTCCGCCTCGCCGCCGGAGACCACCAGCACCGGATCGGCCAGGGCCTCGAACAGGCTGTCCAGCAGGGTCCGGTCGGCGCTCAGCGAATCCGCCTCGGCCGCCGGCGCCGGCCCGGGCGTTCCGGTCGCCCGCTCCGTGCGACGGGCTACGGCCCAGCTGGACAGACCCACCAACGCCGCCCCGGCCAGCATGTATTGCGCGCTCTGCGGCTGCAGCACGGCCAGACCGATCATGACGACGATGGCCACGCCCGCGCTGGCGCCGACGGTCCACAGGCGTGATCCAGCCGGGGGGGCGACGGGCGATGTCGGATATTCGTAGGACATTCGGGCTTCCGGTCGGGGACCGACTCTATGGCGCCAACATGACACCGAATTCATGACAAACGCACGGCAGGTCGAACGCCGCCTGTTGTCAAACGTCCTTGACATCATTACCAAGGTCGGACGGGCCGAAACGGGTGAGGGCATATGACAGCGGCATTGACGCTTGACGGAGTCAGCAAGCGCTACGGCGAGTTCCAGGCCGTGCGCGATCTGAGTTTCGAGGTCGAGAAGGGCTCGATCTGCGGCTTTCTCGGCCCCAATGGCGCGGGCAAGACCTCGACCATCCGCATGATCCTGGGGCTGCAGGCGGCGACCTCGGGCCGGATCACCATCCTCGGCGCCGACGACGGCCGCAAGGTGCGCGACCGGATCGGCTTCCTGCCGGAGGAGCGCGGCCTCTACAAGAAAATGACGCCCGTCGACGCCATCGCCTTCTTCGGCGCCCTGAAGGGCCTGCCGACCGGCGAGGGGCGTCGCCGCGCCCGCGAAATGCTGGACGCCCAGGGGCTGGGCGACGCCAGGCGCAAGAAGATGAAGGAGCTGTCCAAGGGCATGTCGCAGAAGGTGCAGCTGATCGCCTCGGTCGTGCACCGGCCCGAGTTCGTGATCCTCGACGAGCCCTTCTCGGGTCTCGACCCGGTCAACCAGCAGGGGCTGGAGGCGATGATCCGCGGCCTCGCCGCCGACGGCGCCACCGTCCTGTTCTCGACCCATGTGATGCAGCACGCCGAACGGCTGTGCGACAAGGTCGTGCTGCTGGCGCGCGGTCGCAAGGCGTTCGAGGGCACGGTCGCCGAGGCCCGCGCCACCACCCCGCGCTTCCTCGAGCTGGAAGGCGCCATCGCCCCGGAGCAGGCCGCCGGCCTGCCGGGCGTCAGCGGCGTCGAGGTGGTTTCGGAGATCGACGGCGTGCGCGTGATCAAGGCCGGCCTGGTCGTCGGCGGACGAGGGCAGGACGCGCTGAAGGCCGCCTTCCTCGGCGGGCTGGACGTGCGCCGCTTCGAACTGCGCGAGCCCGGCCTGCACGACGCCTTCATCGGCCTGACCGGGGACAACCCGGATCAGGACCAGTCCGTCAAAGCCGCGGAGGCCGCCCGATGAAACGCACCCTGCTGATCGCCCGGCGCGAGTTCGCCGCCTATGCCAAGACCGTCGGCTTCTGGCTGTCGCTGCTGGCCTTTCCGATCTTCGGTTTGCTCGGCGGCGCCGTGCCGCTGCTGATGCAGTCCAGCGAGCCGATCCGCCAGGTGGTTCTGGTGGAAGAGGGGCCGCAGGCGTCCGGCCTCGCCGCCGCCGTCCGCGATACGCTGCGGGAGGACGAAGCCCGCCGGGCGCAGCGCCGGCAGGAGGCCGAGGCCCGGATTCAGAAGGCCGCCGGCGGGACGGCGGGCGGCGAGGCGGCCATGGGCGCGCTGGACGGCCTCGACGGTCCGAAACTGACCTTCGTCGCCCCGCCCGCCGACCTCGCCGCGGCGGCGCCCGGCGAGGCGCGCGAGGCGATCACCCGCCGCTACCTCGGCGACGAGATCGCCGAAGGCGATCGGCTGGACGCGGTCGTCCTGCTGGACCGCGCCGACGGCCGGCCGACGGCCCGGGTCTGGAGCCGGCGCGCCACCGACACCTCGGTGGAGCGGTTCGTCAGCGCGGCCCTGAAGGACGAATGGCGCCGCGAGGTGTTCCGCGACGCCGGCATCGACGCCGCGGTCGTTTCGACGACCCAGGCCTTCGAACCCGACGTGACCACCCTGTCGCCCAGTTCGGCCAGCGGCGGCGAGGTCTCGTTCCGCGACCAGCTTCCCGGCATCATCGGCCTGGTCTCGGGCTTCATCCTGTGGTCGCTGATCATCACCGGCGCCTCGATCCTGCTGAACAGCGTGATGGAGGAGAAATCGAACAAGATCCTCGAAGTGCTGCTGTCCTCGGCCTCGGCGACCGAGATCCTGACCGGCAAGGTGCTGGGGGTGGCCCTGCTGACCCTGACCGTGCTGCTGGTCTGGGGCGGCATCGGCGCCGTCGGCCTGATCGCCGGCCTGCCGCAATACGCCGGCATGGTCGGGGAGGTCCTGCTGGAGGGCGGCCTGATCGGTTATTTCCTCGCCTATGCGGTCGGCGGCTATCTGATGTACGCGGTGCTGTTCGCCGCCATCGGCGCCTTCTGCGAAACGCCGCGCGACGCCCAGACGCTGATGGGGCCGATCATGATGGTTCTCGTGGTGCCGCTGCTGGTCATGCAGATGGCGCTGCGCACGCCCGACGCGCCGGTGGTCCAGATCATCTCGTGGATCCCCTTCTTCACGCCGTTCCTGATGAGCGCGCGGGCGCCGTCCGAGCCGCCGATGATCGAGGTCGTCGGCACCATGGTCGGCATGTTCGCCTTCGCCGCCCTGATGGTCTGGGTGGCGGGCCGGGCCTTCCGCGCCGGGGCGCTGTCGGACGTGAAGCTGAGCTGGAAGAGCTTCGCCGGGGCGATCGGCCGGGGGCGGTAGAGTCAGCGCTCACCTCCCCGTCGGCGAAGGCCGATGGGGAGGACAGATCGCGAAGCGATCAGGAGAGGGCGGCTCCGTCAGAGGTGATTTCGCGCTCAACACCAACGGCCGGCGCCGCCCCCTCCTGGTCGTCGCTGGCGCGCCGACCTGTCCTCCCCGTTCGCCTTCGCGAATGGGGAGGTGGGCCAAGAAAAAAGGCCGCTCCGGTTGCCCGGGGCGGCCTTTGGATCTTCGGTTCGTGTCGTCGATTTAACCGCGGGCCGGACCGGCGCCCGGGACGCGGGGCTTCGGCGGCGGCAGCAGGCCTTCGCGCTGGGCGCGCTTGCGGGCCAGCTTGCGGGCGCGGCGCACGGCCTCGGCCTTCTGGCGGGCGCGCTTCTCCGAGGGCTTCTCGTAGTGCACGTGGCGCTTCATTTCCCGGAAGCTGCCTTCGCGTTGCATCTTCTTCTTGAGGGCCTTCAGCGCTTGATCGACGTTATTATCGCGAACGAAAATCTGTACCAGGTTGAACTCTCCTTTGGCCGCCCGCCGCG
>JAXHTU010000138.1:0-5887 GCA_034189955.1 Pseudomonadota bacterium | reverse complement strand
CATCCGCTCGGGCGCCGGGGCGTGGCCGGGGCTGGAGAGCGTCGAGGTCATGCCCAGCGTGTTCACGGCGGTTTGCAGCCCCCGGCTGCGCGACCGGCTGGGGCTGCACACCGCCGAGGACCTGTTGCGGGCCCCGCGGATCGGCATGGAAAAGGAATGGGACGTCTGGTTCGCGGCGGCGGGGGTGGTCTCCGACGGCCAGGCGCCCTCGCGGCTGCGGGCCGACTATCAGGCGCTGGAGGTGGCGGCGGCGATGGGCGACCAGGGTCTGGCCCTGGCCTCGCCGGTCCTGTTCGCCCGCGAGCTGGCGTCGGGGCAGCTGGTCCAGCCGGTGCCCCTGGCGGTCAAGCTGATCCCCGACTACGCCTACTGGCTGGTCTGGCCCGAGGGGCGGCGGCGCTCGCCCAAGATCGCCCGCTTCCGCGACTGGATCCTGGCCGCCGCGGCGGCGGACCCGGCCGTGCTGACGGCGCGGGAGGCGGTGCAGGCGGGTTGAGCCTCAGGCCGAGCGCAGCTCCTGCTTGACCCGTTCGGCGAGGGTCTTGATGTCCAGCGGCTTGGGCAGGAAGGAGACGCCGACCTCGTCCTGCAGCAGGTCGGAGAAGTCGCTCTCGGCATAGCCGGAGATGAACAGCACCGGGGCGTCGCCGAGATACTGGCGGGCCTTCTTGAGCAGGGCCGGGCCGTCGAGGCCGGGCATGATGACGTCGGAGATCATCATGTCGATGGTCCCGGCGTGTTCCTCGGCCAGGGCCAGGGCCTCCTCCCCGTCGGCGGCCTCGATGACGTCATAGCCGCGCTGGCGCAGCAGGCGGGCGGCGATGCCGCGCACGGCGGCCTCGTCCTCGACGAACAGGATGCGGCCGGCGCCGGACAGGTCGCGCGGCGTCTTGAGCTTGATCTCGACCACCGGCGTCTCGGCGAGTTCGGCGGCGTCGGCCTCGGGCAGGAAGATGCGGAAGGCGGCGCCGGCCCCCTCGACATTCGAAACGTTGATGTGACCGCCGGCCTGTTCGACGATGCCGTAGACGGTGGCCAGGCCCATGCCGGTGCCCTCGTTCACCGCCTTGGTGGTGAAGAAGGGTTCGAAGATCTTGTCGAGCAGTTCGGGCGGCACGCCCGGGCCGGTGTCGGTCACCTCGATCAGGGCCACGGCCTCGGTCGGGGCGGCGGTCCAGCCCAGCATCCGGGCCTCGTCGCGGGTCAGGCGATGGGTGCGGATGGTGACCACGCCGGCGCCTGGCTCGACCACGCCGCGCATGGCGTCGCGGGCGTTGACGGCGAGGTTCATCACCGCGGTTTCCAGCTGGCTCTTGTCGGCCAGCACCACCGGCAGGTCGCGGCCGTAGTCGGTCTCGAGCCGTACGTCCTCTCGCAGCAGGCGGCGCAGCAGGACGGCGAACTCGCCGACCAGTTCGCCGAGGTCGAGGCGTTCGCGACGGACGGTCGACTTGCGCGAAAAGGCCAGCAGCTTGCGCACCAGATCGGCGGCCCGGATGGCGGTCTGGCGGATCTCGTTGAGGCCCTCGTAGGAGGGATCGCCGACCGGGTGGCGTTCCAGCAGACCCGACAGCTGGAGCTGGATGGCGGTCAGAAGGTTGTTGAAATCGTGGGCCACGCCGCCGGCCAGCTGGCCTACCGCCTGCATCTTCTGGGCCTGCGACAGCTGCAGCTCCATCGACTTCTGGGCGGTGACGTCGAACAGCCAGATGCGGCGCGCCTCCCCTTCGGGCGCGACGTAGAGGTGCAGCATGCGGTCGGGGAAGGCGCGGGCGACCAGCTCGATGGGGCCGGAGGAGCCGGCCGCCAGCTTGGCGCGGGCCTCGGTCACGCCGGCCGGGTCGAACAGATGGCCGAAGGCGGCGTCGCGGGCGGCGGCCGGGCCGGTCAGCACCTCGAGGGCGGCGTTGGCTTCCTCGACCTTGCCGCCGAACAGGTCCTCGGCGGCGATGACGGCCGAGCCGAACGGAGCGCCGGCGGCCATGGCCCGGCTCTCGACGGCATTGGAGGCGGGCGCCGGGGCGGCGCCGTTGACGACCGGCAGGGCGGCGTCGGGCGCGGCGCGGACGAGGAAGCGGCCCTCCCCCGCCTGGCCGATCAGCACCTCCTGTTCGCGCTCGCCGATGACGACGATGGCGCGGCCCTGCTCGCCGGCGCGCGCCTGGGCGAAGGCCATGTAGAGGGCCGAGGCCGAACGGCCCTTGGGCAGGGTGGTGATGGCGCCGTTGCTCTCGGCCCAGGCGGCGTTGAAGGCCAGCACCTGGCCCGAGGCCCAGACCAGGGCGGCGGGCTCGGCCATGGCGTCCAGCAGCTCGATCGTGGTGTCGCCCAGCGGCCTGCGGGTCTCGCCGCGAGCGAAGGCGAACAGGCCGATCAGGGCCACGGCGCCGGCGGTGAAGATCAGCACCAGCCCCGGCGCGCTCATCGGATCGGCGCGGAAGGCCGGCCAGGCCATGGCGCCGACGGCCACGACGAAGCCGACCACCATGACGAGGAGCAGCGGATCAAAGCCCTTGCGGTCGGTTGCGGTCATGGCGCCTCGGCCCGAATCATGGGGCGTTTGCGGCGAGTGTGGTCTGTCTGGCGCCCGGGGGCGAATCCGCGGCGCCGGGCCCCGGTTTTCACCCGGGCAAAACTCAAAAACACCGTCCGAACCGTCCGGACCGTCCGGACCGTCCATTTCCCCGCCTCCGTCATGACGCACCATAAAGCCTCGGTCCGTCAAAATCGGTCGTAAGGTCAGGCCGCCTGGCGTTGCTCGGCCTTGGCGTCGCGGGCGGCGTTGATGCGGGCCTCGGCGATGGCGCCGGCGATCTCGTGCGTCGGGCGGTTCTCGACGGCGGAGCGTTCGAGGATTTCCTCCAGCGTCTCCATCAGGCGCGACAGCTTGGTCTCGACCCAGTCGGGGTCATAGGCTCCGCCGGTCTGGCGGGCGCGGAGCTCTGAGGCGACATTGATGATGCCGCCGCCGTTGACGACATAGTCGGGGGCGTACAGCACGCCGCGCTCGAACAGGGTCTGGCCGATGTCGGCGGTGGCCAGCTGGTTGTTGGCGGCGCCGACGACGGCCTTGACCGTCAGCCGGTCCAGCGTCTGCGGGTTCAGCGTCGCGCCGAGGGCGCAGGGGGCGTAGATGTCGGCCTTCACGTCATAGATGGCGTCGGGAGCGACGATCTCGGCGCTGGTGCGGGCGGCGACCTCGGCCAGCAGGGCGGTGTTGACGTCGGTCATCACCAGCTTCGCGCCGGCGGCGTGCAGCTTGTCGGCCAGATAGCCGCCGACGTGGCCGATGCCCTGCAGGGCGATGGTCAGGCCGGTCAGGTCGTCCTGGTTCCACAGGCGGCGGGCGACGGTCAGGGTCGAGCGATAGACGCCCTCGGCGGTGACCGGGCTGGGGTCGCCCGAGGCCTCGGGGCCATCGTTGAGGCCGAGCACATAGGGGGTGACCTTGCGGGCCTCGGCGATGTCGTCGACGGAGACGCCGACGTCTTCCGCCGCATAGTAGAGGCCGCCGAGGGTGTCGACGGCGCGGCCGAAGGCGCGGAACAGCTCGGGCGTCTTCTGGGTGCGGCTGTCGCCGATGATGACCGACTTGCCGCCGCCCATTTCGAGGTCGGCGACGGCGTTCTTGTAGCTCATGCCCTTCGACAGGCGCAGCACGTCCTCGAGAGCTTCGGCGCTGGAGGCGTAGTTCCACATCCGGGTGCCGCCGACGGCCGGGCCGCGGGCGGATGAGTGAACAGCGATAATGGCGCGCAGGCCGGTCTTTTCGTCAAAAACCGCGTGGACGCCTTCGTGGTTCGCGAAGGACGGGGAATCAAACAGCGTCATGCTCACCTGAGCGTCTCCCGGGGTGTTTTTTTGTTGGCGGGCGTTTACGCGCGGACGGATAACACCGCAAGCATGGCGGTTTCGCGTCAGCCGGGGCCGAGGGCCGGCGACACCGCCCCCGCCCCCGACGGCAGCGGCGCGGCCGGGTCGCGCAGCCAGTGCTCCACATCGCGAAACACCGTCTCCGCCTGCAGGTCGCGGTTCAGCAGGTGCCAGCCGTCGGGGTAGAAGGCGGTGCGCAGGCCGGGGCGGTCGCCGGCGCGCTCGAGGGCCCGGCGCATCGCCCCCTTGGGCACCAGATGGTCGTGACCGCCGTACATCAGCAGGGTCCGGGCGCCGACCTCGCCCAGCCCCGCCGAGGCCGACTCCATGAGGTCGACGAGGCCGTACAGCAGGTCGAAGCGCGTGGTCAGCAGGCTGTTGGGATCGCGGCCGTTGCGGAACAGTTCGACCCGGTTGTCGGAGGCCGCGCGGTCCCGGACGGCCCAGGCCGGCGGCTGGACGGCGCGGTCGCCGAGGGTCCGGGCGGTGAGCCACAGGGCGGTGGCGTTGAGCGGGCCCTGGGCCGACCAGCCCCAGACCGCGGGGGCCAGCAGGATGACGCGGTCGGCCTCCGGCGGCCGGTCTGAGGCGAAGGCGGCGATGGCCACGGCGCCGCCCATGCTCTCGCCGGCGACGGCGATGATCGCCCCGGGATGGCGCGCGCGGGCGAGGGCGACGGCGGTGCGCAGGTCGGCGACCATCCGGTCCTCGCCCGGCCATATCCCCCGCCCCGGCGCGGCGCCGAACCCGCGCTGGTCGAAGGCCCAGGTCTCGATGCCCTGCTCGGCCCACCATGGCCCGGCGAGGCGGAAGGCGGCGCGGCCGTCGTTGACGCCGTGCAGGGCGACGATCACGGCCCACGGCTCGGCCTCCGGGGTCCAGCGCACCAGCGGCAGGCGGGCGCCGTCGTCCATGACGAGGGCGCGGGCTTCGAGCGCCGGGCCGGCGAAGGCGGGCGGCGGGGTCAGGGGCGGCTGGATGGCGGGCGTGGTGCAGCCGGCGAGGGTGAGGGCGAGGAACAGGGCGATCGCTCTTCCTTCTCCCCTCGGGGGAGAAGGTGGGCGGCGAAGCCGTCCGGATGAGGGGGCTGTTCGACGCGAAATGGTCGCCGGGCGATCCGGATCAGGCATCCCCCTCATCCGGCCCTCCGGGCCACCTTCTCCCCCGAGGGGAGAAGGGAAAAGAGTCGATGCTCGATCATCCTTCCAGAATGCCCCGGACCCTTTGGCGAAGATACGGCAGCACCTCGGCCTCGAACCACGGATTCTTCCGCAGCCAGGCGGTGTTGCGCCAGGACGGGTGCGGCATCGGCAGGATGTCGGGGGCGTAGTCGCGCCAGGACCGCACCGTCTCTGTCATGTTGACCTTCGCCCGGTCGCCGAGGGCCCAGACCTGGGCGTAGCCGCCGACCAGCAGGGTCAGTTCGACGCCCGGCAGTTCGGCCAGCAAGCCGGGCCGCCACAGCTCGGCGCAGCGGCGCGGGGGCGGATAGTCGCCGCCTTTCGGGGCGGTCCCCGGATAGCAGAAGGCCTGGGCGGCGACGCCGAGACGGCGGTCGGCGTAGAAGGTCTCGTAATCGACGCCCATCCAGTCGCGCAGGCGGTCGCCGGAGGGGTCGGTGAACGGCAGGCCGCTTTCATGCACCCGCCGTCCGGGGGCCTGGCCGCAGATCAGCAGCCGGGTCTCGGGGAAGACGCGCACCACCGGGCGGGGCGTGTGCGGCAGCTGGCCGAGACAGGCCCGGCAGGCGCGGATATCGGCGAGGATCTGATCGAGGCTCAAGCGTCTCCCTCCCCGCCCCGGGGAGGTCGGCTGAGCCGCAGGCGAAGCCGGGTGGGGGCGGCGGATGGAGCGCAAAGCCGTCCCCACCCTGTCGGCGCAAGCGACTTCAGCGCCTTGAAGCTCGTCGACGAGCCGATCATATCCGACGGCACGAGGTCGCGGCGCTTCAGCTCGCTGTTCTCGCGGCGCAGGCGCGAGGTTTCCATCGCCCGGCGGATGACGACGAGGAGCT
>JAXHTU010000137.1:0-5978 GCA_034189955.1 Pseudomonadota bacterium | reverse complement strand
CGAAAAGTCGAGGACGCGGTGATCGAAGGCCTTGAGCCTGATGCGGATGCTTTGATCCATATCGGTAGCTATTCCCAAGCAGGCGAACCTGCGTCCCTGTGAACCATTTCAAAGACCGGAGGTCTTCAGGCACGAATGCCTTCAGAGTACGCACGTCCGCAAAAACGATCGGCCCACGCAGTCACCCGCGAAGGCCGTTGAAGTCCTGGGTCACTGCAAAGAACAGGGTCTCAGGTCGTTCCTGCGAACCGCGTCTGCACCACAAACTCACGCGAGGTGCACAGCCGGTCCAACAAGAGTTGGCGCTTATGACGATTGAGTCCCCTTTCGTCAAGCGGCGAAAGCAGGGCGGCGGGGATCCGGCGCACCTATTTCGCTCGCCGCCGGATATGAAAGAGGGCCCGGGGGTTCCACGCACCGGGCCCTCTGGTCCGCAAGGGCGCGCGAGGTCAGCGGCCGATGCGGATGTCTCCCGAGCCGATGACGCTGCGGCTGACCGACCCGGTGGCCTCGGCGACCCGCACATCGCCCGAGCCGGCGATCGAAATGCTGACGTCGCCCGCCGTACCCCCGAAGTCGATGTCGCCCGAACCGGCGATGGCGATCTCCAGGTTCGGGGCGCGGCCGCGACGGATCGTGGTCTCGCCCGAGCCGGCGATGGAAATGTCGACGTCGCCGTTGACCTCCGCGATCGTGGCCCCGCCCGATCCGGCGAGGCTGATCTCGAGGCGGCCGGTGGCTCCCGCGGTCACATCCCCCGAGCCGGCCAGATTGACCTCGAGCGAACGGGAGGTCCCGACCATCATGCCGCCCGAGCCGCCCGAGGAGACCTCGACCGGTCCGTCGGTATTGGCGACCACCCAGTCGCCGCAGCCGCCGTTGCCCAGCTCTACCGAGGCGGCGCCGCGACCGATCGAGCCGAAGACGGCGCTGCCCGCGTCGATCCTGACATCGCGCGGGGCGCGGATGACGATCAGCGGCGCGTCGTCGACGCTGACACGCCCGATGCCTCGCACCTCCACCGAGGCCCCCTGCCCCGGCCGGGTCTGGTCCGGGCCGGAGCGGCAGTCGCCGATGCCGTCGCCGGCGCGGAAGCCGGCCACACGGCGGCCGAGGCCGCCGCTGATGCGGACATCGGCGCCGCGCCGCTCGACGCGGAGCGCGGGCAGGCGCGACGCGCCTTGCTGGATCTCCACGCCGACGTCGGCGCGGTCCTCGACGATGACCACGACCCGGGCGACAGCGTGTTCGATTTCGACTTCGGCGCCGGGATCGGCCAGGGCCGGGCCGGCGACGGCGGCGGTGACGGCCGCGGCGGCGGCGGCGGACAGCAGGATGGATTTCATGGCGGGGCTCCCTCTCCGGACGATGCCGAAAAGGTGCGACCGGGCCCCGGCCAAGTCACTTTAAATCGAGGTCATGACCTCGTTGTAAGGAAGCCGGGCTCAGCGCATCGCCAGGGGCGAGATCAGCCCCTTTTCCGGCGGCGGCGGCGCGTCGCCCAGCTCGAAGGCCCGTTCATAGGACTCCAGCCGGGTCTTGACCACGCCGAGCCGGCGCAGGCCGAGGGAGGCGCTCCACAGCGCCGCGCGGGCGGCCAGGGGAGCCCGATCGGCCGGCAGCACCGGCGCGCCCCAGCGGCGCAGAACGCCATTGGCGTAATGCGCGCCATTGGTCATCCGCGACCGCCAGGTCTGGTAGTCGCACGACAGGGAGACGTTGAAACTGCCCTGGTTCTCGATCCGGTGCGGCGCGTGCAGCGGCCAGGCGATGGCCATCCCGGGCCTGAGGTCGAACACCTGGGCCGCCGCATCCATGTCGCGGCGGTAGGGCAGGTCCTCGGTCTGCTGCTCCAGCAGGATGTTCTCCATCACCCGGGTCGGCAGATGGGTCTCGTCGACCGGATAGACCCACATCCGCTTCTCGCCGCGCAGATGGAACAGCGTCACCCCCGGCGGATCGGCGTGGAACGGCACCTTGGCCGAGGGGGCGGACAGGATCAGCTGCCCGGTCACCTGGACCGGCCGGAAGCCGGGAACCTCGCGGGAGAGTTCCGCGAACACCTGGCGCATGGCCGCGGCCAGTTCAGGCCAGTGGTCCTGGATGCGGCGCATCTGGATCCACATGCGGCCGGCCTTCGCCGCCTCCAGCAGGGCCGCGCCGCCGCGCCGGCCCTTGGTCCCGGTCTGCAGCATCGCCTGGTCGTCGGCGTCGTAGTGGAAGATGTTGATGTCGAACAGCCCGGCCGGATGGCGCTCCAGCTGGCGCGCCAGCGCCTCGTCCCCGAACAGGCCGGTCTCCAGCAGGCGGTGGCCATAGGTCAGGGGGGCGCGCCCGAAGGCCTCGCGCGCGGCGGCGTCGAACGCGGGGATCAGGTGGTCGGTCATACGGCGGCTCCCAGGCTCTTGCGCGCGGCGGCGGCGGCGGCGGACGCCGCCCCGGCCCACCAGTCCCCGGCGCGGGTCTCGCAGGCGTTGATGATGTCGAAGCGGCGGCTCAGGCTCAGTTCGAAGCGGCGCAACGGCGCCGGGCCTCCGGCCATCAGTCGCCCGGCCAGCCGGGTCAGGTCCGGACGCGCCCCCTCGGCCACGCCCTCGAACACGAGCCCGGCCGGCTCGGCCAGGGCGGTCTTGTAACCCTCGTCGCCGGCGCCGAAATCGACGCTCCGATAGCCTTCTTCGGCCGCCTGTTCCTGCTCCAGCCGGGTCAGCAGGGTGCCCAGCCCGAAGCGGGAGAAGGCCGGGTCATAGACCGGGAACCACAGATGCAGGGTGCGGCCGTCGTCCAGCGACGCCTCGGCCGCGGCCAGGACCCCGTCCCGCGTCCTCAGACTGGAGACACGCAGGCCGAAATCGGGCGTGCGCGTCTCGAACAGGGTCCGCAGCAGATCGCCGGTCCAGCCGCAGGCGAAGACATCGTGCCGGCGGGTGCGACGGTACTGATCGCGCTTCAGGCCGATGATCCAGTCCAGCACCGCCGGGTCGCGATCGTCCCAGGTGAACACCGGCTCGCCGTACTCCCGCTCGAATCCCCGCCGCAGCCGGCGCATGTTCTTGAACACCTTGTGGCCGCGCTCTTCCAGCCGCGCCACGAGGGCCTCGCGGCCCCCCGTCACATCGGTGGCGAGGCGGGTCCGGGCGATGAAGCCCGGCGGCGCTCCGGCCGGCGACATCCAGCCGCCGACCCGCAGGACTCCGCCCAGGCGCCGCGCCACCGCGGCCGGGTCGAGGTCTTCGGCCGCGCTGGCGATGACGCCGTGGTAGTCGGTCAGGGGCGCGCCCAGCGGCTGTACCAGCCGGCCGCGCCGCTGGAACGGGAAGAAGCCGACAGCCACGCCGCCGCGCCGGAACACGGCCAGGGCCGCGCCGGGAACGGCCGCCGCCGCCACGGTGTAGCGGGGATCGAGGTAGGGGTGGTCCAGACCGGGCTCGGCCGCCCGAATTGCGTCCCACGCCGTCCGGTCCTCCGGCCGCAATGCGTCCGGCCGAATGATCTCGATGTCGGTAGGCCCGTCCATGTGTCCTGATCCGGCTGTTCAGCTCCAGCATGCGCCGGCCGCCGTTGCGACAGGGTTTAGAGGCTTGGTGAACGAGTTGCTGCGGAGCCGTCGCCGCCGACGGGCGTTGCCCTTCCATCGTCATCTCGCGCACTGGAGCCCTGCATGTCCCCCTCGCCCGAACAAGGCCGCGCGCCCGGCCGGCAGAATGAATACGAAGAACAGCGCCCGCCCGCCCACGAGGGCGAGCCGCCGCGGCCGGCCCAGGAGCCGCCCGGCTCGGAAGGCAGCAGCAACAGCGGCGAAACCGCCACCGATCCGGCCACCGGAGAGCCCAACCCTTGAAATCAGCCGCCGCCGCCCTCGCCCTCGCCCTGCTCGCCGCGGCGCCCGCCGCCGTCGCCCAGTCCGCTCCGGCCACGCCGCCGGCCTGCCCGGTTTCGCCCGAGCATGTCCTCGCCAATGGCGGTCTTGATCGCAGTCGGGCCGCCGCCGCCTCCGGACGGCTGACCATTCTGGCCATGGGCTCATCCTCGATCGAGGGCGTCGGGGCCAGTCGGCGCGAGCTCGGCTTCACGCCGCTGCTGGAGGCGGGTCTGGAGCAGCGCCTTCCCGGGGTCGAGGTGACGGTGATCAACAAGGGAATCGGCGGCGAAACCGCGAAGGACACCGCCGACCGTCTGGTCCGCGAGATCGAGGCCGGCGACCCGGATCTGGTGATCTGGCAGCTGGGCACCAACGACGTCCTTCGGGACCGGCCCATGGACGACATATTCGCCGACTTCCGGCGCGGTGAAGCCATCCTCGACCGGGCCGGGGTCGACGTCCTGCTGATCGACCCGCAGCGACTGCCCGAGGGCACGACCAATCCATCGTTCCGCGGACGCAATCCGGCGCTCGGCGAAATGGCCCGGCTGATCGATCTCGAGGGCGGACGCGTCGGCTATGCCGTCCTGCATCGTTTCGACGCCATGGGCGACTGGGTCGGCCTGGAACGGGGCGGCGTCGGCCCGGACGACCTGCACCTGAACGATGCCGGCTACGCCTGCTGGGCCGCCGTGACGGCGGAAGCATTGGCCGCGGCGCTCCGCTGAGCGGAACGGCCGGCGGCGCACGGTGTTGGTCAGGTCCCCGACTGCCGGAGCCCGCCATGACCGTTCGCCGCCGCCCTGCCCCTCTCGTCCTCGTCGCCGCCCTGCCGCTTCTGGCCGCCGCGGCCTGTGGCGACAATGCGCGGGAGTCCCGGTCGGCGCCCGAACGCGCCGACCCGGCCGCCGCCGCCGCCTCGCAGCTGCGCCAGTCGATCGAGACGGCGTCCTACACGCCTCCCGCCGCGCCGGGCGACGCCGGGTCGACCTCCGGCCAGACGCCCTCCGGCGACCCGACGACCCCCGGTGACGGCGCCGCGGGCGGCCCGGCGTCCAACGGCCAGGGCGGAGCGGTCAGCGGCGCGCTGCCGACCGACGCCCGCCCCGACCCGGCCATGGCGCGGGCCCAGATCCTGCTCGACCGCACCCGCTTCTCTCCCGGGATCGTCGACGGTCTCGGCGGCGAGAACACCCGCCAGGCCATCGCCGCCTTCGAAGAGGCCCATGACCTCGAGGTCGACGGAGAGCTGGACGCCACAGTGTTCGAGCGGCTGGCCGCGGGCGACAGCCGCAAGGTTCTCGCCGACTACACCATCACCGCCGCCGACGCCGCCGGCCCCTTCATCGGCGCGGTTCCCGAAGATGTCGCCGCCATGGGCGAGCTGGAGACGGTCGGTTACGCCGACGCCCGCGAGGCCCTGGCCGAGAAATTCCACATGAGCGAGGCCCTGCTGGACGCGCTCAACCCGGGCGTCGATTTCGCGCGCGCCGGCCAGACCATCGTCGTGGCGGCCCCGGGGCCGGCCGAACTGCAGGGCGAGGTGGCGCGGATCGTCATCGACAAGGGGGAGAACTCGCTCCGGGCCTTCGACGCCGACGGCAAGCTGCTGGCCTTCTACCCCGCCACCATCGGCAGCGGCGACACGCCCTCGCCCTCGGGCAATCATACCGTCCGGGCGATCGCGCCCCGGCCCAACTACACCTACGACCCGTCGCGGGTCAGCTATGGCGACGGCGGCGACAAGGTGGTCGTGCCGCCGGGCCCGAACAATCCGGTCGGCTCGGTGTGGATCGACCTGTCGCGCGACACCTACGGCATCCACGGCACGCCGGAGCCGGCCGAGATCGGCAAGACCGCCTCCAGCGGCTGCGTCCGCCTGACCAACTGGGACGCCGAACAGCTGGCCGGGGCGGTGAAGCCGGGCGTCGAGGTGCGGTTCACCTGAGCCGGACCTGCCCGCAAGGCGGGAGGCCATTTCAGCCAGCGCACAGCAAAACGGCCCCCGGATCGCTCCGGGGGCCGTTCTGACGTCTGTGCGGCCTATGCTCGCCTCGCGGAGGCTTGCGGCTTGAGGCCGGTCTTCGTGATCCCGACTATTCGGTGATCTTGGAAA
>JAXHTU010000136.1:0-5979 GCA_034189955.1 Pseudomonadota bacterium | reverse complement strand
CGTTCCTGGGCCTTCTTGCCCAGGAACGCGCCGCCGAACGCGCCCAGCGCGAAGCCGACCGCGCCGAGGCCGAAGCCGCCGCCAAGGTGGAAGCCGCCGAAGCCGCCGAGCGCGCCAAGGAAGAGGCCAAGGCCGCCGCCGAGGCCGCCAAGAACGCCCCGGCTCCGGAGCCGGAAGCCGCCGCTGAAGAGGCTCCGGCCGCTGAAGCCGCCGCTGAAGAAGCCCCGGCCGAGGCCGCTGCTGAAGAGGCTCCGGCCGCCGAAGCGACCGAAGAAGAGAAGACCGAGGCCTAAGCGCTCCGGGTTCCGCTTCGGCGGAACGAGACGATCGGAAAGCAGCGTCCGGACGCCCGGGCGCTGCTTTTCTGTTATCGGGATGGATGAACAGCGAGGCGCGCGTGGCCGACGACAACACTCTCATTCTGGTCGCCCAGATCGCCGGCGGGTTCGGGGTCAAGGGCGAGGTGCGGGTCACCGCCTGGACCGCCGATCCGATGGCGCTGTTGGCCTATGGCCCGCTGCTGCGCGCCGACGGCTCGGTCGGCCTGACCCTGGTCTCGGCCCGGCCGGAGAAGACCGCCGTGGTCGGGAGGGCGAAGGAGATCGCCACCAGGGAGCAAGCCGACGCCCTGCGCGGGCTGAAGCTCTATATTCCCCGCGACCGCCTGCCCGAACCGGGCGAGGACGAATTCTATCTGACCGATCTGGTCGGGAAGGAGGCCCGCGATCCCGATGGCGTCGTGCTCGGAAGCGTGAAAGCGGTGCAGAATTTCGGGGCCGACGACATGCTGGAGATCGCTCCGGCGGCCGGCGGCCCGACCTGGTACCTGCCGTTCACGAAAGAGGCCGTGCCCGAGTTGCACCTCGTCGACGGCTGGCTGCTGGCCGTTCGTCCGGTCGAGGTCGGAGAACGCGAGCCGGACTGAACCGCCGCCCGTCCGGGGCGTTAGGCCGGTCCAACACAGGAACGCGCGCCATGAGCATCTTCAGTTCGATCTGGGACCGGATCCGGGGTCACAGGCCCAAGGCGGCCCCCGCGCCGCAAACCGCCCCCGCAGCGCCGGCGGCCCCGACCGCCGCCCCGGCCGCCTCGACCGTCGATGTCGAGGCCGTGCTGGTCTCCATGGCCGAGATGAAGGGCGAGAGCGCCGGCAATTGGCGCACCTCGATCGTCGATCTGCTGAAGCTGCTGGGGCTCGATTCCAGCCTCGAGGCGCGCAAGGATCTGGCGCAGGAGCTGGGCGTCAACGCCGGACCGCACGGCAGCGCCGAACAGAACATCGCCCTGTCGAAGGCGGTCTGGCGCAAGCTGGCCGAAAATGGCGGCCTGGTGCCGGATTCGTTGCGCGATTGATCCCGTCGCCGACGGCTCCGCACGGGAGCCGTCGGCGCGATGCGGCGTTTCCCCCGCATGCCGTCCAGCGTCATCCGCCGCTTCAGCTACGACGAACCGGGGCGGCGCCTGCGCGTCACCTTCGTCAGCGGCGAGGTCTATGAATACGACGGGGTGCCGCCGGAGGTGAACGCCGCCTTTCGCGAGGCCTTTTCGAAGGGCCAGTTCTTCGGGCCGAACATCCGCGACCGCTATCCCTTCCGCCGCGTCGGGCGGGATTCGCGCGGCGGGTGAGCCCGGCTTTCGCCCCGCCGCGAACCATGCCTATGGTGGCGTTTCCTGATCGATCGGAGAGACTGGATGCGCCGGACCGTTCTCGCCCTGCTGGCCGCGACCGCCATGGTCGCCGGCTGCCAGCAACCCGCCGAAGCGCCGGCCCCGGCGGCGGAGACGGCCGCACCGACGCCGGAAATGCCGGTCGACGCCCCGCCGCAGGAGGAGGTCGATCCGGCCGCGGCCGGCCCGGCCGGCGAGCCCGGCTCCTGCCTCGCCGAGATCGGGGGCGAGGCGGCGGCGAAACTGGTCGAGCGCTGCGTCATGGTCAGCCCGGCGACCCACCCGCCCTGCAATGTCGCCAACCCCTGCGCCATGATCCAGGGCGAGATCGACCGGTCGTGCGGCCAGTACGGCCCGGACGAGGCCAAACCCTCGCAGTGCGGCGCTTAACGGTTCCTAGACCCTGACCCTCCAGTCTGCGGGCCCATGACGCCCGTCCAGACGCCGCCCGACCTGCGCGCCCTCACCACCCTGAGGTTCCTCGCCGCCCTGTGGGTGGTGTTGTACACGGCCTGGCCGCACCTCGACGTAAGCTTCGTCCCGGTGGCGGTGACGAAGGGCTATCTCGGCGTCGAGGTCTTCTTCGTCCTGTCGGGCTTCATCCTCAGCCATGTCTATCTCGAGGCGGCGGGGCGCGGGCGCGCGGGCGGATTCAGCTATCGCGGTTTCCTGTGGGCGCGGATCGCGCGGGTCTATCCGCTGCATCTGGTGACCCTGGCCGGGATGATCGCCCTCGGCGTCGGGGCCACGGCGGCGGGCCTCGCGGTCAGCGACAGCCTGCTGGACTGGCGCTCCCTGCCGGCGCATCTGAGCCTGACCCACGCCTGGGGCCTGGCGTCGAGCGCCGCCTTCAACCACCCGTCGTGGTCGATCTCGGCCGAGTGGTTCGCCTATCTGAGCTTCCCCGCCTTCGCCTTCGTCGCCTGGCGGATGCGCGGGCGGCCGGTGCTGGCCACGGCCCTCGCCGCCGGCGGCGCCGTGGCCCTGTACGCCGTGTTCGAGCCGGTCGCCGGCTTCTCCCTGACCGAGGCGACCTTCCGCTGGGGCGCGCTGCGGATCGTGCCGTGCTTCGCCCTGGGCTGCGCCCTGTATCTGATCCACCGTCGCGCGCCCGTTCGGCACGGGGGGTGGCTGGCCCTGGCCTGCGGCGCCGGCCTGCTGGTCAGCGCCTCCCTGGGCCTGTGGGATCCGGTCGTGGTGCTGCTGGCCGGGGGGCTGATTCTCGGACTGGCCGGGGTCGACAACGACCGCGCCGGCGTCTTCGCCTCGAAGCCGGGCGTCTACCTCGGCGAAATCTCCTATTCGATCTACATGGTCTGCGCGCCGGTGCTGCTGCTGGGCGTCAATGTCGCGGCGCGGCTGACCGGGGCCGACGACAAACGACTTCACGTAATCGTGTGGCTGGCGGTCGTGGCGGCGATTCCGGTGGCCGCGGCGGCCACCTACCACCTCGTGGAGCGCCCGGCCCGCAAGGCCCTGAGGGGTCTGGCCGCACGCAACGGCGCCCCTCGTCCGGACGGGGGTCCGGAGGCGAATTCGCCTGAAAGGGTTCTTCAACCCTCGGAAACTATCGTCTAAGGCTGATTCCAGAGGCAGTCGGGAAACACGCCAGCATGATGAAACGGCTCACAGCCGCCGCGGTTGCGGCGACCCTCGGATTTTTTGCGCTGGGCGGCCCCGCCCCCGTCGCGAAGGCCGGAGAGCCCTACTGGCAGTGCGTCACCTTCGCCCGGATGTTCTCGGGCATCGAGATCTTCGGCGACGCCCACACCTGGTGGACCCAGGCCCGCGATCGCTTCCAGACCGGCGAGCGTCCGCGCACCGGCTCGGTCCTCGCCTTCCAGCCCAGCGGCCGGATGAGCCGCGGCCACGTCGCCGTCGTCTCCGAGGTGCTGACCGACCGGGTCATCCGCGTCACCCACGCCAATTGGGGCGGCAGCCGCGGCAAGGTCGAGGAGAACGTCACCGTCGTCGACGTCTCGGACAAGGGCGACTGGACCGCGGTCAAGGTCTGGTACAACCCGATCAACGACCTGGGCAGCAGCGTCTATCCAACCTGGGGCTTCATCTACAAAACCCCCGCCCAGCCCTCCGACGGCGTGCTGATGGCCTCGGTCTCGCACGGCGCCGCCGGCCAGCCGTAACCCCCGATCCTGAACGACGTGGCGGTCCCGCTTGACGACGGCCCGCGTCCCGCGCTCCATGCCCGCCCCCGGGAGATTTCCATGCGCGCCTTCGTTCTGACCGCCCTCGCCATTTCCAGCCTGTCCGCCTGTTCGCCCGCGGCGGAGGCGCCGGCCGCCGCCGACGCGGCGCCCGAGGCCGCGCCGGTGCTGGCCGGGGTCGATCTGACCGCGCCGCTGCGGGCCCTGGGCACCGAGCCGTTCTGGTCGGTCGAGCTGACCGGGTCGGAGCTGGTCTATTCCGGCGTCGACCGGCCCGAGCAGCGGGCGCCGCAGGGGCAGCCCCTGCTCCAGGGCACCATGGCCATCTGGGAGGCGACCACGGGCGCGGGGACGCCGCTGTCGGTCACCCTGACCGCCACCGAATGCAGCGACGGCATGAGCGACCGGACTTACCCCCTGACCGCCCTCGTCAAGGTCGGCGAGGAGAGCCTGACCGGATGCGCCGCCACTGTTTCCGCGCTCAACGCGGCCGGCGAGGGCGGCGTCGTGGTCGAGATGGGCTCGTCGGGGACGGCTCAGCCCGCCGTCTGATCCCGCAGCGTGCGCAGCGCGCCCAGCCGGGCGAAGGCGATGGTCAGGGCCTTGCGCCGGGCCGGCGCCAGGGGCGCGGCGCAGGCCTCGCGCACCACGGCCCCGCCGAAGCCGTCGGCGACGATCAGGCCCGGCTCGTCCGGCAGGATGTCCGAGGGAAACTCGGGCGCCACGGCGAAATAGAACAGATCGCAGTACGGCCGGTACTCGCCCCATTTTCGGTCGACGCGGAAATCCTCCAGCCCCGACTTGACCTCGCAGATGGCGATCTCGCCGCGCGGGCCCAGGGCCATGACGTCGGCGCGCCGGCCGTTGGGCAGGCACACCTCGAGCAGCGGCGCATAGCCCATGTCGGCCATCAGCCGCGCCGCGCCGCGGGTCACCGACAGGGTCGTCGCCGGACGGCTGAAGACGAGGTCGATCTGGACGACGGCGGCGGGCATGCGGACGTTATGTTCCGCATCCGTTCCGGTTTCAAGTCTGGGCCCCTCAACGACCCGTGTGAACGACCTGGCGGGTGTCGAGGCCGGCGGCGCGGGCGCGGGCGATCAGCTGGATCCGGGTCGAGGCGGGCGGAGTCTGGCTGCGATGCCAGGCCCACCAGTCGGAGCCGTCGGGCAGGGCGAGGATGGCCCAGCTGTAGTCGGCGGCGCGGTCGACGACCCGGTAGTTCTGGCCGGCCAGTCCGCCGAAGCTGAGCAGGCCGGTCAGGGTGAAGCGGAAGCGGGTGTTGACGCCGGGGTCGGTGACCCTTGCATTGGCCCGCAACAGCTCGACCTCGCCGTCGGCGCGGCGCGTGCACCGGACCACAAGGCTGTACCGGTCGGCGCGGTCCCGGGCGGTGAAGTCGATCTGCGACCGGCGGCAGTCGCGCTGGACGTCGTTGGGGCTGCGCAGAACCTCGAACCATCGACCGCGAAACTGGTCCATGTCGACGGACAGCGACTGGGCGGCGGCGCCGCCCGCCGACAGGGCGGTCAGGACGAGGGCGGCGGCGAGTGGACGGATCATGGCTTCCTCCGGTCAGTCCCCCTCGCTCTACGAAGGAGGGGGCCGCCCGGATGGGGGTCAGAGGATAAACCGGCTCAGATCCGCGTCCCGCGCGAGGTCGGCGACCTTGTCGCGCACCTGGTCGCCGTCGAAGGCGACGGTCTGGCCGGCGAGGTCGGAGGCCTTGAAACTGGTCTCCTCCAGCACCCGCTCCAGCACCGTCTGCAACCGCCGGGCGCCGATGTTCTCGACCGTCGAATTGGCCGCCACCGCCGCGTCGGCGAGGGCGCCGACGGCGTCGTCGGTGAAGGTCAGGGTGACGTCCTCGGTGGCCAGCAGGGCCTGGTTCTGGCGGATCAGATTGGCCTCGGGCTCGGTCAGGATGCGCACGAAGTCGTCGCGCGTCAGGGCCTTGAGCTCGACGCGGATCGGCAGCCGTCCCTGCAGCTCGGGCAGCAGGTCGGACGGCTTGGCGACATGGAAGGCGCCCGAGGCGATGAACAGCACATGGTCGGACTTCACCGGCCCGTATTTCGTCGACACCGTGGTGCCCTCGATCAGCGGCAGGAGGTCGCGCTGGACCCCCTCGCGGCTGACGTCGGCG
>JAXHTU010000135.1:0-6091 GCA_034189955.1 Pseudomonadota bacterium | reverse complement strand
CTTCGCCGAGGCGATCGCCGCCGTCAAATCCAACGCCACCGCCAAGTTCGACGAGTCGATCGAGATCGCCGTCAATCTGGGCGTCGATCCGCGTCACGCCGACCAGCAGGTCCGCGGCGTCGTGAATCTGCCGTCGGGCACGGGCCGCGACGTTCGCGTCGCCGTCTTCGCCAAGGACGCCAAGGCGGCCGAAGCGACCGCCGCCGGCGCCGACATCGTGGGCGCCGAGGACCTGTACGAGAAGATCAACGGCGGCTTCATGGACTTCGACCGCGTCATCGCGTCCCCGGACATGATGGCCCTGGTCGGCCGTCTGGGTAAGGTGCTGGGCCCGCGCGGCCTGATGCCGAACCCCAAGGTCGGCACCGTGACCCCGAACGTCGCCCAGGCCGTCAAGGACGCCAAGGGCGGCGCGGTCGAGTTCCGCGTCGAGAAGGCCGGCATCGCCCACGGCGGCATCGGCAAGGCCTCCTTCACCCAGGAAGCCCTCGAAGCCAACGTGAAGGCCTATGTCGACGCCCTCAGCAAGGCCCGTCCGGCCGGCGCCAAGGGCACCTACATCAAGCGCATCACCCTGTCCTCGACCATGGGACCGGGCTTCAAGGTCGACCCGGCCTCGCTGGGCGCCTGATCGGACCTGATCCGGACGAACAAGGCGGCGGCGGAGAGCGATCTCCGCCGCCGTTTTCGTTTCAGGCGGCCGCTCCGGGCGAGGGCCATGGCCGGCCCGGCAGGCGATCGGCTCCATCGATCGACCCTTATGACAAATCCTCCGTAGGCAGACGGGTTGACGCGCGGACACGGACGCGGGACTGAACAGGAACGGGCGCCCCGCGGCACGATGGCTCGCCGCCATCGCTTGAGGGATCCGGATTGCTGGAGCCGTTCTGACTTGACGACCAAGACCCCCGCCCGCGCCCGCCCCTCCGAGCGTTTGCAGGTCGCCGCCCTGCCGTGGCGGCGGCGCCCCGGCGGCGTGGAAATTCTGCTCGTCACGTCGCGTGAGACACGCCGATGGGTCACCCCCAAGGGCGGGCGCATGACCGGCAGGACGGATGCCGAGGCGGCCGCCCAGGAGGCGCTCGAGGAGGCCGGGGTCGAGGGGGTGGTGGGGGACCAACCCCTCGGGACGTTCCGCTATCTCAAGATCCTGAAGCGCCGGGCGTCGCGCTGGTGCGTGGTGACCCTGTATGGTCTGGAAGTGACCGCCGAACACGCCGAGTGGCAGGAGCAGGCGGAGCGCGAACGGGTCTGGCTGCCGCGCGAGACGGCGGCCGACTGGGTCGACGAGCCAGATCTGAAGGCTCTGATCTCCGCCTTCGATCCCTGAGCCGGTCTTGTAATCCGCGGCGGTGTCGCGGATCATGCGCCGAGGGGGATGGCCATGCGCTTCATGATTGTTTGTCTGGCGGCGGCGATAGCCGGCGCCGGTCTGGTCGCGACGCCGGTCGGTGCGTCCGACACTCCGCAGGCGGCGACGGCCCCGTCGGCCAGACAGCTGGCGCTGACCCGGCGCTACATCGACCTGCTGATGTCGGACCAGTTCGAGGACGCCATCGGTGCGATGATCGGCGACGAGATGAGCCGCGATATCACCTTGCCGGAAGAGGACCGTCGATTTCTGGTGGACCTGACGACGGAACTCGCCACCGACCTGGTCCCGCAGATGATCAACGAGATGGTCCCGGTCTACGCCGCGGCCTTCACCGAGGCGGAGCTTGAGGCGCTGATCGGCTTCTACGATACGGAGATGGGCCGCTCGATCTCCGCCAAGACCGTCCAGGTGATGCCCGAGGCCAACCGCGCCGTGATGTCGGTCATGCCCCAGTTGCTGGACAAGATGGCCGCTCGGATGTGCCAGCACTATGGCTGCGAGCCCGGCGAGCTGGAGGCCCTGCGGCAAGAGATGCGCGCGGGCGCCGGACTGGCCTCGAGCCCGGCGCCGGCGCCGTCCCTCAAGCCGGGCAGCAACTGATCCGCCGCTTCGGACGGCTCAGGCCCGGCGCGCCTCGGCCATGAAGCAGCCCCGTCGGGCGGTGTGCAGATGCACGACCGCCGACGACGGAGTCTGAAACCAGCGTTTCAGCCTGGCGGAGAGATTCACGCCCTCGACCACATCGGCGTCGGTCATCATCCAGTCGGCGTCATAGACCCGCGCCGACAGCAGACGACGGGCCAGCATGTCGGGAATCTCGCCGGGGGCGGGCGCCGCCTCGGCAGCGCATTCGCGCACGAACACGGGACCCTCGCCGCGATACGGGCTGGCGGGGGCGTCGAGGTGGCGGTAGCCGACGAGGATCAGCGGCTCGCCGGGCTCTGCGTCGATCAGGCTGACCCGGCAGGGCGCGGCGTTCGGCGCGTCGGCGATCATGCGGCGCGCACCCACGGCCTGCAGGGCGGCGGCGTCCAGATCGAACAGCGGTTGGAACGGCCCGGGGGGCAGGGCGCGAATGCGAAAGCTCATGTCGGGATCTCCTTCATCGCCGATGTGACAGGCAGGCCGATAGGCGTCTGGCGGCTTTCGGGCGTTGCGCCGGGCGGTTCGCATCCCCACAACTCCAGTCATGAACGCACCCTTCCAGACCCCCGCCGATCCGACCGAGGCCCCGCTTTGGGACCTGTCAGACCTTTATCTGTCCCATGAGGACCCGCGGATCGCGGCGGACCTCGACCGCGCCAGGGCCCGGGTGGATGCGCTCAACGCCCTGCAGGGGCGGCTGGTGGAGGCGCGGGCCGACGCCGCCGCGCTGGGCGAGCGTCTGGACCGGGCGGTGAGCCTGTACGAGCAGGCGGCGGATGTTCTCGGCGGGTTGGGGGCCTATGCCTTCCTCGCCGCCTCGACCAACCGCAACGACGCCGCGGCCCAGGGTTTCGAGGCCACGGCGCGCGAGAAGATCACCGCCATCGCCACGCCCACCGTCTGGGTGACGCTGGAGATCAACCAGCTGGAGGAGGCCGAGATCGAGGCGGCGCTGGCCGCCCATCCAGCCGCGGCGCGCTGGCGGCCATGGCTGCGGCGGGTGCGGGCGATGAAGCCGCACGAGCTTAGCCAGGAGCTGGAGACCTTCCTCGCCGAGCGCGGCCCGATCAGCGCCCAGTGGCCGCGGCTGTTCGACGAAACCCTGGCGGCGATGAAGGTCGAGGCCGGCAAGGAAGAGCTGACCCTGGCCGAGGCGCTGAACCGGCTGTCGGATCCCAAGGGCGAGCGACGCAAGGCGGCCGCGACCGGACTGAACGCGGCCCTCGCCGCGCGGGTGCAGACCATGGCCCTGGCGCTCAACACCGTGGCCGCCGACAAGGCGCTGGAAGACAAATGGCGCGGGTTCAAACGCCCCGCCGACGGTCGGCACCTGGCCAATGAAGTCGACGGCGAGTCGGTCGACGCCATGGCCGAGGCGGTCGCCGCCGCCTATCCGCGCCTGTCCCACCGCTATTATGCGCTGAAGGCCAGGGCCATGGGCAAGACGGTGCTGGACCAGTGGGATCGAAACGCGCCGATCGAGACGACGGCGCCGCGCGGCTATGACTGGGCCGCCGGCAAACAGCTGGTGCTGGAGAGCTTCGCCGACCTCGGCCCCGAGTTCGCCGACCGGGCCGGCGGCTTCTTCGACAAGCCGTGGATCGACGGCCGGGCCCGGCCCGGGAAACAGTCGGGGGCCTATGCCCACCCCGTGACCTCGGACCGCCACCCCTATGTGTTCCTGAACTGGATGGGCGAGCGGCGCGACGTGCTGACCCTGGCGCACGAGCTGGGGCACGGCGTGCACCAGACGCTGGCGGCGGGGCAGGGCAGTCTGCTGGCCGACACGCCGCTGACCCTGGCCGAGACGGCCTCGATCTTCGCCGAGGGGCTGACCTTCGACCGGCTGTTGGCCACGGCGCCGAAGGCCGAGCAGCGCGGCCTGCTGGCCGGACGGATCGAGGACGGGCTCAACACCGTGGTCCGTCAGATCGCCTTCCACCGCTTCGAGACGCGTTTCCACGACGAGCGGGCCGCGGGCGAGGTCTCGGTCGAGCGGCTGGGCGAACTGTGGCTGGAGGAGATGGGCGCCTCGCTGGGCCCGGCGATCACGCTGAACGCCGGTTACGAGCACTGGTGGAGCTATGTCAGCCATTTCGTCCACTCGCCCTTCTACGTCTACGCCTACGCCTTCGGCGATCTGCTGGTGGCGGCGCTGATGGAGACGCGGGCGAAGGACCCGGCCGGCTTCACGCCGCTGTATCGTCAGCTGCTCGCCGGCGGAGGATCGAAGGGCTATGTCGAGGCCTTGGCGCCGTTCGGGCTGAACCCGCGCGATCCGGCCTTCTGGACCATCGGCACGAAGCGGCTGGAGGGGCTGATCGACCGGTTCGAGGCGGTGGCTTGAGCCTGAGCGCCGCCCCGCTATAAGGGCGCCAACCGCTGTCAGATTCCCGGACCCGATCATGGCCGACCCGCACCACGCCCCCGATGCCCCCGACGCCTATGTTCGCGGCACCCAGCATATCGAAGAGCAGGCCTCGACCTTCGCGCTGTTCACAGGCATGGCCAAATGGGGTTCGCTGCTGATCGCGGCGCTGCTCACCTTCCTGGTGATGTGGTTCCAGCCGGCCGGCAACTTCTTCGGCGGCGTGATCGCGGCGGCGGTGCTGCTGGTCGCGGGCTGGTGGTTCCTGAAGTCGGGCAAGAAGGCGCAGCACTAGGGCGCCAACGCTCGCGACGCGGTCGCTCGCTGCTTGAGCGCTTTGACGCGCCGTCCCCGATCAGCCTAACGTTCCAACGTCCGAGAAGACGGAGGGATTCGCTTGGCTGTCGCCATCGCCGTGACCCGCGAACGCCGTGATGGCGAAACGCGCTGCGCCGTTACGCCGGAGACGGTGAAGAAGCTGATCGCCCTCGGCGCGACCGTGACGGTCGAGGCCGGGACGGGGACCGGCTCGTCCCTACCCGACGCCGACTATGCGGCCGCCGGCGCGGCGGTGAAGCCCGACATCAAGACCGTGTTGTCGGGCGCCGACCTCCTGCTGAAGGTGCGCGGGCCGACCGCGCAGGAGACCAGCGCGCTCAAGCCCGGCGCGGTCGTCGTGGCCCTGCTGGACGCCTACCGCGATAAGGAGACGGTGACGGCCCTGGCCGGGGCCCACGTCACCGCCTTCGCCATGGAGTTCGTGCCGCGCATCTCGCGGGCCCAGGTGATGGACGCCCTGTCGTCCCAGGCCAATCTGGCCGGCTATCGGGCGGTGATCGAGGCGGCGTACGCCTTCGGCAAGGGCTTTCCGATGATGATGACGGCGGCGGGCACGGTGGCCCCGGCCAAGGTCTTCGTCATGGGGGCGGGCGTGGCCGGACTGCAGGCCGTGGCCACGGCGCGGCGGCTGGGGGCGGTGGTCACGGCCACCGACGTGCGGCCCGCCTCGAAGGAGCAGGTCGAGAGCCTCGGGGCCAAATTCGTCGCCGTCGAGGACGAGGAGTTCAAGGCGGCCGAGACCGCCGCCGGCTACGCCAGGCCGATGTCGGCCGAATACCAGGCCAAACAGGTCGAGCTGACCGCCAGCCACATCGTCAAACAGGACATCGTCATCACCACGGCGCTGATCCCGGGACGGGCGGCGCCGCGGCTGGTCACGGCGGCGCATGTCGCCTCGATGAAGCCGGGCAGCGTGCTGGTCGACCTGGCCATCGACAACGGCGGCAATGTCGAGGGGGCGAAGGCGGGCGAGGTGGTGACCACGCCGAACGGCGCGCAGATCGTCGGCTGGACCAATATGGCGGGCCGCATCCCCGCCGACGCCTCGGCCCTGTATGCGCGGAACCTGAGCGCCTTCGTCGGGCTGATGGTGGCGGACGGCGTGATGACGGTCGATCTGGAGGACGAGATCCTCAAGGCGGCGGCGGTGACCCACGGCGGGGCCGTGGTGCATGAGGGAGTCAAAGGCTGATGGAACATGTCGATCCCACCATCTTCCGCCTCGCCATCTTCGTGCTGGCGATCTTCGTCGGCTACTATGTCGTCTGGTCGGTGACGCCGGCGCTGCACACGCCGCTGATGGCGGTGACCAACGCCATTTCGTCGGTGATCGTGGTCGGCGGGCTGATCGCGGCGGCGGCGGC
>JAXHTU010000134.1:0-6098 GCA_034189955.1 Pseudomonadota bacterium | reverse complement strand
CGACGTTGACACCAAACGCCATCAGTCGCGTTGTATCGACATGCAAATCCAGGTCAGCGGCAAGCACGTGGATGTCGGCGAAGCGTTAGGCTCCCGCATCTCCCAGGAACTCCAGGACGGCATCGGCAAATATTTCGAACGAGGGGCCCAGGACGCCGAGGTCATCGTCGCCCGCGACGGCCACAGCTTCAAGGTCGATTGCTGGGTGCGTCTGGCGTCGGGGCAGGTGGTCTTCACCTCCGGCCTCGGCGGCGACGCCCATTCCGCCTTCACCGAAAGCCTTGAAAAGCTTGAGAAGCGGGTTCGTCGCTACAAGCGCCGGCTCAAGGACCACCACATCGGTCCCAAGGGGCTGTCGCCCGAAAAGACCGAGAACGCGGCTCGCGAGGTCGCCCGCGGCATGGTCCTGCGCGATCCGGACACCGTCGAGGACGCCGATTTCGGCGACGCGGGGGCCGAGGACGGTCCGCCGCCGGTGGGCATGGTCATCGCCGAGACGGAAGCGGAGATCCGCACCGTCACCGTCGGTCGCGCCGTGCTGGAGCTGGACATGACCGGCTATCCGGTCGTGGTGTTCCGCAACGCCGCCCACGGCGGCCTGTCGGTGGTCTATCGCCGGCCCGACGGCAACGTCGGCTGGATCGACCCCGAGCGCACAACCAAATCGCTCAACGGACACGGTTCGGTAAACGGCGACGCGTCATAGTGCTTCCCACGACCGGGCGGGTCGTCTAAACGGCGCCCGCCCATCGCGGATGATTGGTAGAGTCGGGACAGGCTGATGGACATCGGTGATTTGCTCGCGGACGGCGGTGTCGTTCTGCGCAGCGGCGCGTCCTCCAAGCGCCAGGCCTTGCATACGGTGGCCGAGGCCGCCGCCCAGACCCTCGGCCTGCCCGAGGCCCGCATTCTCGAAGCGCTGATGGAGCGCGAGGCGCTCGGCTCGACCGGCCTCGGCTCGGGCGTGGCCGTGCCCCATGCGCGGATCGACGGGCTGGAGCGGGTCACGGCCGTGTTCGTGCGGCTGGACACGCCGGTCGCCTATGGCTCGGTCGACGACCGGCCGGTGGATCTGATCTTCGCCCTGTTCGCCCCGCCACGTGACGGGGCCGAGCACCTGCGCGCCCTGGCGGCCGTTTCGCGCGCGCTGCGCTCGGCGGAAATGCGCGAGCATCTGCGCCAGGCCCGCACCGCCGACGCCATCCACGCCCTGTTCGTCCGCGACCAGGCCCCGGCGACGGCGGCTTAAGCGGCCACCCCTTCGCCGTCATCCTCGGGCTTGACCCGAGGATCAGACCGTCCGGTGCTTGGTGGAAGAAGATGCGGCGCCGCCCGCCGGGCCATCCCGATGGCACAGTGCGGCCCTCCGTCTGATCCTCGGGTCAAGCCCGAGGATGACGGTCGTAGGGTAGGCTAGGATAGGGCAGGGGCCGATCAGACCCTAATGAACCGACACCGGCTCCAGTTCGTGCGCCACGGCCGCGGCGAAGGCGGTTTCCCGGTCCATCATCACGGCCAGACGCTCGCCGTCGGCGCCGTGAACGGCGTACAGCACCGCCTCGGGGTCGATCTTCAGGCCCTTGGCCTCGGGGATCGGCGTATCGGCCAGCACGTCCGCGGCGCGGATCTCGCGCACATAGACCAGGTCGGGCGCGCCCAGACTGGTGAAATCTTCCTTGGTCATCATCATCGGCGTCATCGCGACCGCCTCCTTACTCTGAACTAACGCCCCGAAGGGCGGTGTGGTTCGGCCCCGCGAGCGGCGGCCGTATGACGACGGCCGGATCAGCCCGTCGTGATGGGTATGCGCCGCACCGTCGGCAGGTCCTCGGGACGGCTCAGATCGACGTGCAGCAGGCCGTGCTCCAGCCGCGCCTGATCCACCTCCATGCCGTCGGCCAGGACGAAGCTGCGCACGAAGCCGCGGCCGGCGATGCCGCGATGCAGGAAGGCCTGGTCGCCCTTGCCGGCGGCGTCCTCGCGCTTGCCGGCCACGGTCAGCTGACGGCCCTCGAGGGTGACCGCCAGATCGTCGGGGCCGAAGCCCGCCACGGCCAGGCTGATGCGCACCGAATGCTCGCCGGTCTGCTCGACATTGTAGGGCGGATAGCTGTCCGCCGCCGCCCGCGCCGCCCGGTCGATCAGGGCCCGGGTGTGGTCGAAGCCCAGCAGGAAGGGGCTGTCGAACAGGATGGTGCGCGTCGTCATCGTCTGATGCCCCCGAAGCAGGCCGGCGGTCGTCCACGCCCCCCGGAACCGGCAAGGCGTCGACCGCTGTCGACAAGATAGGGATTGGGCGGTCCCGATCAACGCCGGGCTGAAAAGGCGAAGGCCCCGCGGTCTCCCGCGGGGCCTTCATGGTGGAGCTTAGCGGAGTCGAACCGCTGACCTCTTGCATGCCATGCAAGCGCTCTACCAACTGAGCTAAAGCCCCGAACCTGCGGGCCGTCTGGCCCTTGGGTCGGATCGCGTGGGGGCCGCGAGGCCCTGCTGCGAGGCGGCGGAACCTATGTCAGGGCCTGATCGCGATCAAGCCCGGTTCCGCCATTTATTTTCACGCCGTCCGAAGCCGTCTGAAACGACCCCGGACGGGCCGAAAAACCTAGTCGTCGTCCTTGCCCGGCTTGACGATGTCGTCGTCGAAGCCGTCGTCGTCCTCGTCCTCGATGAAGGGCACGGAGTCGTCGTCATCGTCGTCCGCCAGCACGTCGTCCTCGCCGGCTTCGCCCATGCCGGACTCTTCCGTCGGATCGACCGGGGCCTCGTCGTCGTCGTCGTCCGGGGTCAGGATCGGCTCGTGGCCTTCCTCGTCGATCTCCGGCGTGGCGACGGCTTCTTCCTCGTCGTCATCGTCGTCGGACGGCTTCTTCTTGGCGACCTGATCCTCGGCGTCCTCCTCGGGGGTCTCGTCGGCGGCGTAGCCGGCCGGACGGCCGCGGCGGTTGCGCAGCTTCAGCGCCTCCTCCGGATCGAAGTCGGTCGCGCATTTGGGGCAGTGGGCCGGGCGGCGGCCCAGGTCGTAGAATTTGGCCTGGCAGTTCGGGCAGACCTGCTTCTGGCCCAGTTCGGGATTGGCCACGGTGTAAGACCTTTGGCGGGAGTGGGAAATCGGGCGCGTCCCTTGCCACCATGGGGGGCCGCTGTCAAAAGCCATCTCTCGCGCCGCCCGCGCCGCCTGACCTTTCCGGAGACCGCCGGGTGCCCGTTCCCTCCACCCTGACCGCCGCAAGCGCCGCCGCCCTGTCCGGCGTGACCCGCGCGCCGGGCGACAAGTCGATGTCGCACCGCGCCCTGATCCTCGGCGCCATGGCGACCGGAGTCACCGAAATCGACGGCCTGCTGGAGGGCGACGACGTCCTCGCCACCGCCCGCGCGGTCGAAGCCTTCGGCGCCACGGTCGAACGCCTGGGGCCGGGCCGCTGGCGCGTCACCGGCCACGGCGGCTTCCGCCAGCCCGACGCCGTCATCGACTGCGGCAACGCCGGCACCGGCGTGCGCCTGCTGATGGGCGCGGCGGCCGGCTATCCCGTCACCGCCATCTTCGATGGCGACGCCTCCCTGCGCCAGCGGCCGATGAAGCGGGTCACCGGCCCGCTCGCCGCCATGGGCGCCCGCTTCGCCTGGGCCGGCGAGGAAGACCGCCTGCCGGTCGAAGTCTCGGGCGGCGGGCTGACGTCGATCGACCATCTCCAGACCGTCGCCTCGGCCCAGATCAAGTCGGCCATCCTGCTGGCCGGGCTCAACGCCGACGGCGTGACTGCGGTCACCGAGCCCGAGCCCAGCCGCGATCACACCGAACGGATGCTGCGCGCCTTCGGGGCCGAGGTCGGCGTGCTGCCGCACGGCGACGGCTGGCGCATCACCCTGACCGGCGGCCAGCCGTTGACCGCCACCCCCGTCTCCGTCCCCGGCGATCCGTCCTCCGCCGCCTTCCCCCTCGCCGCCGCCCTGATCGTCCCCGGCTCGGCGGTCACGGTCGAGGGCGTCATGCTCAACCCCCTGCGCACCGGCCTGTTCGAGACCTGGCGCGAAATGGGCGCCGATCTCACCGTCTCGAACCGCCGCATGGCCGGCGGCGAGGAGGTCGGCGACGTCACCGCCCGCCACTCGAAACTCCACGGCGTCTTCGTGCCCCCCGATCGCGCCGCCTCGATGATCGACGAATATCCGATCCTCGCCGCCACGGCCGCTTTCGCTGAGGGCAAGACGGTCATGCGTGGCATCGGCGAGATGCGGCTCAAGGAAAGCGACCGCATCGCCTTGATGGCCGCCGGACTGCAGGCCTGCGGCGTCGCCGTCGAGGAGGAGGCCGAGGGCTTCACCGTCACCGGCGGCCCCGTTCGCGGCGGCGCGACCGTCACCACCCACGGCGACCACCGCATCGCCATGAGCCATCTGGTGCTCGGCCTCGCCGCCGCGGCGCCCGTCACTGTCGACGAGCCCGGCATGATCGCCACCAGCTTCCCCGGCTTCGTCGAGCTGATGCGCGGCCTCGGGGCCGATATCGCCGCCGCATGAGCCGCCCCCTGATCATCGCCGTCGATGGCCCCGCCGCCTCGGGCAAGGGCACCATCGCCGCCCGGCTCGCGGCCCTCTACGGCCTGCCGCACCTCGACACCGGCCTGCTGTACCGCGCCGTCGGCCTCGGCCTGCTGGACCAGGGCGGCTCGCTCGACGACGAGCCGGCCGCCGCCGCCGTCGCCCGCGCCCTCGACGCCAGCCATCTGACCGACACGGACCGCCTGACCGACCGCGGCGCCGGCGAGGCCGCCAGCCGCGTCGCCGGCTATCCCGGCGTACGCGCCGCCCTGCTCGACTTCCAGAAGGCCTTCGCCGCCCGCCCCGGCGGCGCCGTGCTCGACGGCCGCGACATCGGCACGGTCATCGCCCCGGACGCCCAGGCCAAGCTGTTCGTCACCGCCACGCCCGAGGTCCGGGCTGCGCGCCGCTGGAAACAGCTGACCGCCCGCGGCGAGGTCATTCCCTACGAGGACATGCTGGCCGACATCGTCCGCCGCGACCAGCGCGACGCCGGCCGCGGCGCCGCCCCGATGGTGCAGGCGCAAGACGCCGTCTTGCTGGATACGACCGATATGGATATAGAGACCGCCTTCGATGCGGCCCGCCGTATCGTCGAGGCGGCGCGCGTCCGACAGGGTCTCTAGGGGCCCTGGGACAAATCCAACGCGCCCATCCTCGGCTTCCGCGGGCGTTCTGGCTCATTCGCCTCGCGTCCTGACGACCTGCCTTTCACTCTTCAACCACCTCGCGCGGGGCCATTCCGGTCGCGCGCCACAACCGTTAGAAACCTCAACCCTGCATGACCGATACCCAAAGCTTCAATCCCTCGCGTGACGACTTCGCCGCCCTGCTCGACGAGACCCTCCAGGGTCGCGATCTCGGCGAAGGCCAGGTCGTCCACGGCCGCGTCGTCGGCATCGAGAAGGACATCCTGATCATCGACGTCGGTCTCAAGACCGAAGGCCGCATCCCGGCCCGCGAGTTCGGCATCGGCGAAGGCGCCGTCATCCCCAAGCTCGGCGACAATGTCGAAGTCTACCTCGAGCGCGTCGAGAACGCCCTGGGTGAAGCCGTCATCAGCCGCGACAAGGCCCGCCGCGAAGAAGCCTGGACCCGTCTGGAAGTCGTCTTCGCCGAAGGCCAGCCGGTCAATGGCGCCATCATCGGCCGGGTCAAGGGCGGCTTCACCGTCGACCTCGGCGGCGCCTCGGCCTTCCTGCCGGGCTCGCAGGTCGACATCCGCCCCGTGCGCGACGTCGCCCCGCTGATGGGCAAGGAACAGCCCTTCGCTATCCTGAAAATGGACCGTCCGCGCGGCAACATCGTCGTCTCGCGTCGCGCCATCCTGGAAGAAGCCCGCGCCGAACAGCGCACCGAGCTGGTCGGCCAGCTGCAAGAGGGTGAAGTCCGCGAAGGCGTGGTCAAGAACATCACCGACTATGGCGCGTTCGTGGATCTGGGCGGCATCGACGGCCTGCTGCACGTCACCGACATGTCGTGGAAGCGCGTCTCGCACCCGTCGCAGGTCCTCGCCGTCGGCGACACCGTCAAGGTCCAGATCGTCAAGATCAACCCGG
>JAXHTU010000133.1:0-6226 GCA_034189955.1 Pseudomonadota bacterium | reverse complement strand
GTCGACCTCGTAGGAGGCCGGGGCGATGCAGGGGCCGACGACGGCGACGATGCGATCCGGGCGGGCGCCGAGGGCCTGCATGGCCGCCACGGTCGAGTGGACGATTCCGCCGAGGGCGCCGCCCACGCCCGCTTCGGGGTCGGCCAGCAGCACCGGGGCGCAGTCGGCGGTCAGAACGGCGCAGATGACGCCGGGCGCGGCCGAGACGACGGCGTCGCCCTCGGGCCGCTCGCCCTTCCAGCCGGCCTCGGCGACGCGGGCGACGGCGGAGTGGATCTGGTAGCCGGCGGCGATGTCGTCGGCGGCGCCGCCGAGATGGGCCGCGACGCGACGGCGGTTCTCGGCGATGGCGGCGGGATCGTCGTTCGAGCCGACCCCGGTGTTCAGACCCTCGTACAGGCCGGTCGAGACGCCGCCCTCGCGCGTGAAGAAGCCGTGGCGGAGGCCGGCGCGATCCAGCAGGGGGTGGGTGATGGGGGCCAGCGTCATGGTCAATCCTCGAAACCCGGGACAACCAGACTTCGCGGCGAAAAGATCGCGCAGACCTTGAACAGGGCGCCCATCTGGTCGTCGGCGGTCAGCCGCGCCAGCTGGCGGTCGATGACCGGGGCGGCGTCGGGGCGGCCGTCCCTGAGCCGGTCGGCCCGGGCCTCGATGCCGAGCAGGCCGAGGAATTCGCCCTGACCGAGGCAGCCCGTGACGTCGGCGCCGGCGTGGACGGCGGCTTCCAGCACGGTGGGGAAATCGGCCCACTGGGTCAGGTCGGCCTCTCCCGGCGCCGCCAGGGGGTCGACCTTCTGGTGCCGGCGCAGGGCCTGCAGGGTGTCGCCCGCCTCCGGCCGGGTGCGGCCGTAGTCGATCAGCAGGGCGGCGCCGGAGGCGGCCTTGATCAGGGCCGCGACCTCGCGGCCGAACACCGCCTGCTGTTCGGAGATTTCGACGGTCTGGCCCGTTTCGACCTCGAAGACCGGGCGTTTGAAGCCGCCGGTGATCGCCTTCAGCCCGAAGGTCAGGGCGCCGTCGTCGGTGACGCCGACGCAGCGCTCGGCCCAGCCGTCGTCGGTCTTCACGAACTGGCGTGCGGGGAGGCAGTCGAGCACCTCGTTGGCGACCAGGATGACCGGGGCGTCGGTCTCGATCCGGTCCAGCGCGGCGACCCAGCGCGGGTGGACGTCGCTGTCGGCCAGCATGCGCGCCTGGGCCTCGCGCAGGGGCGGGCTGGGCTCGATCAGGACCAGATCGACGGCGCGCAGGAACTCCGGGGCCAGCCGGGCGGCGCGCAGGGCGTCGGCCATCAGGGTGCCGTCGCCGGGGCCGACCTCGACCAGCCGCACCCGTTCGGGCGCGCCCAGCCGCTCCCACAGCTCGACGGCCCACAGGCCGATCAGCTCGCCGAACATCTGGCTGATCATCGGCGCGGTGATGAAGTCGCCGGTCGCGCCGATCGACGGCCGGGTGGCGTAGTAGCCGCCCTTCGGATCGTGCAGGCAGCGGGTGACGTAGTCGGCGACCGTCATCGGCCCGGTCAGGGCGATCTCGCGCGCCAGACGGTCGCGCAGGTCGCTGGCCGGGGCCGACATCAGGCTTCCGCGGCCACCGGCGGCCGGCTCCAGGCGCGCCAGATCAGCCAGGCGCCGACGATCATCATCGGGATCGACAGCATCATGCCCATTGTCAGGCCCAGCGGCAGGTTCTCGAGGCCGACGTCGGGCTGGCGCACATTCTCGAGCGAGGCGCGGACGAGGCCGTAGCCGAACAGGAAGAGGCCGGTGACATAGCCCGGCTTGGCCAGCAGGCGGCCCTTGAACACAGCCAGCCACAGGATGACCGCCAGGGCGATCCCCTCGAGGGCGGCTTCATAGAGCTGGCTGGGATGACGGGGAACCAGGCCGGCGGGGCAGTAGCCGTACATCGTCTCGATGGTGCGGTTGCAGAACACCATGCCCCAGGGCGCGTCGGTAGGGCGGCCCCACAGCTCGCCGTTGATGAAGTTGGCGATGCGGCCGAAGAACAGACCAATCGGCGCCACCGGCGCGACGAGGTCGCCGAGGCTGAGCAGGCGGATCCTGTTCTTGCGGGCGTACCAGACGATCGCCAGCGAGACGCCGATCAGGCCGCCGTGGAACGACATGCCGCCGTCCCACAGGCGGAACAGCGCCAGCCGCTCGCCCCAGCCGGCGCCCGTGAACAGCTGGGCGTAGAGCTCGGGCTTGTAGAACAGGGCGTAGCCGAAGCGCCCGCCGAGGATGATGCCGAGGGTGATCCACAGCACCAGATCGTCGAGCTGGGGGGAGGTGACCGGCGGCTTGCCCGGCTGCCAGATCGCATTGTTCCGGGCCAGACGGTTGGCATACCACCAGCCGAGGACGATGCCCGCCACATAGGCGAGGGCGTACCAGCGGATGTCCAGCGGCCCGATGCTGAACCATACGGGCTTGATGTCGGGAAAAGGCACGGGCGCTCCTATTGGGCGGGTCTGGCTGGCGGTTTAGCAAGCGGCGCCACCCGCGTCCCTGAAATTTCCGCAACGGCGACGGGCGCCCGCCGCAATCGGGCCACAGGTCGCATCGACATCAAGGTTTCGTTCACCATATCAGGCAACCATCCCTTAACGACGCTCGACGGTCCGAGTCGGAGGCACCCATGCAGACGCGAAACCCCATCCTCGACGAGTTCGCCAAGCTCACCACCGGCGCCATGGGTCTGGCCCAGGCCGCGGGCGAGGAGGCCAAGACCGCCTTCCGGGCGCAGACGGATCGCATGGTCGCGGAAATGGACCTGGTTCGTCGTGACGAGTTCGACGCGCTGAAGGCCGAGATCGCGGCCCTGCGGGCCGAGGTGGCGACGCTGACGGCGGCTAAGAAGCCTCAAAAGGGAACGTCCACAGCGGCTTCTCCCGCGCAGGACGCAGCCGGTTGAGCCGAATCTGCGAACCCGCCTACCGTTCCCTGAGAGGGCGTGAGTCGCGCCCGGAGACGCCTTGATGGATACTGCCCGGCCGGAAGAAGTTGAGCTTCCCTACGACCCGCTGGATGTCGTGGAGCATGTGCTGGTAGCCGAGAATCTGCCGTTCGACCGCACCGACGAAGGCGATCTCGCCTTCGCCCTGGCGGGCGACTGGAAGGACTATGAGCTGTGGTTCGCCTGGCGGCCCGAGGGCGATTGCCTGCAGCTGTGCTGCGCCCTCGACCTGCAGGCGTCCAAGGCGCGCCGGTCCGCGGCCTATGAGCTGGTCGGCCTGATCAACCAGCGCACCTGGATGGGCCATTTCGAGGTCTGGGCCGAGGACGGCGAGATCGTCTTCCGCCACTCGCTGGCCCTGCCGATGGGCGAGCGGCCGACGCTGGGCCAGGCCGCGTCGATGATCGACGCGGCGGTCGAGGCGGCGGACCGCTACTACCCCGCCTTCGACTTCATGATCCGCGGCAACAAGAAGCCGCAGGAGGCGATCGACTCCTGCCTGTTCGAGACCGTCGGCACGGCGTGACGCCATGACAGAGTCCATGTCCGGTCCGGTCGTCCTGCTCGGTTGCGGACGGCTGGGCTCCGCCATTCTCGAGGGCTGGCTGGCCACGGGGGCGGTCGCGCCGTCCGATCTGATCATCCTCAGCCGCTCGGAGGCGCCGGCGGCCGAGGCGGCCCGGGCGCGGGGCGCGCGGGTCAATCCGCCGTCGAGCGCCCTGTCCGGGGCCCGGGCGCTGGTGCTGGCGGTCAAGCCGGCGGGCTGGCGGGCGGCGCTCACGCCGCTGGTGACCGCGCTTGCTTCAGAGACGCCCATCGTCTCGGTCATGGCGGGCGTCGGCTCCGCTGACATCGCCGCCGTGGCGGGCCGGCCGGTCGTCCGGGTGATGCCGACCACGGCGGTGGCCCAGGCGCGCGGCGTCGCGGCCCTGTGGTCGTCGGACCCGGCCGCGCGCGAGACGGCGCGAAGCCTGTTCGGACCGATCGCCGATGTGGTGGATCTGGACGAGGAATCCGTGATGGACGTGGCCACCGGGGTGGCCGGTTCGGCCCCCGCCTTCATCTACGCCTTCGTCCAGGCCCTGGCCCGGGCGGGCGTGGCCCAGGGCCTGGAGCCGGACGCCGCCGCGCGGCTGGCGCGCGGGGCCCTGCGCTCGGCCGGGGCCGGGGCCGAGACCGGCGCGGCGCTGGAGGATCTGGTCGCGCGCATCGCCTCGCCGGGCGGCACCACCCGCGCCGGACTGGACGCCATGGAATCCGGCGACGACCTCGACGGCGCGGCCCGCGCCGCGGTCGAGGCCGCCGTTCAGCGCGCGCGGGCGATCAGCGGCTGACGTAGCGCCCTTCGGCCAGATGGTCGGCCAGCCGCCGATAGGCCCGTTCGGCGTCCTGCCAGGTGCCGTAGCCGCGCACGTCCGCCAGATTGTGCGAGAACCAGTCGTATTTGACCGGCAGCACCTCGCCGTCGGCGGTGGTGATCACGCCCTCGATCGCCGCCCCGCCGATGGAGATGCTGCGGAAGGGGTCGAGACCCGGCCGGTCGGCCATCTGTTCGAACGTCGGACGGTTGGGCTTGAGATCGGTCAGCACCAGTTCGATCCGAGCGCCGTCCAGACGGACGCTGTCGCCGACGCCCTGTCGGACGATCTCGGCGAGGCGGTCGGACTGTTGACGGACGTCGCGTTCGCCCAATTCCTCGACCTTCTCCTGAAGGTCGGGGCCGAGGGTGACGGTGACCGAAGCCGGATCGGCCATGGCCGGGCCGGCGAGGGTGGCGAGGATGGCGCCGAGCGGCGCCAGAAAGGCGAGTTTGCGCATCGTGGTTCTCCGGTTCCCCCGTCGCGGAAAAGATGCGCCTCGCGGCCCCGTTTCGCCAGTGGGCGGCGCCGTTTTTGATCAGCCGGGCAGCCGGATGGTCGCGCGCAGCCCGCCCAGGTCGCTGCGCGCCAGGGTGATGTCGCCGCCGTGACTGCGCGCCACGTCGCGGGCGATGGCGAGGCCGAGGCCGACGCCCTTGCGGTTCTGGTTGCGCGAGGCGTCGAGACGCGAGAACGGCCGGAAGGCCTCCTCGTGCATGTCGTCGGGGATGCCGGGACCGTCGTCCTCGATGGTGATCTCCAGCCCGCCCGAGGGCAGGGCGCGGGCGCCCAACCGGACGTGTTCGCCGTGCGCCGCCGCATTGCCGGCGAGATTGGCCAGCGCCCGCTTCAGGGCGAGCGGCCGCAGGCTGGCGGTGAGTTCCCTGGGCGCCGCGACCTCGACCTCGGCGCCGACGCGGCGGGCGTTCTCGGCCGCGACCGCCAGCAGATCGGCGACCGGGACGGTCTGCGCCGCCTCGCCCGCCTCGCCGCGGGCGAAGGCGAGGTATTCGTCGATCATATGCTCCATCTCGTCGAGGTCGCCCTGCATGGCGCCGGCGCGCTTGAAGGGCGGGGCGAGGGCCAGCTCCAGCCGCAGGCGGGTCAGGGGCGTGCGCAGGTCGTGGCTGACCGAGGCGAGCAGGGCGGTGCGCTGGTCGATATGGCGCTGGATCCGGTCGCGCATGTCCATGAAGGCGCGGGCCGCGGCGCGGACTTCCCTGGCGCCGTGCGGCTTGAAGCGTTCGCGCGACTCGCCGCGGCCGAAGGCCTCGGCCGCCTCGGCGAGGCGTTCGATGGCGCGGACCTGATTGCGAATGAACAGGATGGCGACGCCCATCAGCAGGACGGTGGCGAGGAACAGCCACAGGACGAAGATATGGGCCTGGGTGGCCACGGCCCGCTCGCGCGGGGCGATGATCCGCAGCACGCCGTCCGGCTGCTGCACCCGGATGTCGACATAGGCCGGGTAGCGGGTGGTCGAGAACCAGACGGGCCGGTCGATCCGCGCCGCCAGCGCCTTCTCGAGGGTGCGGTCGACGACGCCGATCGGCCCGCGATCCTGCTCGGCCGGCAGGACGTCGCCCTCGCGCAGATCGACCGACAGCGACATGGAACGCTGGGCGCGGTCGGCGATGACGGCCAGGTTTCGCGGCGTCGGATCGTCGGCGTAGCTTTCCGAGGCCCAGGCGATGTCGCCGGCGAGGCCTTCGGACAGGCGGGCGGTGACCGTCTGCCAGTGCATGTCGAAAAAGGCCCAGGTGACGGCGACCTGCATGACCAGCACCGGCAGGACGATGATCAGCAGCGACCGGCCCCACAGCGAGGTCGGCAGGCGCCGCTTCAGGAATCGCGGCCACCGGGTCGGCGGAACCAGTCTCACGGCGTTCCTCCCCCTGCGGGGGAGG